>NZ_JAAVJD010000127.1 GCF_012033735.1 Streptomyces lonarensis | reverse complement strand
GGTGCTCCCGCCGTCCCGGCGACGCGACCGGGGACGCGAACGTAAAATCGGGGCACTATGCACCAGCCCTCGCACTCCCGACCCGCCGAGCCCGCCGCCGAGCCCGGCTCGTCCCGCCCGCCGCCGCGCCGCCGCTCAGCCCCCGGCCAGCCGCCGCAGCGTGCGCTCGGCGATCTCGCGGCCGATGGGGAAGGCGGCGGTCGCCGCCGGGGAGGGGGCGTTGAGCACGTGCACGCTGTGCGGTCCCTCGGCGAAGCGGAAGTCGTCCAGCAGCGTGCCGTCCGGCAGGACCGCCTGCGCGCGCACTCCGGCCGGCGCCGGGAGCAGGTCGGCCGCCTCCACCGCGGGAAGCAGCCGTCGCACCGCGGCGGCGAAGGCGGCGGGGGAGAGGGAACGGCGGATCTCGGCGGCTCCGGTGCGCCAGTAGCGGGCGGCCAGCCGCCGGGTCCCCGGGTAGCGGAGGGTCGAGACGAGCTCCGCGGGGTCCACGGCGGACCAGCGGTACCCCTCGCGGGCCGGCGCCGGAACGGCGTTGGGGCCGGCGTGGACCGTGCCGTCCGTGCCCCGCGTCAGGTGGACGCCGAGGAACGGCAGCGCCGGGTCGGCCACCGGGTACACCAGGCCCCGCACCATCCGCGCCGCCCGAGGCGCCAGCGTGCGGTACTCGCCCCGGAACGGGATGATCCGCAGCCCGGGCTCCACGCCGGCCAGCCGCGCCAGCCGGTCGCCGTACAGCCCGGCGCACGTCACCAGCGCCCGTGCCCGCAGCACATGCCCCGCCTCGGTACCGATGGCCACGCCTCGGCCGGGGCGCTGGTCCACAACGGTGACGGCGGCCCCGTACCGGACGTCGAGGTCGGCGGTCAGCCGCGCGGCCACGGCCCGGAAGTCGCACACCCCGGTACTCGGCACCCGCAGCGCCGCCACCGCCCGCACGTGGGGTTCGAGCGCGGCGAGCCGCCGCGGCGACAGCTCCTCCACCGCGACCCCGTTGGCGCGCCCGCGCTGCGCCAGCTCGCGCAGTCGTGGCACTTCCTCGCTGGTCGTGGCCAGCACGACCTTCCCCGGGCGGGCGTGCGCGATGCCGTGCTCGGCGCAGTACGCGAGCATCTCGGCGCCGCCGGCGACCGCGAGGCGCGCCTTCAGCGAGCCGGGCCGGTAGGCGACGCCGCTGTGCACGACGCCGCTGTTGCGCCCGCTCTGGTGCCGGGCGGGCCCGGCCTCCTTCTCCACCACCACGACCCGGAGCCGCGGGGCGGCGGCGCGCAGGGCGTGCGCCGTCGCCAGCCCCACGATGCCCGCGCCGGCGACCAGCACGTCGCAGTCGTACGGTGCCCGTGTCATGTGTCGGATCATGCCGGAGAAGCGAGGAGCGGGCGAGCGGCCTCCAGCAGCTCTTTGACGACGGGCTCGTTCTCGTACGGCTCCAGCCGGTGGAGCAGGTCGCGGACGTAGTCCGTGGCGCGGGCGGAGGAGATCCGCGCCGCCATCTCGATCGCGCGGGTACCGATGGCGCAGGCGGTGTCCAGGTTGCCGGACTCCAGCTCCGCTATGGCGGCGACCACCAGGCGCAGTCCGTGCGACCGCGCGAAGTTCTCCGTGGGGTCCGACAGCGACTCCTCGGTGAACCGCCGGGCCTGGCCGGGGGCCTTGAGATCGGTGTAGCACTCGGCCGCGTCGGCGGCGAGCCGGTCGTAGGCGTAGAAGTCGAGCCAGCCGGGGTCCGGGTCGCCGGAGCGGGAGCGCTCCAGCCAGCTCTCCGCGGCGGCCAGCGCCACCCCGCAGGCGTGCTTGTCGTTGGCCTTGGCCAGCGCGCGCGCCTCCACCAGCCGGAAGAAGCTCATCGTGCGGGCGGTCGCCAGGGAGCGGTTGCGCTCCAGCGCGGCCTGCGCGAGGTCGACGCCGTCCTCGGCGAACCCCCGGTAGGTGGCCTGGAGGGACATCGACGCCAGCACGTAGCCGCCGAGCGGTACGTCGGCGGCGGCCCGCGCCAGTCGCAGCGCCTGGATGTAGTAGCGCTGGGCGGCCTCCTGCTGCCCGGTGTCGAAGGCCATCCAGCCCGCCAGCCGGGTCAGTTCGCTGGTCGCCCGGAACAGCGAGCGCCCCACCTCGTCCGAGTAGCTGCCGAGCAGCAGCGGCGCGGCGTCGGTCCGCAGGCACTCCGGCACCATCGCCGAACGCCAGTCGCCGCCGCCGTACTTGGAGTCCCAGCGGCGCGCCTCGTCGGCGGCCTCCCGCAGTTTGGAGACGTCGGAGTGACCGACGCGGCCGACACCGCCGTCCCGGTCGCGGTGGCGGCCCGGTTCGCCGGCGGGGTCGCGGCCCTCGCCGTCGTCGCCCGTGCCGCCGTCCTCGCGGCCGGCGCCGTCCGGGGCGTCCGCGCGGCCGATGCCTACTCCGCCGTCCTCGCCGTCCGTGCCGCCGTTCGCACCGTGGCCGTCCGCGGTGGCGTCCCGGGCGACGGAGGCATCGGCCGGGGATATGAGCCAGCGCGCGGCCGGGGTGGCGTAGGCGCTGACGGAGAACGACCCGGCGAGTGACTGCCACACGGCGCGCCCGGGGGAGGAGTCCAGCTGGTACAGCTCGGTCGCGCCGCGCACCGCGTCGGCGACGTGCCGCGGGAAACCGAGGCCGACCTCGGGGGTGGGGTCGGTGTCCGCCAGCCCGATCTCGTGGAGCGGGACCGGCCGACCGAGCTTGCTGCTGATGGCGGCGGCGATGAGATGCGGCGCCGAACCCTGCGGCACCATCCCCTTGGTCACCCACCGGGCGACCGAGGTCTTGTCGTACCGCAGCGTCAGGCCGCGTTGCGCGCCGAGGTCGTTGACCCGGCGTGCGAGCCCGGCGTTACTCATGCCGGCGAGGACGAGGACGGTGCCGAGCTTCTCGTTCGGTCCGCGTGACTGCCTGGACATGCGCACCCCTGAACACCACCGACGGCAACCCCGCGACCAGCACAGGGCTTTCCGCGCTTTCGCCAACCCAGCGTAGTTCGATGCCTTCTGACCGTTAAGGGGCCTGTCGCCGGATGGCTGGTCTTCTACGGTGGCGAACTGCGGCCGAGCGGTTCGCCACCCCTGCCGGCGGCGGCGTTCCGGCGCCGCCGATCGGCCCGGTCACAGCGCCGCGGGAACGTGCCCGCGCCGCCCCCGGTCGCGCTCCCGGCATGTGGCCGTGCGCCTGTCCGTGCGCTCTGTGCAGGTGAGGGCCCGAGGTCTTGCATGGTGTGGGCGTGGGTCGGTCCGCCGCGCTCTGGAAACCGGTGGGCCGGGGGAGGCCGCCGTCTCACATCCCCGCAGACGGCGGTCGTGGCCCGGGAGGCGACCAGCGTCTCCCGGGTCACACCGGTCCGTCGCCCGCGCGCGATGTCGTCATGGGGCGAACTCCGGCCAACAATGGCCGGATAGCGCCGGTTTCCAGGGGTGCAACCCGCCACGGGTCGATCAGCCCTGCCCCGCGACGCACCACCCCGTACCGAGCCGTAGCACCCGCTCCCATGGCAGCATGGCCCCACTGTGTCCCGACTGCCCCACCAACCCGGGGAGCGGCGCACACCCGAAACAGCCCGCGGCGCGGGCACGGTCCGGTGGGGGAGGCGGCATGCGATGGCTCGTGGGGTGGTGCGGAGCCTCGATCAGCGCTGCTCGCGACGTGCTGCCGCTGGGGGCCCAGCCGCTGTGGGAGGGGCCGGACCCGCTGTGGGCCGTCGGTGACTGGCGCCCGGACGAGATCCGCCTGGTCCACGCGGACGGCGACACCCAGCTCGCGGTGCTCGGGCACTGCGGCGCGGACGACGCCCGGCTGCGAGCCGCACTGACCTCCGCCCGGGCCGGCGCGCTGCGCCAACTGACCATGTTCCCGGGCAGCTACACCCCGGTAGCCCGGTTCGGGCGACGCACCGTCATCCCCACCGACCTCGCCGGCCTGCACCCCGTCTTCCACGCGGACTGGGAGGGCGGCACCGCCTACGCCACCGCCGCCCTGCCGCTCGCCGACCTCACCGAGGCCCAACTCGACATCGGTCAGCTCGCCACGATGCTCGCCTGCCCCGAGTCGATGGAGGCCCTCGGCGACGGCTCGCCCTACGCCGGCGTCCGCCGGGTCCCGCCCGGGCGCGCACTCTCCATGCGGGAGGGCGGCGTCCGGGATGTCAAGGACTACGAACCGGCCGTCCCCACCGTGGTCGCCGCCCCCCAGGTCGAGCAGGAGGCCGCGATCGCCGGCGTCCGCGACGCCCTGGTCGAGGCGGTCCGGGCGCGGCTCGCCGCCCCCCGCCACATCAGCGAACCCGTCGCCCACGAGACCGCCGGCGCCCACGGCGCACTCCCCGCCGCGGCGGCGGTCGCCGGCGGACCGGGGGGCCACGGCCCGACCCACGACGACTACGGCACGGGGCACACCGGGCACGGCGACTACGCGGCCCATGGCGACTACGCCGCCCACGCTGCCCACGACGGCCGCCCCGGTCCGGCGCGGGACGGCGCGGAGCCCGCCCCCGGTGTCGGCGCCGACCTCTCCGGAGGCAGCGCCTCCACCACGCTCGCCCTGCTCGCCGCCGGGCTCCCCGGCCGACCCGGAACCATCTTCGGCACGGGCTCCACCCTCGCCGGTGAGCGGTTGCTCGCCGTCACCTTCAACGACCTCACCCCCGGCAGCGACGAGGCGCGGACCGCCCGCCTCGCGGAACTCGAACGCGCCCGCGCCATAGGGGAGGACCCGCGACTGCACCACGTCGTCGTCGCCGCCGCCGAAGAGGCCCTGCCCTACGCGGCGTTGGACGAGGTCCATCTCACCGACGAGCCGGGACCGTCACTTGTCGGCGTTGCCCGCCACCGCAGTCGGCTCGCCGCCGGCAGCGCCGACCACATCATCGGCAGCGGCGCCCGCCAGGTCCTCGACGCCCACCCCGCGCGCCTCGCCGACCTGCTGCTCGACCGCAACCGCCGCTACGTGCTGCGCCCGGTGACCGCGCTGGCCCGTGCCAGCCGCGACGGCAACCGCTCGGTCCTGACACCCCTGACCATCTACCGGGCGGCCCGGCGACTGGCCCGGACCCCGTACCGCGACGGCCTCGCCGGCGCCGCCACCCACCTGCGCGGCGCCTCGGGCCCCACCGCCGACACACCCGACACCGCGCTCGCCACCTCACTCGCCTCACTCGCCTGGAGCCGCCCCGGTCCCGCCGCGCGCTGGCTCACCGGCGAGGCGCTCGCCGAGGTCTCGGTGAGGCTGGAGGCCGCCGCGGCCCATCCCCGCCACAGCGCCGACAACGGCCGGCCCGGCGTCGCCCGCGCCCGCGCCGCGCTCGCCCGCAGCGCCGCCGACCACCGGATCTTCGTCCAGGCCGCTGAACGCCACCACCAGCGGCTGCACGCGCCGTTCTTCGACAACCAGGTGGTGCGCGCCTGCCAGGCGCTGCCGGAGACGCTGCGGGTGCAGCCCGGCGCGCGCGCCGAGGTGCTCCGCGCCGTCCTGCAGGGGGCCGGGGTACGGGAACTCCCGCCCGGCTGGGGCGCGTCCAGCCGGGAGGCCGCCGCGGAGAGCGCCCTCACCGGCCTGCGCGCCGCGCTTCCGGAGCTGATGGAGCTCTTCGCGGCGCCGCTCCTCGCCGACGCGGGCCTGGTCGACGCGCGCGTCGTCCGCAAGGCGCTGCGCGCGGCGACCGAGGGCGAGACACTGCCGCTCGACGGCATCGCCGAACTGGTCGCCATGGAGGTCTGGTTGCGGCGGCTGCTGGCCCGGCGCGGCTCGTGCTGGTCCACCTCCGGTGACCATCAGCCGCGCGCGGTGACCAGCGGCGTCACTCCCTGACCCTGCTGCTGCGCTGCCGGGGCCTGTCGCGTCGCTGCTGACCTCGCGGAGCCTTCTCCGAGCCCTCGGCGCCGCTGCCGCCATCCGTGCGCCATCCGTCGTGATGGCGGCGCACCGTGCTCCCGACCCGACCCGACCCCACCCGACCCGACCCGACCCGACCCGACCGACCCGACCCGACCGACCCGATCCGACCGGCCCGACCCGGCGGCCGGATCAGCCGCACTCGATCGCGGACTCCGCCCAGTTGGCCAGCCCCAACGCCCCCAGAGTCCCCCGGGGTTCGACGACCAGCCGCAGCGACTGCACGCCGTCGACAGCCACCCGGAGGGACTGCGGCGGATCACCGCCCTCCAGCACCGACGACGTCCACAACCGCTCGCCGTCGCCGAGCACGGAGAACACCGCCCCGCCCAGCGCCGCCGTCGAGTCGTCGATGCCGACCCGAGCCCGGTACACCTGGCACGGCCGGTTGAGGTCGATCGTCACCGAGGAGACCGTCGACACGGTGATGCCGTGCGCGTGCTGCTGCCCGCCGATCGACAGACCGGCCCGCTGCCAGGTCCAGCTGCTCCCCAGCAGCCGCAGCGTCGGCTCGTTCGAGTTGCCCAGCAGGTCGTAGGAGAGCGACCGGACCTCGTAGGACGCCCGCTCGGGCTCCGGCTCGGGATCGGGCTCCGGCTCCGGTTCGGGCGCCGGGTCGGGCGCCGGGTCCGGTTCGGGGTCGACCGGCTCGGGCACGTCGGGCGCCGGGGCGGACGGCTCGGGGTCGGGCTCCGGCTCGGGCTGTGACCGGACCGGCGGCTCCGCCTCCACCGGCGGGTCGGGCTCCGGCTGCTCGGGTTCCGGCTCCGCCGCGGGGTTCTCGGGCACGGCGGGTGCCGAGGGCTCGGGGTCGGGCTCCGGCGCCGGGTCCGCCTCCTCCGGAGGCGGCTGGGTACCGGGCGCCGGCACAGCGGCCCCCGGCTTGTCGGCCACGTCGCGTCCCGGCTCGCCCGCGCCTCCCATGAACAGCAGCGCCAGGGTGGCCGCGGTCACCGTCGCCGCGACGGCGGCCGCCATGCCCACCTTCACCGGTGCCCCCAGCCCCTCCGAGGCGGCACCCGACGCGGCGCCCCCCGAGCCGCTGCCGCTCGCGGCGGCAGCGGACCCGCCCGCCCCGGCGGCGGCCGCGCCGCCCCAGAGCCCGGCGCCCTTGAGCGTCGACTCCGCGGCGAACCAGCCGATGACGGCGATCGGCAGCACGGAACGGATGTGCTGGTTGAGGTCCCGGACCTCCAGCGCCGCCGCCGAGCAGGCGTCGCACTCCCGCAGGTGCTCCCGCAGTCCACGCTCCGCGCGGGTCCGCAGGCCGCCCCGTGCGTACGCGCCGAGCCGGTCGGCGTAGCGGGCGCAGCCGCCGCCGTCGGTGAGCGCCCGGCTCACGTGCGCCTGGAGGTAGGCCTGCTTGAGGCCTTCCCGCGCGCGGTGCGCCAGTACGGAGGTCGCGTTGGGGGTGAGCCCCAGCAGGGGGGCCACCTCCTGCGGCGAGGACTCCTCCACCGTGGTGTGCCAGAGCACGGTCTGCCACCGCTCCGGCAGGCTCCGGAACGCCTGCACCGCCATGGAACGTTCGGCGACGTGCATGGCCCGCACGTCCGCGCCGGACTCCGTCGTCTCCGCCGCGCGCCGCCCGCCGCCGGCCGCCTCCACCGCGAACAGGGCGAAGTCGTCGACGAGTTGCTCACGCCGCGTCGTTCGCGACCACGCCGCGGCGACCCGCCGGACCGAGGTCAGCAGATAGGCGCGGACCGCGGTCTGCGGCCCGGCGCCACCGCGGATCGCCTGGAGCGTGGCGGCGAAGACCTCGTTGGTGAGGTCGTCGGCGGTGTCCGCGTCGCGGCAGCAGGTACGGGCGTAGCGGCGGACGGGATCGACGTGGCGGCGGTACAGCTCCTCCGACGCGAGGGCGTCGCCGCCGCGGATCAGCCGGACCAGCTCCAGGTCGCCGGCATCGGCCGCGGCGGCCGCCCCTGCCGCTCCGAAGGCGGAGGCCGGCCCGCCGAACGACGGCGATCCGCCGAACGGCTGCGCCCCGTCGAACAACTGCGGCCCGACATCGGCGCGGGCCCGCTGCCGCGGGACGGCGTGGTCCTCGCCGGGTGGCGGCCCCCCGCCGTCGTCCTCGCCGCCCCCGGTGCCCCCGATGTCACTGCCGTGCGCCGCCCCCGTCTCGGCGGCCGGGGCGTGCTCGGCCGACTGCACGTCAGCCGCCGGCTGGTCACCCGGGAGCGCCGGCTCGCCGTGGCCGGCTTCGCGGAACGGCGGGGGCACCGCCACCCCCGGTGCCTCGTCACGCTCCGCCGGCCCGGCGACCGGCTGCGCGGTGCGCACCACCGGCGGCGCGTCGGCGGAGCGGTGAGTCTCTCCCGACGTCGCTGCCTGCGGCGGGGCCGCTGCTGCCTCGGGCGGGCCGGACTCCCCGCGCTCACCCTGTGGTTCGCCCGGACCGTCCATGCTCATGCGGTAAGCCCCCGAGGCTGTCTGCGTCCCTGTCGAGCCCCCTTCGGCCCGCGCGTCGCAACGCGCGGAGGCTCCGGTCGTAGCGTCCCACACGGAGCACCGTCCGTGTGCCGCCGTTGGCCGGAACCACCCGTCCGTGGGAGGTTCCCGCCTCAGCCGCGGGCGGGCCGCAGCCCCTGCAGCAGGATGTCCAACAGCCGTTCGCACAGCACCGCCTGGCGTGCGGTGTCCGCCATGGGGGGCGGTGCGGTGGCGATGACCAGCAGCACATCCGCCACCGACGCGTCCGACCGCAGCTGACCCGCCAGGCGCGCGCGTTCCACCAGCCTGGACAGCAACTCCAGCAGCTCGCGGGTGTGTTCGTGCGTAGCGTCGCCCGCGGGGCCGGTCCCCCCGACCGGAGGCGTGCCCGGGGACGCGACAGGCGCCGCCGCGCGGCCCCCGTCGAGGTCCTCCGGCGCCGACCTCGGCTGCGGCACCCGCTCCGCCGCCGCCCCCGCGGCGCCCACGCCGACCTCGCCCCCGGCCTCCCGGCCCGGCGCGAAGCCGTCCGTCATGCCGTCCCCCGACGCGCTGCCCGACGCGCTGCCCGACGCGGGGCCCGACGCGGGGCCCGACGCGCTGCCCGACGCGGGGCCCGACGACGGCGCGCCGGTGCCCAGCCCCACCCCGACCGCGAACAGCTCCGGCAGCAGCCTGCCGCTCCGCGCCGAGGAGGCGAACCGCACGAACCCCTCCAGCGCGGTCCACGGCTCCGCAGGCTCCGAGAGGGAGGACAACGCCCGCTCGGCCAGCCGGCCGGTCTCCAGCTCCGTCACGTACCTGACCAGCGCCTCCTTGTTCGGGAACCGGCGGTACACCGTCCCCACGCCGACGTTCGCGCGCCTGGCCACCTCCTCCACCGGCGCGTCGTAGCCCTGCTCACCGAAGACGTCACGGGCGGCGTCGAGCACGTGCCGCAGGTTCCGCTGCGCGTCCGTCCGCAACGCGGACCTCCCGCCCGGCCTGGCCGTCGCCCCGCGACCGCCCCGCGTGCCCTCCGCGGGCGCCGCTCCGTCGTCCCTGCCCTCCGGCCCGCGGGCCGACCGCCCGCGCCGCGCGGCCCCACCCGCGGACCGTTCCTGGGATTCCTGAGAACGCATACCTGTCTCCCCCCGGTTCAGCACCTGCGCCGTCCCCCCGAACGGCACCCCACCCTGCGACGGAGAGCGGTGCGACCGCCCCTCCGACGTACGAACATAGTTGAGGCCGCTGACGCTGAGAAGAGGGCGAATACGGCCCACGCCGCCCCTATCGGAGCAGCGTCCCGCCGTACCTGTGGACAAACACCGGAGACCCTGTGCCTCATGGACGAGTGACGAAGGAACCCACCCGCATTCTCGTGGCCGGCGGCGGATACGTCGGCCTCTACACCGCGCTGCGCCTCCAGAGCCGCCTACGCGGCGAGCTGCGGCGGGGGGCGGTGGAGATCGTGGTGGTCTCCCCGGAGCCGTACATGACGTACCAGCCGTTCCTCCCCGAGGCGGCCGCCGGCTCCATCTCACCGCGCCACGTGGTCGTGCCGCTGCGCCGGATACTGCCGCGCTGCCGCTTCCTCGGCGGTGAACTGGTCTCCGCCGACCCCGCCACGCGGACCGTGCAGATCCGCACCCTCGCGGCGGAGCAGGCGGACGGCGTCCCGGAGGCCGTGCGCTACGACCACCTCGTCCTCGCCGTCGGCTCGGTCTCGCGAACGCTGCCCGTTCCCGGACTCGCCGAGCACGGTATCGGGTTCAAGACCGTCGAGGAGGCGATCGGGCTCCGCAACCACGTGCTGGAGCAGCTCGACATCGCCGCCTCCACCCGCGACCCGCAGGTGCGGGACGCCGCCCTCACCTTCGTCTTTGTCGGCGGCGGCTACGCCGGGGTCGAGGCGGTAGCCGAACTGGAGGACATGGCGCGCTACGCCAGCCGCTACTACCCCAACGTCAGCGCCGCCGAGCAGAAGTGGATTCTCGTCGAGGCGACCAACCGCATCCTGCCCGAAGTGGGCCTGCGGATGGGGGAGTACGCCGTCCGCGAGCTGCGCGGACGCAACATGGACGTGCGGCTCAGCACCCGGCTCGACGCCTACGAGGACGGTGTCGCCGTCCTCAGCGACGGCACCCGCCACCCCACCCGCACGCTGGTGTGGACCGCGGGCGTCAAGCCCAACCCGGTCCTCGCCGCCTGCGGCGTCCCCCTCGACGAACGCGGGCGCATGCGGTGCACGCCCCAGCTGCGGGTCACCGGCGTGGAGCGTGTCTGGGCCGCCGGCGACGCCGCCGCCGTCCCCGACCTCTCCGTCGACGACCCGGCGCCCGACGGGAAACCCGCGCTCTGCGCGCCCAACGCGCAACACGCCGTGCGCCAGGCGCGACTTCTGGGCGACAACATCGCCCGTGTGCTCCGCGGCCACCAGCCGGTCTCCTACCGCCACCGCTACGCCGGTTCGGTCGCCTCCCTCGGCCTCCACAAGGGCGTCGCACGGGTGTACGGCAGACGCCTCAAGGGGTACCCCGCCTGGCTGATGCACCGCACCTACCACCTGAGCCGGGTCCCCACCGTCAACCGCAAGGCCCGCGTTCTCGCCGAGTGGACCCTGGCCGGTCTCTTCAAGCGTGAGATCGTCTCGCTGGGCTCGATGGAGCACCCCCGGGCGGAGTTCGAGGCCGCGGCGGGCAGCGACCGCACCCCCGGAGGGCCGTAGTCTTGGACCGGCGGCCCGCGCGCTGACGGCGACGCCCGAGACCCTAGCCACGCCATCCCGGCAGGTTGACCGGGCTACTGGGAGAGACCAGGTGAAACTGACCCGCTGGGGCATCCGGTTGCCCGGCACGCAGCGGCGCACCGCACCCGCCGCGATCACCGCGGCCAAGCCGGTCCCCGCCGCGCGCGACGGCCGACCCGGCCGCCACGACGCCCGGACCGCGGCCGGCGCCGAACCCGCCGAGGAGAACCACCACGTGGCACAGACCGACGGCAACGACCCGCCCGACGGCCCCGGCACCCCCGGGGCGTCCCACGCGTCCGCCACCGACGCCGAGTTCGTGCACGGACCGGCGGTGCACGAACTCCTCGGCCAGGTCCCCGCCCCCGTCGCGCTCGTCCACGGCTCCGACCACCGCCTCGCGTACGTCAACGAGGCGTACGCGGCCCTGTTCGGCCCCCGCACCCCCGGCAGCCCGGCCCGCGAATCGCTCACCGAGCTCGAGGAGCTCGGACTGGTCCCGCTGATGGACCAGGTGCGCCGCAGCAACACCTCCCGCACCATCAAGTCCCGCCGCGTGCGCGGGCCACGACGCGACACCTTCCACACCTTCACCTGCACCCCTGTCGAACTCTCCGCGCCGGAGGGCCCACCGGTGCGCGGCGTCCTGGTCTTCGCCGCCGACGTCACCGACCAGGTCACCTCCGCCGAGCGCCTCCGCGAGAGCGAGGGCCGCCAGCGCGAGACGGCCGTCACGTTGCAAAGAAGCCTGCTGCCGCAGGAGTTGGAACAGCCCGACGAGCTTCGGGTGGCAGCGACCTACCACCCCGGCGGCACCGAGACCGCCGTCGGCGGCGACTGGTACGACGTCATCACCCTGGGTGCCGGCCGCACCGCCGTCGTCATCGGCGACGTCATGGGACGCGGCGTGCGCGCCGCCGCCGTCATGGGCCAGCTGCGCACCGCAGTGCGCGCCTACGCACGGCTGGACATGCCGCCCCACGAGGTGGTGCAGCTCCTGGACGGCCTGGCGTCGGAGATCGACCCGACCCAGATCGCCACCTGCGTCTACGCCGTCCATGACCCGAGCGAGGACACCCTCTCCTACGCCTCCGCCGGCCACCTGCCGATCGTGGTCCGCCGCCCCGACGGCACCGTCCACCGCACCCCGGGCCCCACCGGACCGCCGCTCGGCACCGGCGACTGGGTCCACGAGTCCGCAGCCATCCCCTTCCCGCCCGGGAGCAGCGCGGTGCTCTGCACCGACGGCCTGGTCGAACGCCGGGACGCCGACATCGACGCCGGACTCGACACCATGGAGGAGGCGCTCGCCGTCGCCGCGGACTCGCCGCAGATCCTCTGCGACCGGCTGCTGCGCGCGCTGGGCATCTCCGACGGCCATGACGACGACGTCGCCATCCTCGCCTTCACCCGGCCGCAACCCGAGGGCGCCGACGCGGGCCTGTTCCGCGCCGCCGCGCTCGACCTGCACGGCGGCATCGAGGCGACACCGCGCGCCCGGGCCTTCGCGGGCGGTGTCCTCTCCTCCTGGCGGTTCCCCGACGAGCTCCGCGACCTCGGCGTGCTCACCGCCAGCGAACTGGTCGCCAACTCCGTCGTCCACGGCAAGGCGCCGATGCGGCTGCGGCTGCGACGCACCGACCGACGGCTCATCATCGAGGTCACCGACGGCGACGAGCACCTGCCGCGCCACCAGCAGGTCCGCCTGGGCGACGAGACCGGACGCGGCATCGCCCTGGTCGCCGCGGTCGCCACCGACTGGGGCACCCGGCGGCTGCCGGAAGGCGGCAAGTCGGTGTGGGCCGAGTTCGCGCTGCCCGCCCCCGCCGCTCTCTGACCAACCGGCCGGCTCGCCGCCACGACGCCGAACGGCCCGGGCCCGTACCGCGCAGGTACGGGCCCGGGCCGTCCGCGCCGGGTCAGACGGCGGCGCTGCCGCAGCCGACGGGCTCCCGATCAGCGCGGGCCGGCACTGCGGCGGCCGTCACCGGCGGCCCGCCTCCCGCGCCGTCCCGAGCCGGCACGTCGGGCGTCGTCGGCCCCGCTCCGCCGGCCCCGACGACGGCAGCCACCGCCACCGGCTCCGCCGCTGCCACGGCCACGGCCGGTACCTCACCGGGGGAGTCGGCCCCGGTGGTCGGGACGGTCCCGTACTCCTGGTCGCGGGTGAGCCGACGGCCGAGCCGCAGCGCCAGCACCGAGATTCCCACCGAGCATCCGGTCACCAGCACCAGGTACGGCAAGTAGGCCCCCACCGCGGCGAGCAGCCCGCCGACCGCGGGCCCCACCGCGAGCGCCAACTGCTTCACCAGCGCGAAGGCCGCGTTGTACCGCCCGATCAGCCGGGCCGGAGCGAGATCGGCCACCAGCGGCGCCACCGTCGGCGACAGCATCGCCTCGCCGACGCCGAACAGCGCGTAGGTCGAGATCAGCAGCCCCACCGCCAGGGCGTGTGCCACCGGCAGCAGCCCGGAAGCGGCAGCGGCGAGCCAGGCCACGGTCCAGACCATGCCGACCAGGGCGATCACCCGGCTGCGCCGCCTGCCCTCGACGAACCGCAGCACGGCGTACTGGGTCACGACGATCGCCGCGGTGTTGGCCGCCAGCGCCATGCCGAGCGTGCTCGGCGAGACCCGGGTCACCTCGACCGCGTAGGCGGCGAGCCCGGCCTCGAACTGGCCGTAGCAGGCGAAGAAGAGGACGAAGCCCAGCACGCAGAGCAGCAGCATCGCGGGATCGGCGAAGACCGCGCGCATCCCGTCTGCCGCCGGTGCGGCGGCATCGGCGCTCCGGCGGCGGACGCGCAGCCGGGCCGCGGCCGCTCCGCGCGCACCCGGCCCGCCGGAGGCGGCGACCGGCCGGTGCGGTGCGACCCCGGGCGCGCTGCGCGGCAGCCGCACGGTGGAGACCACCGCCGCCAGCACCAGGAACATGACGGCCTCGGTGGTGAAGAGGGCGACGAAGCTCCCGGCCCGGTGCTCGTCGACGATGAGCCCGCCGGTGAGCCCGCCCAGCCCCAGCCCCAGGTTGGCGAGGAAGAACTGCGTCGCGAACGCCCGGGACCTGCCGGCCGGCGTCGAGCACCACACGATCATGGTCGCCAGCGCCGGCTGGAGCATGGCGAGGCCCGCGCCCATCACGCCGGCGGAGACCAGCACCGTCGGCGCTGTCGCGGCGAACCCGAAGCTCAGGGCGCCGGCGGATGCGGCCGCCGCCCCTGCGAGCGCCACCGGCAGCGGCCCCCGCTGATCGATGGCCCGCCCGGTGAAGGGCAGCACCAGCAGCGCCGCGACGGCGAACGCCGCCAGCGTGGCGCCGGCCGCCAGATCACCGAGCTCGCGCACGCGCGCCACGTAGATGAACAGATACGGCACCGTGAAGCCGTTGCCGAACGCGCTGAGCGCGTTACCGATCTGGATGCGACGCAGCGCCGATCCCGTCCCGGTCAGCTTGTCCACCGTCCCCCTCGCCTTTCTCGTCGTGCTGGTCCGCTCCGTTACCGCTCCGGCCCGTCGGGCGTCCGGGCCGCGGGGCGCCGGGCCACGCGGCCGGGCCCCGAGTCGGCGGACGACGCCGTGCCCGGGGCCAGAGAGTTAGAAGCTAAAGTTCGATATCGAAGACTACAGGGCCGAGGTGTTCGGGATCGAACGCTTTGAGGGTGACGTGCGATACTCCCCGCCATGCCTCCCAAGCGTCGGCGCGAGCCGACCCTCGACGAGCAGATCGCCATCTACCTCCGGGAGTACCGGGAGCTGGACCCCCAGGTGGAGAAGGTCGTCAACGCCCTCTCCCGCCTTGACCGGCGGATGAGCGTCGCCTACAGCCGGCACCTGGGGGCCGCCGACCTCAGCCAGGGCGAGTGGGAGGTGCTGAAGGCGCTCGTCATGGCGGGCGACCCCTACCAGCTGTGGCCCGGCACCCTCTCCAACCGGCTCGGCCTCACCCCTGCCGCGATCACCCATCGCATCGACCGGCTCCTGGCGGCGGGACTGGTGACCCGGGAGCGCGACCCCGCCAACCGGGTGCGCGTCATCGTCGGGATCACGGAGGCCGGCCACCAGAAGTGGCTGGAGGTGATGCGACTCGCCTCCGTCTTCGAGGAGGGGCTCCTGCAGGACCTCGACCCGCAGGAGAGGGGAGTGCTGGGCGAACTGCTGACCCGGCTGCTGCGCCGCGTCGAGGACGACCAGCCGGACGCCGGCGGCCGCCTCACCGACCTCGACTGAGGCACCCGCGCACGCGCCCGACCGGGGGTACGACCGGTGTGCCACCTGGATTTGACGCTCCAGACGTGTCTGCGTAATGTTCTCCGAGCTGCCACGGAGCCGTTCGGTTCCCCAAGTGACGCTGAGCGTCCCAGGAGGCGGCACCCACTGCCTAGGTGCATCTGCCCTTTCGGGCCTGTTTCTCGTGCGTTCGCGCATGCTGAATTCATGGTCCGGGTCGATTTTGAATCGGCCGGGGAAATGCTCTAACGTGGTGGACACGCCGGAGGGCGAAAAGCTCGAAAGGCCCCGCCGGCCGGGGGTCAGAAACACGAAAGTGGGTCTGATAGAGTCGGAGACACCGAAGGGGAAACCCGGAGGGAAAGGCCGAAAGGCCGAGAGATTGTCCCCGCCGACCGGGGGTCAGGATCACGGAAGTGAGTCTGGTAGAGTCGGAGACACAAAGAAAGACCGAAGGGAAAAGCCCGGAGGGTCTGCTGA
>NZ_JAAVJD010000126.1 GCF_012033735.1 Streptomyces lonarensis | reverse complement strand
CCTCCGCACGCCGGGCGCGGCCCCGCAGCGGCGCGCTCGTGGGGTGCGCCCGGTGGCGCCGCGGGCCGCGCCTGCGGTGGCCGCCGGGATTTCGCTGTGTGCGCCCGCTTCCCAGGACGATAGAAAGCGCTTACTCTCGGCGGAGGGCGTCAGCCCGGACCACCCGACGAAAGGACGTGGGGGCCATGAGCGCATCGGCCACCGAACGCAGGACCATCAAGATCGCCATGAACGGCGTCACCGGCCGCATGGGCTACCGCCAGCACCTGGTGCGCTCGATCCTGGCCATCCGCGAGCAGGGCGGCATCGACCTCGGCGACGGCACCGTGATCTGGCCCGAGCCCGTCCTCGTCGGCCGCCGCGAGCACGCCCTGCGGGAGCTGGCCGTCCGCCACGGTCTGGACCCCGCGGCGGTCTCCACCGACCTCGACGCCGTCCTCGCCGACGACTCCGTCGACATCTACTTCGACGCGCAGGTCACCCAGGCCCGCGAGTCCGCCATCGGCAAGGCCATCGCCGCGGGCAAGCACATCTACACCGAGAAGCCCACCGCCACCGGGCTCGACGGCGCGCTCGCCCTCGCCCGCCAGGCCGCGGACGCCGGCATCAAGCACGGCGTGGTCCAGGACAAGCTGTTCCTCCCCGGCCTGCTCAAGCTCCGCCGCCTCATCGACAGCGGCTTCTTCGGCCGCATCCTCTCCGTGCGCGGCGAGTTCGGCTACTGGGTTTTCGAGGGCGACCTCCAGCCCGCGCAGCGCCCCTCCTGGAACTACCGCTCCGAGGACGGCGGCGGCATCGTCGTCGACATGTTCCCGCACTGGGAGTACCTCCTCCACGAGCTGTTCGGCCGCGTGGAGACGGTGCAGGCGCTGACCGCCACCCACATCCCCGAGCGCTGGGACGAGAAGGGCGAGCGCTACACCGCCACCGCCGACGACTCGGCCTACGGCGTCTTCCAGCTCGCCGGCGGCGTCGTCGCCCAGATCAACTCCTCCTGGTCGGTGCGGGTCAACCGCGACGAGCTGGTCGAGTTCCAGGTCGACGGCACCGAGGGCTCCGCCGTGGCCGGTCTGCGCGACTGCCGCATCCAGCACCGCTCCACCACCCCCAAGCCCGTGTGGAACCCGGACCTGCCCAACGGCGAGTCCTTCCGCGACCAGTGGCAGCAGGTCCCCGACAACGCGGAGTTCGACAACGGCTTCAAGGCGCAGTGGGAGCTGTTCCTGCGCCACGTCGTCACCGACGCGCCCTACGAGTGGGACCTCCTCGCCGGTGCGCGCGGTGTCCAGCTCGCCGACCTGGGCCTGCGCTCCGCCGCCGAGGGCCGCCGCCTCGACGTCCCCGAGGTGCGGCTGTGACGGACGCGCCCACCCCGGACACCCTGCGCCTGCCCACCCAGGACGGCGGCCTGGAGCACTACCGGCACCGCACCGAGCCCGTCGCGCGCGACGCCCAGGGCCCGCCGCCCGCCTCCCGGGTCGTCTACTCCGCGGCGCACGTCGTGGCCGACCCGCTCGCCGACGCCGGCCCCGACGACCCCGCGGTGGTGGACTGGGACACCACGCTCGCCTTCCGCCGCCACCTCTGGTCGCACGGGCTCGGCGTCGCCGAGGCCATGGACACCGCCCAGCGCGGCATGGGGCTGGACTGGTCCGGCGCCGCCGAGCTGATCCGCCGCTCCGCGGCGGAGGCCAAGGCGGAGGGCGGGCTCATCGCCTGCGGCGTCGGCACCGACCAGCTCACCCCGGTGGCCGGCACCACCCTCAAGGACGTCCGCGCCGCCTACGAGGAGCAGCTGGAGGTCGTGGAGTCCGCGGGCGCCCAGCCCATCCTCATGGCCTCCCGCGCGCTGGCCGCCGTCGCGTCCGGACCGCAGGAGTACGCCGAGGTCTACGACCACCTGCTGCGCCAGTCGCAGGAGCCGGTCATCCTCCACTGGCTCGGCCCGATGTTCGACCCCGCGCTGGACGGCTACTGGGGCGACGCCGACCTCGACACCGCCACCGAGACGTTCCTGTCGGTCATCTCCGACCACAGCGACAAGGTCGACGGCATCAAGATCTCGCTGCTCGACGCGGGCCGCGAGGTCGCGCTGCGCCGCCGCCTCCCGGACGGCGTGCGGTGCTACACGGGCGACGACTTCAACTACCCCGAGCTGATCGCGGGGGACGCCCACGGCTTCAGCCACGCGCTGCTGGGGATCTTCGACCCGCTGGCGCCGCTGGCGGCCGAGGCGGTCCGGAAGCTGGACACCGGCGACACCGAGGGGTTCCGCGCCGTCCTCGACCCGACGGTGCCGCTCTCCCGCCACCTGTTCAAGGCGCCCACCCGCTACTACAAGACCGGGGTGGTGTTCCTCGCCTGGCTCGCCGGGCACCAGGACCACTTCACCATGGTCGGCGGGCTCCAGTCGGCGCGCTCGCTGCCGCACCTGGCCCACGCCTACCGGCTCGCCGACGAACTCGGCCTCTTCCCCGACCCGCAGCTGGCCGCCGCCCGGATGCGGCAGCTGCTCACCGTCCACGGAGTCACCGCATGAGCGCCGCGGCAGCTGCCGGCCCCGGGCTGGAGCGCTTCTCGATCAACCAGATGACCGTCAAGCAGCTGGGCCTGCCGGAACTGGTCGAGGCCTGCGGCGAGCAGGGCGTCACCGCGGTGGGGCTCTGGCGCGAGCCGATCCAGGAGTACGGGGTCAAGGCCGCGCACGACCTCTTCGCCGAGGCCGGGATCACGGTCACCTCGCTGTGCCGCGGCGGCTTCTTCACCGCCCCGGACCGGCAGGCCGTGCTCGACGACAACCGGGCGGCGATCGACGAGGCGGCGGGGGTCGGCACCGACACCCTCGTGCTGGTCTCGGGCGGCCTGCCCGAGGGCGGCGGCCTGGTCGACGCCCGTGCGCGCATCGCGGAGGCGCTGGCCGAGCTGGCGCCGTACGCGGCCGACCGCGGGGTGCGGCTCGCGATCGAGCCGCTGCACCCGATGTACGCGGCCGACCGCTGCGCCGTCTCCACGCTGGGCCAGGCGCTCGACCTGGCCGAGCCGTTCGACGCCGGCACGGTCGGCGTCGTCGTCGACACCTACCACCTGTGGTGGGACGAGCGCGTGGACCGGCAGATCGCCGACGCCGGCGCGGCCGGACGCATCCACTGCTTCCAGCTCGCCGACTGGGTCACCCCGCTGCCCGCCGGGGTCCTGACCGGACGCGGCCAGATCGGTGACGGCTGCATCGACATGGCGCACTTCCGCCGGACCGTCGACGCCGCCGGCTACGACGGCCCGATCGAGGTGGAGATCTTCAACGAGGCGATGTGGGCCCGGGACGGCCGCGAGGTCCTGCGGGAGACCGTGGATCGCTACCGCGCGGTCGCCGCCGACTGACGGCGGGCCGGGTGCCGTCGGCATCGTGACGGGCCGGGACCGGTCTCGCGGGGGCAGCGCCCCGGCGGGGCCGGTCCCGGCGTCCTGCCGGTCCCGTTGTCGTGCGGGGCCCGGCGCGGCGCCGCCGGTCCCGTCGCCCTGCCGGTCCCGTCGTCGTACCCGGACCTGCGGTGGCCGGGTGCCGAAACGTTACCTCCGCGGTGTTTGGCGGGGGTGACGTGCGGCTATTCCAGGGGGACGTACCAGTCGTGCTGCTGAAGGAGCACTGCCATGGCCCTCATGACGACCGCCCCGGCCACCGTCGACGCCGACCGGGCCGCGTTCACCTGTGGTCCTGACGGCGCCCCCGTGCCGGAGACCACCGCCATCGGCGGCCTCGCCGTCGCCCCGGCCTCGCCCGCCGGCTCCGAGGACCCGCTCACCCCGGCGGGGTGGTCCTCCTTCGTCTCCGCCGTGATGGGCGGCACCCTGGGCGCCTGAGCGCCCCGTCGAGCGCGCCGCGTCCGGCCCGGCCCGCCGGGCCGGACCCACGGCTCAGCAGAGCTCCCACCCGGCGCGGTTGGCGTACGACTCGTAGCAGTGGCGGGTGTCGCGCTGCCACTCCTCGCCCGTGACCCGGCGCCATGCCCGGTCCGGCACGTACAGCAGCGACTCGGCCCACACCAAACCGTCGGCGAAGGGCGCGAACCGCGCCGGGTCGGCCCGCACCCCCCGGTAGGTGTGCTCCCCGGCGGCGACCACCGCGGCGCGGGTGTAGAGGAAGGCGTCGGACGAGGCGTTCTCGCCCAACTCCCGCCGGTCCAGCTCCCAGAGCAGCCGCGACAGCGTCTCCGCGAACCCCGCGGTCACCGCCGCCGGCTCTCTCGTCAGCCGCTCGACCAGCGCCGCCGCCAGATCGTCCGCGTCCGGGTCGGGCCACGGCGGACGGCACTCCTCGATCAGCCGCCAGAACCGTGCCTCGTCCATCTCCACCGTCTCGCTCATGCCGCCGAGCATGCCCGACGCCACCGACAACCCCCTCCCGGGCCGCGGGACCGCACCGCGTCGGGGTCCGGTGCCGGTCGCGGGCCCGCCCGCCGCGGCCGCGCCCCGGCGGCTGTCGGCGGCCGCTGCCAGACTGTCGCGGATGATCGTCGAACGCGCCTACGCCCACGTCCCGCCGGAGCAGGCGACGGACTGGCCCTGGACCGTCCCCTGCGTCCGGGAACTCCTCTCCGACGGGCTGCGGTTCACCGCGCCGGTCACCTTCCTGGTGGGCGAGAACGGCTCGGGGAAGTCCACCCTGGTGGAGGCGCTGGCCGAGGGGTACGGACTCGACCCCTGGGGCGGATCGGCGGGCCACCGCTACGCCGGCTCGCGGGAGCGGTCGCCGCTGGGCGAGCGGGTCCGGTTCGAGGCGGCGGCCGGCGGCCGGCGCATGCTCGGCTCCCGCACCGCCCGCCGGGGGTTCTTCCTGCGGGCGGAGACCGCCCGCGACGCCCTGGACCGCGAGGGGTTCGGCCCGGACTTCCGCAGCCACGGCGAGGGGTTCCTCGCCGCCTTCCGCGACGAGTTCCGGGGCCCGGGGCTGTTCGTCCTGGACGAGCCGGAGGCGGCGCTCTCCTTCACCTCCTGCCTGGAGCTGGTCGGCCACCTGGCGCAGGTGGTCGAGCACGGCGGCCAGGTCGTCTGCGCCACCCACTCGCCCCTCCTGACCGCGATGCCGGGCGCCGAGATCCTGGAGCTCGACGAGGACGGCCTACGGCGGGTGGCCTGGGAGGAGCTGCGCCTCGTGGACCACTGGCGCCGCTACCTCGCCGACCCGCGGAGCTACCTGCGCCACGTCCTGGAGTGACGCGCGGCCCGACCTTCGGGGTGACGCCCCGGGCGGGGCGGCCCGCCCGCGGTCAGCACGCGGGGGAGTCCGCCGCCTGTGACCGCCGCGGCGCGGACCGCTGCGAGGGCACGCGGTCCGGGGCGGGGGCCTCCCGCTTCCGGACGGTCATCTCCGCCGCCACGCGGCCACGCGGCACCACCAGCCCCGACTCGTAGGCGAACACCACCGCCTGGGCCCGGCTGTTCACACCGAGCTTCCCCATCACGCGCTTCACATGGGTCTTGACCGTGCCCTCGCTGAGGACCAGCCGCGCGGCGATGTCCGCGTTGCCGAGACCGGCGGCCACCAGCCGCAGCACGTCCGTCTCGCGGTTGGTGAGCGGACCCAGCCGGGTGCGGCCCAGCGCGAGCGCGCGGTGGTGGCGGGCGTAGGTCTCCACGAGGTCGCGGGTGATGACGGGGGTGATCAGCATGTCACCGGCCGCGACGGTTCGGACGGCGGAGACGATGCGCTCGGGGGGCGTGTCCTTCAGCAGGAACCCGGACGCCCCCACACCCAGAGCCGTGTAGATGTACTCCGGGGCGTCGAAGGTGGTCAGCATCAGGACCCGGGGGCGGCTGCCGGCGGCGGCGCCCACGATCAGCCGGGTGGCGGCGATGCCGTCCAGCCGGGGCATCCGGACGTCCATCAGGACGACGTCGGGGTGGAGGTCCGCGGCCAGCTCGACCGCGCGCCGGCCGTCGCCGACCTCGCCGACGACGTCGATGCCGGGAGAGCCGTCGAGCAGCGCCACCAGGCCGGCGCGCACCAGCGCCTGGTCGTCCGCCACGATCACGGAGACGTTCACCGGTACCGCCGATCCTCGTCGGGTGGGCGCTCCGGCCGCCGGCGGGGGGACGCCGGCCGCGGCGCGGGCCGTCACCGGACGGGCCGGGACGGCGCGGGGACACGGGCGTCGCGCGGCCCGTCCGCCGACCCGCACGCCCACCCCCACGTGTACCGGCGTGCCGATCATCGGTGCCCGAACAAGCGCACGCATTGTCAACGTAGCCGGGGTGTGCGCCCCCGGCCCACTTCGGGGGACGGTATTCGGATACCCCCGTAGGGGTAGTCGGGGTCCCGCCCTGGTGTGACGACACGGGCGGCGGGCACCACTAGCGTCGAGCGGGTCAGGCGTTCCCGCGGTCCGGCGGGGCGCCCGAGAGCTTGGGGGAGAGAGTGCACACATCGCACCGGGGCGGGGAGGCGGCCGCCGTCATGGACGGCCCGTCGGCCACCGCACGCACCGCTCGGCCGGCGACACCAGTCGCCAGGACGCCCGTCGTCGTGGTCGCGCCCGACCCGATCACCCGTGAGGGCACCCTGGTGCAGTTACGCCGGAACCCCGACATCGAGATCCGGGGCGAGGCGGAGGCCCGACCGGGCACCGTCACCGTGGTGGTCCCCGAGGGCCTCGACGAGGAGGTGCTCGGCCGGCTGCGCCGTGTGGTGCGGGCCGAGGGCGGCAGAGCGGTGCTGGTGGTGGGGGCGCTGCGCGAGGCGGAGCTGCTCGACGTCATCGAGTGCGGGGTGGGCGCGGTGGTGTGGCGGAACGAGGCCACCGAACACCGGCTCGCGCAGGCCGTGTTCGCCGCGGCCCGGGGTGAGGGGGACCTCCCCGCGGATCTGCTGGGGCGGCTGATCGACCAGGTCGGTGTGCTCCACCGGGTCAGCACCGGCCGCTCGGGCGCACCCGCCGGCGGGCTCTCCGGCCGTGAGGTGGACGTGCTGCGGCTGATCGCCGACGGCCGCGACACGGTGGAGATCGCGGCGAAGCTCGCCTACTCGGAGCGCACGGTCAAGAACGTCGTGCACGGTCTCACCACCCGCCTGCATCTTCGTAACCGTGCGCATGCGGTCGCCTACGCGATGCGCGAAGGCTACATCTGATCCAGCACGTTCGTATCTGACCGAAAGGACACGGCCGTTGCCCTGTCAGGGGCGAGACGTTGCCCCTGACGCAACCCCGGCGGTGGTGTGGCCCGCGGTGCCCGGGGGGTTGGATGGGAACCACCCGTGCCCGCGCCCGGACCCGGCGGAGGGCGCTGGCACGGCAGCCGCCGCACCGCGGTGGCACGGCATGCGGTGGCACGGCGAGAGGGAAGGCACCGACCGGTGATCCACGAGATGGACGAGGTCCTCAAGGGACTGCTCACCCGCGGCGCGCTCGCGGGCTCCGGCATCGACGTCTCCTTCGACGCCCCGACCCGGGACTGGGCGGCACGCCGCAACGGCCCGGTGATCAACAGCTACCTCTACGACATCCGTGAGGAGACCTCGCTCCGGCAGCGCGGCCACACCCCGGTCCACGACGGCGAAGGGCTGGTCGTCAAGCGCCGCCGGCCGCCGCGCTGGTTCCGGCTCGCCTACCTCGTCACCGCCTGGACCAAGCGCCCGCAGGACGAGCACCGCCTGCTCGCCGCCGCCCTCGCCACCCTGCTGCCCCACGAGCTCCTCGCCCCCGCGACCCTGCCGGGCGCCCTCGGCGGCCAGGGGCTGAGCGTCCCCCTCAACGTCGGCGGCTCGCAGACCGAGTCGCGCTCACTGGCGGAGATCTGGAGCGCCCTCGGCGGCGAGCTCAAGCCCTCCCTCGACGTGGTGGCCACCGTGCCGTTCCCCTCGCACCCCGACGACGACGCCGGTCCGCCCGTCACCACGGGAGCCGCCGTCCGGCTCGGCGGCATCGACGGCACCCCGCCGCCCGGCGAGCGCGGCCACCGGCCGCACCAGATCGCCGCCGCGCAGCGCCCCGCGAGCCGCATCCGCCCGGGCCGGCAGCGATGAGCCAGGACACCGCCGCCCCCGACCGGACCGTCGACGCGGGCACCACCGGGGAGCCCGCGGCCGGGCATGCCGCGGCGCTCGTCGCCCGGCTCCGCCGGCTCCGGAGCCGGGTCGCCGACCTCGTCGACCACCGCGCCGGGCCCGACCCGACCGCCGGCGAACCGCTGCGCGGCCTGTACCTCTCCGAGGACGCCGTCCGGTACCTGCTGAACACGGACCGCCCCGGGCCGCACGCCCCGGCCGCCGCCGCACGGGACGAGGCGCCGCCCGCCGCTGCGGGCGGCGAGGACCGGCTCGCCGCCCTCGCGGCCCGCTGCGGGCTGTCCGCCTTCGACAGCGGCGTCCTGCTGCTCGCCCTCGCACCCGAGGTGGACCGTGACTTCGAAGGGCTCTACGGCTACCTCAACGACGACGTGAGCCGGCGCCGGGCCACCGTGGGTCTCGCGCTGGACCTCTGCGGCGCCCTCCCGCACGACGTCGCCGCCCGCGCCCGGCTGCACCCCTCGGGCCCGCTGCGCTCGCTCGGCCTGCTGGCGGTCGAGGACGCCGACAACCCCTTCCTCGGCCGCGGGCTGCGGGTCCCCGAGCGGCTCGTCGCGCACCTGCTGGGCGACGACACCCCAGACGCCGCCCTGGCGCCGCACCTGCGCACCCCGCCCCCGGCCGCCGCCGACCACGAGGGCGTCCCCGGCCGGCTCGCAGCGCTGCTGGACCGCGGCCCGGCCGTCGTCCACCTCCGCGAACACCGCGAGGGCGACGGCCTCGGCTGCGCACTGGCCGCGCTGCGCGCCACCGCCACCCCCGTTCTGCTCTACGACGGGCCGGCCGACCACGCCGACGCCCTGCTGCGCGAGGCGCGGCTGTCCGGGGCCGCGGTCGTCGTCCCGGCCCTGCCGGAGAAGCCGGCCGAGCTGTTGGCGCCGCTCACCGGCCAGCGCGACGTGACGGTCCTGATGGCGGACCGGCGGCCCTACGACCCGCAGTGGTGCCGCCACGACCCGCTGGTGGTCGACGCGCCCCGCCGGGCGACGGCCGGCGTGCTCGACTGGTCCGCCGCGCTCGGGCCGGAGGCGGCGGGGCGGTTCGACCTCGCCGCCACCGTCGCCCCGTACCGGCTCGGCGGCGAGCGGGTGCACCGCGCGGCGCGCGCCGCCCGCGACCTCGCCCGGTTCGAGGGGGCGCCGCTGGGGGCGGCGCACCTGCGCCGCGCCGCGCGGCAGCAGTCCGCGTCCGGGCTGGAGCAGCACGCGCGCCGCATCCGCCCCGATGTGGACTGGGGGGACCTGGTCCTGCCCGAGCGGCCGCTGACCGACCTCCGCGAGCTGGCCACCCGCGCCCGCAACCGGGAACTGGTGCTGGGGGACTGGCGGTTGAGCGCCGGAGGCGGGCGGGGCCGGGGAGTCCTCGGCATGTTCGCCGGCGAGTCCGGCACGGGGAAGACGCTGTCGGCGGAGGTCGTCGCCGCCGAACTCGGGCTCGACCTGTACGTCGTGCAGCTCTCCTCGGTGGTGGACAAGTACGTCGGGGAGACCGAGAAGAACCTGGAACGGATCTTCACCGAGGCGGACCGCACCGACGCCGTGCTGCTCTTCGACGAGGCGGACGCGGTCTTCGGCAAGCGCTCGGAGGTCAAGGACTCCCACGACCGGTACGCCAACCTGGAGTCGGCCTACCTGCTCCAGCGGCTGGAGTCCTTCGACGGCATCGCCCTGCTGACCACCAACCTCCGCTCCAACATCGACGACGCCTTCACCCGACGGCTCGACATGGTGGTCGACTTCCCGTTCCCCGACCCCGCACAGCGGCTGGCGCTGTGGCACCACGGGCTGAAGCACGTGCCGCGGGTCGACGGCCTCAGCCCCGACGCGCTCGCCGACACCTTCGAACTGGCCGGCGGCTCCATCCGCAGCGCCGTCGTGACGGCGGCGTACCTCGCCGCCGGCCGTGGCGAGCAGGTGACCCAGGCGGACCTGCTGGAGGGCGCGCGGCGCGAGTACCGCAAGGCCGGCCGGCTGGTGCCGGGCGAGGGCAACTGGTAGCCGACGCCGCACCGTCGGGGACCGGCCCCGGGCATCGCGTCCGCGCCGCCCGGGGGACACACCCGGAACGGCCCGCGACCACCGGTCGCGGGCCGTTCCGGGCGGACGGGGCCGGCGTCAGAGGTCGGCCGCCTCCTGCTCGGTGAGGATCTGCCACTCCCGGTCGTCCCGGCCCGTGATGCACTGGTGGATCTCCAGCCGGGCGCCGATCCGGGTGCTGGCGGAGCCGCCCACCTCCAGGCAGTAGCCGTTGCTCGCCTGGTTCCGAATCCAGTAGTTGCCGGGGACGGGCTCCTCGAGCCACCAGAGCTGATTGTTCTGGAGGGTGAAGTCGCAGTACCACCCGCCCACCTTGGACCGGATGGGCTGGCCGCCCTTGCCGGACAGGTCCATGCAGTAGCCGTCGGCGACGTTGCGGATCACGAAGAGCTGGACCTCGTCCGGGCCGTGGCTCTCCAGAGCGATCTCCAGGTTCCAACGCTGGTTCGGTTCGTCGAGGTCGCACTCCTTCTGCACGACGTGGCCGTCGGGCTTCCCCGGGCCCTCGCCGGGCAGGCCCGCGCACCGCTCGGTGTGGACGTTGTAGAGGATGACCTCCCGGGCGGGCAGCAGCGGATGGCCCGTCTCCTCCTTCACCTCCTCGGCACCGCCCCCGCCGCCACTGCCGCCGCCGTCGTCGGCCGCTGCCGGTTCCTCCTCGGGCGCCGGCTGCGGGGGCGGCTCCACCGGCAGCTCCGGCAGCACCGGCAGGTCGGCCGGCCGCTCCGCCGGTGGCGCCTCCGGCTCGGCCTCGACCTCGGTCTCGGGCGGCAGCGGGACCGCCTCGCCGACCTCGTTGAACTCCTTGGCGCTGCTGCTGACCTTGGGGTCGTGGGCGAGCCACAGCAGGACGAACGCCACGGTGCACGCGGCCAGCACCCCCATCGCGGTGGCGAGCCACGCCGGCAGCAGGCCGCGCTGGTGGAACGTGCCCTCCACCGGCAGCGGGTCGGCCTGCGAGCGTTGCAGCTCCAGCCGGTAGGGGTGCTCCTCCTTGCTGCCGAACCAGATGGCCTGGCGGGGCTTGATCGTGGTCCGGACGAACACGGCGCGGCCCGGCTCCACCTGGATGTTGCTCGGCTGGAGGTGGAACGACAGCTGGTCGCCGTTGCCGACGCCGGTGGCGGAGGCGGTGAAGCGCGTGTTGCCGAGGTTGTCGACCGCCAGCTGCGGACGGCCGCGGAACCAGCCCTTGACCACCGGCGGCACCAGTTCGGCGCGCACCTCGGCGAAGGGGGAGACGGTCAGGTTCCCCTCGGGAACGGTCACCGCCTCCGGATGTTCGGTGGGCGTGATCCGGACGGCGTAGGGATTGGGGCCGGCAGTGGCGTCCGGGCTCCGCGGCGGAGCGAATGTCAGCTCCACCGTCCCGGTCGTGCCCGGGTAGAGCCGCAGCGTCTGCGGTTCGACCGTCGTCCAGGGCGAGACCGGGCCCACCGGCTCGAAGCGGTATTCGTCCACGACATCGCCGGTGTTCCGCACCCGCAGCCGCACCTGGGTGACGGCGCCGGGGTCGACGGTGGCGGAGGAGGGTTCCAGGGAGGTCCACAGGGTCACCCCTCGCACGCTAGTGGCGCGTCCACCACGTCAGAGGAAGCCGCCGGGCACAGCTGGTGACCGAAAGGACCCACCGGAGTGCCCGGTTGTGCGCCGCTTGCCCGAAAGGGCCTGGCGTGGCTCGGCCCGGCCGGCGCCCCGGGCGGCGGCCGCTCCACGGGGGCCGGGCCGTTCGGACGCCGGGGCGCAGATCGGCGCGGAAACGCTGGGGGAGCGGGGCCGTGCCCCGCCCTCGGCCCGATCGGCGCCGCGCACGGCCACGCGCCGCAGTCTCGTCCCGACGGGGTGTCACGACCAGGGGTCCGGAGGGCAACCAGTGGTGCAGCGAGCTCTGTCCCCGGGGGCAGCCGTGGCGCCGACCTGCCCCGGCGGGCACAAAAGATGCCCCGCACGCGGTACTGACGGCCGTTTCGTCGGCCGGTGACCTCGCGCGAGGCTGGTGAGCGTTCCTCACCCGTACCCCGGAAGAGAGCAGAACATGCCTTCCTATCTGTCACCCGGCGTCTACGTCGAGGAGGTGGCCAGCGGCTCGCGTCCCATCGAGGGGGTGGGTACCTCGGTGGCGGCCTTCGTCGGGCTCGCCCCGACCGGCCCGCTGAACGAGCCGACGCTGGTGACGAACTGGAGCCAGTACGTCGCGTCCTTCGGGGAGTTCACGGACGGGTACTACCTCGCCCACTCCGTCTACGGCTTCTTCAACAACGGCGGTACCGCCGCCTATGTGGTCCGTGTCGGCGGCGGTCCCGAGGCCGCGGACACCGCGACCGCGCCCGCCACGCCCGCCGCGCTGACCGCCGGCGACCCCGCCGAGCTGGGCACGTTCACCGTGCACGCGCTGCCGGCGGCCCAGGCGGAGCGCCTGAGCGTCGAGGTGACCGACACCGCCGGCGAGGGCCCGGCCGACCGGTTCACGCTCACCGTCAAGGACGACGGCAAGCCGGTGGAGTCCTTCGACGTCTCCGCCAAGAAGAACAACCGCGCCTACGTGGTCAACCAGGTCAAGGAGCGCTCCAAGCTCATCGGCGTCGCCGAGGCCGCCCCCGTCGGGCAGTTGGCGCGGCCCGAGAACCAGGCGGTGACGCTGCCCGCGCCGCGGAGCGCGCCGGTCCACACCCCGGACGAGCCCGTCGACCGCGACGCCGGCCCCGCCGAGTACCTGGGCGACTCCTCGGACCGCACCGGGTTCGGCGGCCTGGAGGCGATCGACGAGATCTCCATGGTCGCGGTGCCCGACCTGATGGCCGCCTACGAACGCGGCGCCATCGACGAGGAGTCGGTGAAGGCTGTCCAGCTCGGCCTGATCGCCCACTGCGAGCTGATGGGCGACCGCGTCGCCATCATCGACCCGCCGCCGCAGCTCAACGCCCGGCAGGTCCGTGTCTGGCGCCAGGAGACCGCCGGCTACGACTCCAAGTACGCCGCCATGTACTACCCGTGGATCAAGAGCTTCGACCCGGCCGGCGGCCGGGCGCGCCTGGTCCCGCCGAGCGGCCACATGGCCGGCATCTGGGCCCGCAACGACTTCGAGCGCGGCGTCCACAAGGCCCCCGCCAACGAGGTCGTCCGCGGCGCGGTGGACCTCCAGATCCAGATCACCCGCGGCGAGCAGGACCTGCTCAACCCCATCGGCGTCAACTGCATCCGGGCCTTCCCGGGCCGCGGTATCCGCGTCTGGGGCGCCCGCACCCTCTCCTCCGACCCGGCCTGGCGCTACCTCAACATCCGCCGATACTTCAACTACCTGGAGGAGTCCATCCTGCTGGGCACCCAGTGGGTGGTCTTCGAGCCCAACGACCACGCGCTGTGGGCCCGAATCCGACGCAACGCCTCCGCGTTCCTCGTCAACGAGTGGCGCAGCGGCGCGCTCTTCGGTTCCCGCCCCGAGCAGGCCTTCTACGTCAAGTGCGACGAGGAGACCAACCCGCCGGAGTCGGTGGACCTCGGCCGCGTCATCTGCGAGATCGGCGTCGCGCCGGTCAAGCCCGCCGAGTTCGTGATCTTCCGCCTCGCCCAGTTCTCCAGCGGCAGCGGCGAACTGGAGGAGTAGCCCACCGCGTTGTCGGTGACCGGCCCGACGGCAGTGCCCGGGCCGGACGCCGGCCGGTCCCGCACCACCGCCCCACCCCCGCCCCGCCCCGCCGCCCACCGCGCGGGGGCGAGACCCCGAGAAGGACAGCGAGCACATGAGCCTCCAGCAGGGTGACAGCCTCACATCACACAACTTCGGCCTCCAGATCGACGGGGTCATGGTGGAGTACCTCGCGGAGGTGAGCGGTCTCTCCATGGAGCAGGACGTCATCACCTACCAGCAGAACTCCGCCAACGGCCCGCCGGTGATCCGGAACCTGCCGGGCGTCAAGAAGAACGGCACCTGCACCGTCGTCCGCGGCATGACCGAGTCGCCCGCCTTCACGCAGTGGATCAACGACTCCATCGCCGGCGACATGGGCACGGCGCGGAAGAACGCGTCGATCATCATGATGGATTACCAGAACACCGAGGTGAAGCGCTACAACATGCGCAACGCCTGGTGCAGCAAGATCGACACCAGCACCGTCAAGGCCGGCGACGCCTCCGCCCTGACCGAGACCGTGACCATCACCTTCGAAGAGCTGGTCATCGAGTAATGCGGCGCACCGCACCCCGTGCGCCGGGCGCGGCGCCCGCCCCGCCGGCGCCCCGGGCGTCCGAGCCGGCGGCGCCGCAGCCCGGCGCCGCCGACCCGGCCCCGCCCGCACCCCGGCGGCTGCAGACCGAGTTCCCGTTCCAACTGCCCCGCGGCTACGTCGACGCCCATGGTGCCGTCCACCAGGACGGTGTCATGCGACTGGCCACGGCCCGGGACGAGCTCGTTCCGCTGCGGGACGTCCGCGTCCAGGAGAACGCCGCCTACCTCTCGGTGGTGCTGCTGGGCCGGGTCATCACCCGGCTGGGCTCGCTGCCGTCGGTCCACGACGGTGTCGTGGAGAACCTGTTCGCCTCCGATCTGGCGTTCCTGCAGGACTTCTACCGGCAGATCAACGCCGAGGGGCACACCCGCGCCTCGGTCTCCTGCCCGCACTGCTCCGAGCCCTTCGAGGTCGAACTCGGCGGGAGCCGCCTGGGGGAATCGTGACGTACGCGACCGACCGGCTGCACGAGGAGATCGCGTACGTGGCCTACCACTTCCACTGGGGCATGGACGACATCCTGGACATGGAGCACCACGACCGGCGCCGGTGGACCGAACAGATCGCGTCGCTGGTGACCCGGAGCGGGGCGGAGGGCTGATCCCGTGGGCTTCCTGGAACGCTTCCGGCAGCCGCGGGCCGTGCCCGCGGCCGCACCGGTCCGACCCGGTGCCGGTGCCGGTGCCGGCACCGGTACCGCGGACGCCGGCACCGGCGCCCCGGCCGGCGGCTCCCCCGACCCGGCGCCGGCTGCGGCGGGAACCGACCGGTCGGCGCGGGACGCCGGCTGGTCGGGCTCCGGACCGATCCAGCGCACGGTCGGCCCGAGCGGCGGCGTCGCCGACGCGGCGTTCAGCGGCCGACTCGCCACCTTCCAGGACCCCTCGCTGACCGGCACCCGCTCGCACCGTGTCCTGGAGCGGTCCACCGCGCGGTTCGCCCTCGGTGCCACCGCGCCCGCCTCGCGGCCCGTCCCCGGCCTGGAGCCGCCGTCCCGCACCCTGCCGGTGGTGCCGCCGGCTGCCGCGCCCGCCGCGGCCCCGGCCCCCGTGCCCTCCGCGCAGCGGGCCGCCGCGGTGCCGGACCGCGCCGTCCCGGCCTTCCCCGTACCCGCGCAGCGCGTCACCCCGGTCGGTGAACGCCGGGCACCCGCACCGTCCTTGACCCGCACCGCGGCGGATGCCGCGCCGGTGCAGCGCCGGGTGCTGCCCGCCGTGCGCCGTGAGCCGCGTCCGGCGGCCGGCACGCGGCAGGCGCGTACCGGCGGTGGTACGGGGGCGGACGGTCCCGGCTCCGGGCAGGCGGCCGCGGGGGAGCGGGCATCCGGCGACCCCGACGCCGCCGCCCACCCCTCCGGCGAGCGGGAGGCACCGCGTTCGGCCGCCGCAGCCCCGCCCGTCGCCCCGACGCGCAGCGGCCCCGCCGCTGTCCCGACGACCACCGCGCCCGTCGTCGCCCGGACGGCCGGCGCACCGGGCCCCGCGGAGCGCGGCAC
>NZ_JAAVJD010000125.1 GCF_012033735.1 Streptomyces lonarensis | reverse complement strand
TTCGCCTTCTCGTACTCGGCCGCCACCTCCTCGCCGGCGGCGCGCAGCGCCTCCAACCGGCCCACATCCCGCGTCGCCTGCGCCCGCAGGACCGCGGCCGGCGGCCCCGCCGGCGCGGCGGCCATCAGCAGCGTGGCGCTGCAGGTGTCGTGCAGCACCGCCAGGTACTCCTCCTCCGCCCGACGCCGCTCCCGTGACAGCTTGTGGCGCCGCCGCGCCTGTGCGGCGGCGGCCAGCGCCCGGTCCTCGGCACGGCAGCGGCGCAGCACCAACTGGTAGAGGGCGCACCCCATGGCGGCCTGGACCAGCAGCCAGAGGATCTGCGGGACGGCCGCCATCCAGGTGTCGGGGCGGCCGAGCATCACGCCCAGCAGGTCGGCCCCGGCCAGCAGCAGCGCCGCCGCCGCGCCGACCAGCGGCGGGTGGGTGAACTGGTAGGCGACGATGGCCACGCTGACCGCGACCAGCACCCAGGCATGGCCGTGCTCCTCCTGCGCGGCGGGCACCGTGGCGCCCTGGGTGAGGCAGAGCGCCGCGAGGAAGGCCACGTCCGCGCAGGCCACCGTGCGCGGCGCCATCCCCCGCTCCCACCAGCGCAGGTGGAGGACGGTCCACACCACGGCCGCGACGGCGGCCGTGGCGGTCGCCGGCAGCTGCTCCGGGCCGGTGGCCAGCAGCGCGAACGCGGCGCAGCAGACCACGACGATGGCCCGGCCGCGCAGCACGTAGGAGCGGCCGACCGACACGAACGCCGTCTCCGCCGGGCCGCGGGCGGCGGGCGCATCCGACGCGCGGCGCTTCACCGCACCGCCCGGTTCATAGCGATATGTGCCCAGCCAATGACCATGGCGTGACCCCCTGTGTAGCGGTGGCGCGAAACGGTCACGGAACCTCCACATGTGCTCTAGCGTTCGAGCCCGTTGATGCTGACCTCCACTGACAGATCCATGCGCCGCATCCCCGCCCTCGTCGACGCCGTACGTCCGGCGGTTCGCGCGCCGTGGCCGGGGTGGCCGGCGCCCCGAACGAGGAGCGCCGATGGCGACGGGTCGGACACGTACGACGACGAGGCTGGTCGCGCTGGCGGCCTGTGCGGCCGTGTGGGCCGGTGGGCTGCCACCGGTCGCGCAGGCGGCCGGTCCCCGGCAGGATGACACGCCCGCGGTGGCGAGCACGCCCGGGCACCCGGCTTCCGTACCGGAGAGCACCGCCGAGGCGGCCGCGGTGGCCGCCGCAGAAGAGGCGGGAGAGCCGGTCGAGGTGACCGAGCTGCGCGGGGAGACCCGCGAGGTGATGGCGCTGCCGGACGGCACGCTCGAGGCGCGGGAGTACGTGACGCCCGTGTGGTCGCGGACGGACGGCGGCTGGCAGCGTGTCGACACCGACCTCAGGCCCGCCGACGAGGGGCTCCGACCGGTGGCCGCCACCGTGGGGCTCCTCCTCTCCGCCGGCGGAGAGGGCCCGCTCGCCACGCTCTCCCGCAACGGCCGGGACCTCGCCATGAGCTGGCCGGCTCCGCTGCCCGAGCCGGACGTGGAGGGCCCCCACGCAACCTACCCGGAGGTGCTGCCCGGTGTGGACCTGCGGGTGTCCGCCGGGTCCGACGGCTTCACGACACTTCTCGTCGTCAAGGACCGTGAGGCGGCGGAGAACCCTGCGCTGCGCGAACTGCGCTTCGAGCTGGAGACGGACGGCGTCGACGTCGCGGTCACCGACGACGGCGGGCTGCGCGCCGGCGGGCCGGGGGCAGAGGCGGTCTTCGAGGCGCCGCCGCCCCTCATGTGGGACTCCGGTTCCGCCGGCGACGCCCCGGCAGCCGCCCGCTCCGCCGAGCGCGCAGGCACGGAGACCGCGGAGACCGCCCATGCCCCCGCCGGCACCGGCGGTGAGGACGGCCCGGCCACCGGGCCGGTGGAGTCCTCCCGGGTGGCCGGAATCGACACCCGGGTGACCACCGGCGGCGAGCTGGTGCTCCGCCCCGACGCCGGGCTGCTCGGCGGCGTGGACACCAGCTACCCGGTCTACATCGACCCCCAGTGGCACTCACCGCGCGCCTCGGCCTGGGCGATGACCTCGCGGGCCTACCCCACCACTCGCTACTGGCAGTTCAGCGGCAAGAGCGACGAGGGTCTCGGCAACTGCACCGGCTGGGCGGGCTGCACCTCCGGCGACGTCAAGCGGCTGTTCTACCGCATCGACACCTCCCGCTTCGCCGGTACCCGCGTGATGTCCGCCGAGTTCGTGGTCCGCAACACGCACTCCGCGCAGTGCTCCAACCACCCCGTGCAGCTGTGGCGGACGAAGGGCATATCCAGCTCCACCAGCTGGAACACCCAGAACGCCTCCGGCTTCTGGGTCGAACGGCTGAGCACCCAGTCGTTCCATTACGGCGGCGGCCAGTCCGCCTGCAAACCTGCCGGCGACGCCGAGTTCCCGATCCGCGCGGCGATCCAGAAGGCCGCCGACGACCGCACCGCCACCCTCACCTTCGGGCTGCGCGCCGGCAGCGAGAGCAACGCCAACCAGTGGAAGCGGTTCCACAAGAACGCGCACCTCCGGGTCCAGTACAACCGCCCGCCGGCGCAGATGAAGATGTCGCAGCTGACCATGGAGTACGGCGGCACCTGCAAGGGGCCGGGCAAGGGCTCCGCGGTCCGCACCCTGGGCCAGCTGCGGGCGGCCTCGGCCACCGACCCGGACGGCGACAACGTGCGCGTCCAGTTCCAGGTCAAGCGGGGCGCCGAGGTCCTGTGGAACTCCGGGCTGACCACGGCCAAGAAGTCCGGCAGCAGCTTCTCCGTGAACCTGCCGACGAACCTGCCGCGCGACGTCGAACTGCACTGGCACACCCGCGTGTACGACGGAGCCGACTACGGGCCGTGGTCCAGTGCGGGCACGCCCACGGCCTGCTACTTCACCTACGACTACTCCGTGCCCGCGGCGCCGGCCATCGGCTCGACCCAGTACCCCGAATCCGATCCGGCCGACCCCGAGGACCCCTGGCACGACGGCGTCGGCCGCTACGGCACCTTCACCCTGGCCAGCCCCGCCGCGGACGTCGTGGCCTACCGGTACGGCGTGAACACCGACCCGCTGCCCGCCAACCGCGTCGCTGTCGCCCGCGGCGCCGCGGGTACCGTCCTCGTCCTGCCCGAGAGCCCCGGCCTCCACTTCGTGACCGCCCAGGCCCTCGACGGCGCGGGCAACGCCTCGGAGACCCGCACCTACCAGTACCGGGTCGGCTCCGGTCCCGGTGAACGCATCCGGTGGGCCCTCGACGACCCGGCGGGCGCGGACGCCTTCGCCGGCTCCGCCCCCGAACGCCGGGCGCGGCTCGTGGGCGGTGCCGCCGCCGGCGCCGTCGGTGCGCTCGGCACCGCACTCGCCCTCGACGGTGTCGACGGCCACGCTGTGACCGCCGGTCCCGTCGTGGAGACCGGCGGCTTCCACACCGTCTCCGCCTGGGTCCGGCTCGACCGGCTCCCCGACGGTGACGCCGTCGTCGTCAGCCAGGCCGGCCGCCACAAGCCCGGCATGGAGCTCTCCTACCGCGCAGCCGACGGCGCCTGGTCCTTCGGCCGGTACCGCCAGGACGCCCCCGGGGACGTCACCGCCGACCGCGTCACCGACACCCGCCCCGCCGTCGCGGGCGAGTGGACGCACCTCCTCGGCTCCTGGGACGGCGCCGCGCTGCGGCTGTACGTCGACGGTCGCGCCGCCGGGACGCACACCGCTCCGACCGCCTGGGACGCCCGCGGGCCGCTGCGGATCGGCGCCGGACACCAGGACGGGGAGACCGCCGGCCACCTGCCCGGCCGCGTGGACGAGGTCGCGCTCTTCGCCGGGTTCCTGCGCGGCGACGACCCCGACATCGCCCGGCTCCACGCCAAGGAGCGACTGCGCGAGTCGCCGGGCCGCCCCGCGGTGGCCCTGTTCGACCTCGACGAGGCGTCATCCGCGACGACCGTTTCCGGTGCGGCGGACGTCATCCCCGCTCGGCTCCACGGCGCCGTGGAGACCGGGGTCGACGGGGTCCAGGCGGGTGCCGCCGCCTTCGACGGCACCACCGGGCACGCCCTGGCCGACGCCGGCGTCGTCCGCACCGACACCAGCTTCAGCGTCTCCGCCTGGGCGCGGCTGGACAAGAGCCGCGGCGCCGGCGCCGCGATCATCGCCGCGCAGCACGGCCGGGAGCGGCCCGGGTTCGAGCTGTACTACTCCCGCGTCTACGACCGCTGGGCCTTCAACCAGTACTCGGCGGACGCCGTCGGAGCCACCCCGGTCCGCGCACTGCAACCCGCCGGCACCTCCGCCCGCGACGGCGAGTGGGTCCACCTGGTCGGCGTCCACGACGCCGTCCGGCAGACCCTCACCCTCTACGTCAACGGGCGCGCAGTCAGCACCACGAGCCACACCGCCCCCTGGCACGCCCCCGGCCGGGTCTCGATCGGCGCCGGCAGGTACGGCGAGAACACCGGCTCCTACTTCCCCGGCGACATCGACGACGTCCGCGTCCACGACCGGGTGGTCACCGCCCGCGAGGTCACCCAGCTCTACCAGCAGCCCGCCCGGGTGACGGGACGGTGGATGTTCGAGACCGCCACCGCCGGGGCCACCCCCGACGCCTCCCCGGAGGGGAACGCACTCGCTCTCGCACCCGGCGCCGCCATCGGCACCGGCTGGGTCGACTCCGGCGCGCTCGACCTCGACGGGGCCGGCGGCCACGCCCGCACCACCCGGCTGCCCGCGGCCACCGACGGCAGTTTCACCGTCGCCGGCTGGGCGCAGGCCGCGGGGACGCCGACCGGCCCGGTGACCTGGCTCAGCGCCGCGGGCACCGCCCGAGACGCCCTCGCCGTCCGCTGGGTCCCCGACCCCGAGGACCCCGAATGGGGGACCTGGCGCCTCCACCTCACCTCCGACGACGACGCGACCGGGACGGTCACCGAGATCGTCAACCAGGCGGTCGCCGACGTCCGGTCGTGGCACCACCTCGCCGTGGTCTACGACGGGCTGGACAAGACAGCCCAGCTGTACGTCGACGGCCGGTTGGAAGAGGTGGTCTGCGCCGACCCGTCGGACCTCGACGGGCCCACGGACGACGAGACGCCCACCACCACGGACAGCGCCGGGTGTGTGCCCGGCGGCTCCTGGGCGGAGAACGCCCTGGCCTTCGAGGCGACCGGCGCGCTGGAGGTCGGTCGGACGGCCCGCGCCGACAGCGGTCCGGGGGAGCACTGGCCGGGGTCGGTGGACGACCTCTGGGTTTTCCAGGGCGTCCTGACCGAGCACCAGGTCCGCTCACTGGCGGCCGGCACCGCCGGCCTGCCGACCCAGGTCCCCGGCGTCGACTGACCGACGGCGGACCGCCGGTGCCCGGCCGCTCCCGGCCGGGCACCGGGCCCCGCGCGCCCGAACGCGGCGCCGCACCACGTGACGAGGCCGAGCGCGGCCCGTCCTGCCACTTCCGAGGAAGAGGGGCACATCAGATGACAGCCAAACCGCGGTGGTCGCGGCGGCTCACCGCGACCCGCCGCGCCACCGCAGGGGCCGTGGCCACCGTTCTGCTCGCCGGACTGGTGCAGGCCGTCTCGGCACCGACCGCCGTCGGCGACCAGAACCGCCCGGAGGTGCCGCAGGCGGAGGAGCCGGTCGCCGGCGCCGGCGACCTGCCCGTACTGCCACGCCACCACGGGGAGGCGCCGGCCGCGTCCGTCCCGCCCCCCGAGGGCGACCAGGCCCCGCCCACCGGCAGCGCGGATGTCACCCTCGCCGGTCCGGGGAGCGGACCGCTGCCGACGCGCGCCGGGGACCTCCCCGTCACGCTGGGCTCGGCCACTGCGCCCGCCACCGCCACGGTCGAGATGCACGACCTCGCCGAGCGCACCGACGGGCCCACCCGCGACGGCGCGCTGGTCGTCATCGACGCCCACCCGACCGAACCCTCGGCCTCTGCCGCCCCGGCGGTCGGCACCGAACTCTTCCGTGCCGGTGCCGGCGCTGCCGGCGACACGCTGCGCGCCGACATCACCCTCGACTACAGCTCCTTCGCCCGAGCCCACGGCGGCGGCTACGCCTCCCGCCTCACCCTCTCCCGGCTGCCGGGCTGCGCCGCCGACACCCCGGAGAAGGCGTCATGCGCCACGCCCGAACCGCTGGACGCGCGCAACGACACCGCGGCCCGCACCCTCACCGTGACCGGGCTCGACCTGCCCGCCGGTGAACCCGTCGTCCTCCTCGCCTCCTCCGAGGCGGAGAGCGAGGAGGGCGACTGGGCCGCCACCGACCTCGCGTCGTCCTCGGCCTGGGAGACCGACCTCAACACCGGTGACTTCACCTGGTCGCACCCGTTCGCCGCTCCCGAGGTCCCCGGCGGCCTGCCGCCGTCCCTGGGGCTGGGGTACAGCTCCGGCTCCATCGACGGCCGTACCGGCGGCAGCAACAACCAGGGCTCGTGGGTCGGCGACGGCTTCCACCTCTGGCCCGGCTACATCGAGCGCAAGTACGAGTCCTGCGCGGTCGAGGAGTTCGAGAACTCCGACGGGCACGCCGTCCACGACCTGTGCTGGGACCACGACAACGCGCACATCTCCTTCAACGGCATCGGCGGCGAGCTCGTCCCCGACGGCACCGACCGCTGGAAGCTCCAGAGCGACGACGGCACCGTCGTCGACCGGCTCCGCTCCACCGCACGCGGCAACGGCGACAACGACGGCGAGTACTGGCGCCTCACCGACCCCGAGGGCACCCGCTACTACTTCGGCTACCACCGGCTGCCCGGCTGGAGCACCGGCCGCGACACCACCGACTCCACCTGGACCGTCCCGGTCTACGGCAACGACCGGGGCGAGCCCTGCCACGACGCGACCGCGAAGGACGCCTGGTGCCAGCAGGGCTGGCGCTGGAACCTCGACTACGTGGTCGACTCCCGCGGCAACGCGGCGGCCTACTACTACAACAGGGAGGAGAACTCCTACAGCCGCTTCCTCGACACCGACAACAACACCCGCTACACCCGCGGCGGCAGCGTCGACCGCATCGAGTACGGCCTCCACCGCGACAGCGTCTACACCGAGCGCCCGCTCGCCAAGGTCCTCTTCACCGGCGCGGACCGCTGCCTCGCCGGCGGCGGCGCCGACTGCTCCGACATCCGCAAGGACTCCCGCCACTGGTACGACACCCCGTGGGACCTCAACTGCGACAAGGACGAGGAGTGCGACACCGGCCGCTACAGCCCCACCTTCTGGACCACTGAGCGCCTGGCGAAGGTGACCACCCAGATCCTCACCCCCGACGGCCACCGCGACGTCGACTCCTGGCAACTGCGCCACCGGTGGGGCACCGCCGACGTCAACTACCAGCTGCTGCTCACCGGGGTGCAGCACACCGGCCACACCGCCGCCACCCCCGCGACCCTGCCCGCCACGACCTTCGCCTACGAGCAGCTCCCCAACCGGCTCGACCGGACCGGGGACGGCTACGCCCCGTTCATCAAGGCCCGGGTCTCCTCCGTGGCCGACGAGGCCGGCGGCCAGATCGACGTCGGCTACTCGGCGCCGGCCTGCACCACCGGCTCCACCCCGACGCCCCACACCAACACCACCCGGTGCTTCCCGCAGTACCTGGGAGGCGGCCCCGACCACGATGCCGAACTGCACTGGTTCAACAAGTACGTCGTCGAGTCCGTCACCGCCACCGACCGCACCGGCGGCGCACCGGACCAGGTGACGCGCTACCAGTACCTCGGCGGCGGCGCCTGGCACTACGACGACGACAACGGCCTCGTGCCCGAGGACGAGAAGACCTGGTCCGTCTGGCGCGGCTACGGACACGTGCGCGTGACCACCGGCGGCCAGACCTCCGCCTCCACCCAGGAGGACCACTACTTCCTCCGCGGTATGCACGGCGACCGGCTGAACCCCTCCGGCGGCACCCGCAACGTCACGGTCGCCCTCGGGGACGGCGAGGGCGCGGCCCTGACCGACCACCGGGCGCTCGCCGGCTTCGCCTACCGGACCGTCACCTTCGACGCCCCCGGCGGCAAGGTCCTGGAGCGGACCGTCACCCGCCCGTGGAGCCACCGCACCGCGCGCAGCGTCCGCGACTGGGGCACCCTCACCTCCGACTTCGTCGACATCGCCTCCCGCCACGCCTGGACCTCGCTCGACGCGGGTGCGGGTGAGCGCTGGCGCGCCACCGACCAGTTCTTCACCTACGACACGGTCGCCGGACGCGTCACCACCGAGGACATCCGCGGCGACTCCGCGACCGCCGACGACGACCAGTGCACCCGTACCAGCTATGCCACCGACACCCCCGGCGGCATCCTCACCGCCGTCTCCCGCGAGGAGACCGTCGCCGGCCGCTGCTCCCTCACCCCCGACCGCGCCCGCGACGTCACCACCGACGTCCGCTACGCCTACGACGGCAAGGCGTTCGGCGCAGCACCCACCCACGGCGACGTGACCGCCACCGCCGTCCTCCACGAGCACGACGGCACCACCGGCACCTACATCGAGTCCGCCACCGAGTACGACCGCTACGGCCGGGTGGTCAAGCTCACCGACATCACCGGCGAGCTCCGCTTCACCGGCACCGCCGCCCCCGTGCGGACCGCACGCGACGACGGACTCAGCACCACCACCGTCCACACCCCGGCCACCGGCATCCCCGTCACGGTCACCGAGACCACGCCGCCCGCCGTCGCGGGCGACGCCACGACCGCCCAGCGCATCACCACCACGCTCGACCCGCGCCGCCCGGTGGCGGTGCGCACCACCGACACCAACAACCGCACCACCCACGCCGAGCACGACGCCTTCGGCCGCCTCACCAAGGTCTGGTTCCCCGACCGCACCCTCCGGCAGCTCCCCAGCACCGAGTACGTCTACCGCCTCGCCGAGGGCCAGCCGGCCGCCGTGGGCACCCGCACCATCGGCAACCGAGGTGTCCAGGACACCTCCTGGGTGCTCTACGACGGACTGCTGCGTGAGCGGCAGAGCCAGACACCCGGCCCGGACGGCGGACGGCTGATCGCCGACACCTTCTACGACGAGCGCGGCCTCACCGCCAGGACGTTCGCCGACTACTACGCCGACGGCCCGCCCTCCGCCACCATCTTCCAGGTCGCCGACGAATCCCTCGTCGAGTCCCAGACCCGCCACACCCACGACGGGCTGGGCCGCGAGACCGTCACCCGCGTCATGGCCGGCGACGGTGACGGCGGCAGGGAACTGTCGGTGACCCGGGCCGAACACCTCGGGGACCGCTCCGTGGTCGTCCCCCCGGAGGGCGGCACCACCACGACCACGATCATCAACGCCCTGGGCGAGATCTCCGAGCGGCGCCACCACCACGGCCGCTCACCCGACTCCGCCTACGACGCCACCCACTACGCCTACGACGCCCACGGCCGCCTCGCCTCGGTCACCGACGCCGAGGACAACGTCTGGCGGTACGAGTACGACCTGATCGGCAACGAGACCACCGTCCACGACCCGGTCTCCGGGACCCGCCGCTCCACCTACGACGAACGCGGCCTGCTCCGCTCGTCCACCGACGGCCGCGGCACCACTCTCGTCCGGGAGTACGACGGCCTCGGCCGCGCCACCGCCCTGCGCGAGGACGACGCCGACGGCACCCTCCTCGCCGAGTGGGAGTACGACACCGTCAGCGGCGCGGTCGGCCAGCAGGCCCGCGCCACCCGCTGGCACGAGGGCAACGCCTACGTCAGCGAGAACATCGCCTTCGACAGCCTCTACCGGCCGATCCGCACCCGCGTCACCATCCCGGACTCCGAGGGGGAGTTGGCGGGCTCCTACGTCTCCAGCAACGAGTACGAGCCCTCCGGCGTGCTGCGCTCCGTCGGCCTGCCGGCCGCCGGGTCCCTGCCCGGACAGAACCTCACCTTCGGGTACGAGGACGGCACCCTGCGACCGGTCACCGCCCGCGGCCCGCGCGGCATCGCCGTCGACACCCGCTACAGCCTCACCGGGAAGCCCCAGCAGTTCGAACTCTCCGCTGCCGGCGGCAAGAAGATCTGGGCCACCAACACCTACGAGTGGGGCACCCAGTTCCTCGCCACCACCCGCGTGGAGCGCGCCGACCAGCCGGGCGTGGACCGGCACGAGACCTACCGCTACGACCAGGTGGGCAACGTGCTCTCCGTCTCCGACGTCGGCGGCGGGGCCACCGACACCCAGTGCTTCGCCTACGACCACCTCCGCCGCCTGACCGAGGCGTGGACCGAGGCTCGCACCGAGTGCGCCGCCGACGGCGGCGCGGCCACCGTGGGCGGCCCCGCGCCCTACCACCACGGCTACGCCTACGACCCGCTCGGCAACCGCACCACCGAGACCGACCACGAGGCCGGTCTGGAACGCACCTACCACTACGACGCCGACCAGCCGTACGCCGTCGCCGCCGTCGAGGACACCGGCCCCGACGGCACCACCCTGCGCCGTGAGTACGGCTACGACGCCGCCGGGAACACCGTGACCCGCGACCGTCCCGCCGAGGGCGGCACGGCGGAACAGACCCTCACCTGGAACGCCGAGGGCCGCGTCTCCGAGGTCGACAACGGCGACGGCTCCGGCCCCACCCGCTATGTCTACGACACCGCCAACACGCGGCTCATCGGCCGCACCGAGGACACCGCCACGCTCTACCTCGGCCACACCCAGGTGACGGTCGAGACCGGCTCCGACACCGCCACCGCCACGCGCTACCTCGACCTCGGTGGCGGCCACCAGGCTCTCGTCGCCGACGACGGCACCGTCTCCTTCACCCTCGCCGACCACCACGCCACCGGCCACCTCGCGATCGGCGCCGAGGACCACACCGTGGTGCGGCGCCGCACCCTGCCCTTCGGCGGCGCCCGCGGCGAGGCGCCGGACGACTGGCCCGGCACCAGGGCGTTCGTCGGAGCCACCGACGACACCGAGGACACCGGACTCCTGGGCGTCGGGGCCCGCGAGTACGACGCGGAACTCGGCCGGTTCCTCAGTGCCGATCCCGTCCTCGACATCGCCAACCCCCAGCAGATGCACGGCTACTCCTACGCCTACAACAACCCGCTCGCCTTCACCGACCCCACCGGCCTCTTCGGCAAGTCCCTCGGCAAGGCGCTGAAGAAGATCGGCAAGGCGATCGGCAAGGCCGTCGGCAAGGCCACGGGCAAGGGGAAGGCCAAGGGCATCGCCACGCGCGGCCCCAAGCGTTCGTCCGGCGGTGGCAAGGGCACCGTCGGAAGGAGCCCCGGCTCGATCGGCAAGGGCAAGTCCGGAGGCGTCAGTTGGATCGGTCGAGGCGGCGGTGGCATACGCGGCGGCGGTGCCTCGGTCTTCCGCGTCTCCCACGGCGGCCGGGACTTCGTCCCAGCTCCCTGGGAGACCGAAACCGACTGCAACGCGATGTGCCAGTACGAGGCGCTGGGAGAGAGAGCCTGCTACCGAGGAACCGGACCCTCCCGCTGTGCGGAGGAGGTCGGCGGGTGGTGGGCGACCGAGCTCTATCTGAGAGGCGTCAGACCCGACAAGTGGCTCTTCACCGAGGGCGATCTCTTCACCGAGGAGATGCGCAAGTCGGACCACATGTCCGAAGTCAGGGAGAGGCTGAGGAGCGATCTGCGCACAGCGCGGGCGGGAGACCGCGACAAGTTCGACGAGGTGTACGACCGCGACCACGGCAACGCGACCGTGGGGGAGCGGTTGGGCACCATTGCGCGGGACGTCGTGGAGCACCTCTCGAATCGGGGAAACCAGTCGCAGCACATCGGCTCCTACAGCGTGTTCGTCCATGTCGAGAGCATCGATCACGAGGCCGGGACCGCGACCGTGGTCTTCCGGGTGCGGGACAAACTCACCAGCGACTCACTCTTCCGTAACCCGATCACCGGCTATGACTCCGACAAGCCCAAGAACGAGGAAGGCACCGAGATCGATGTCCGCTGGCGGGAGACCATCAACCTGAAGTAGCCCTCTCCCGCTCCGCACGACCCACCCGGCCCGCCCCGCCGCCCGACGCCTCCGCGTCCGGCGGCGGGGGGGGCGCCGTGGGTTCACGGGCCCGCCACGCGTGTACCTGCCCGCCATGTGTGGGGGTCGCGGAGGTTGTGGGTCGATCGAGCGTCACCGCCGCGCGCCTCCCGGCGGTACCGTCTCCGCCGGTAGCCGAGAATCTTCGCGGCTGCCGGAGCCGTGTTCGCGCCGGGGGGTCGGAGCGAACACCCGGTGCCGCCCTCCGCGGGCGGCGCCGGGCATCCGGGGGGAGCGGCTCACAAGCGACGCGGCGGAGCGCACCGGCTGTCCTCGGACCAGGACGCGGCCGGGCGTCGGATCGTCCACGGGGGGCGACCCGGCGCACGCGCGCCGCTGCGCACTGCGTCCGGCGCCGGCGGTGACCACACCCGCGCGGCGCCGGACGCGCGTCCGCACCGGGGAACCCGGCCGCCGCCTGCACCCGCGGTCACCTCGCCCACGCCCACCGTGACACCACGCGTCGACGCACCCCACGGCACGCCCGGGCCCTTCCCGCGCCGCTCACCCCCTGCTGCCGGGGGCTTCGCCACCTGTCCCCCCGCTGTTCGGACGGGTGTGCGGCGACAGGTGGACAGAAATCGGTGACGATGGGAAGGAGAGAGAAGAGAGACATCGGACGAACGAGAGGGCAGGCCAGTGAAGACAGCCGTACTGGGACCGGCCGAGCGGACCGACGCGCTACGGCGAATGGCGGAACGCGAGCTCGATGTGCTGGTGGTCGGAGGCGGCGTCGTCGGCGCCGGAACCGCCCTGGACGCGGCGACCCGCGGTCTCAGCACCGGGTTGCTGGAGGCGCGGGACTGGGCCTCCGGCACCTCCAGCCGGTCCAGCAAACTCATCCACGGCGGGCTGCGCTACCTGGAGATGCTCGACTTCGCCCTGGTCCGGGAGGCGCTCAAGGAACGCGGGCTGCTGCTCGGGCGGCTCGCCCCCCACCTGGTGAAGCCCGTCCCCTTCCTCTACCCGCTGCAGCACAGAGGCTGGGAGCGGCTCTACGCGGGCTCCGGCGTGGCGCTCTACGACGCGATGTCGGTCTCCTCCGGGCACGGCCGCGGCCTGCCCGTCCACCGGCACCTCAGTCGCAGCAAGGCGCTGCGGGTCGCCCCCGCGCTCCGCAAGGACGCGCTGGTCGGCGCCCTGCAGTACTACGACGCCCAGATGGACGACGCCCGGTTCGTTTCCGCGCTGGTCCGCACCGCCGCCGGCTACGGCGCCCAGTGCGCCAACCGAGCGCGGGTCACCGGCGTGCTGCGCGAGGGCGAGCGGGTGGTCGGCGTCACCGTCGACGACCTGGAGTCCGACGACGGCAACGGCGGGTTCCGTTCGCTGGAGATCCGCGCCAAGCAGGTCGTCAACGCGACCGGCGTCTGGACCGACGACACCCAGGGCATGATCGCGGAGCGCGGCCAGTTCCACGTCCGCGCCTCCAAGGGCATCCACCTGGTCGTGCCGAAGGACCGCATCCACTCCTCCACCGGGCTGATCCTGCGCACCGAGAAGAGCGTGCTCTTCGTCATCCCGTGGGGCCGGCACTGGATCATCGGCACCACCGACACCTCCTGGGACCTCGACAAGGCCCACCCCGCGGCCTCCAGCGCCGACATCGACTACCTGCTGGAGCACGTCAACTCGGTGCTGGCGGTGCCGCTCACCAGGGACGACGTCGAGGGCGTCTACGCCGGGCTCCGCCCGCTGCTGGCCGGCGAGTCGGAGGCGACGAGCAAGCTCTCGCGGGAGCACACCGTGGCGCACCCCGTCCCGGGGCTGGTCGTCATCGCGGGCGGGAAGTACACCACCTACCGGGTCATGGCCAAGGACGCGGTGGACGCCGCCGTCCACGGGCTGGACGTCCGGGTGGCCAAGTGCTGCACCGAGGAGGTGCCGCTCGCCGGCGCCGAGGGCTACCACGCGCTGTGGAACGCCCGCGCCCGGATCGCCGCGCGCGCCGGACTGCACGTGGCCCGCGTCGAGCACCTGCTCAACCGCCACGGCTCGCTCACCGAGGAGGTGCTGGAGCTGATCGAGAACCGGCCCGATCTCGGCGAGCCGCTGGCAGGCGCGGACGACTACCTCCGTGCGGAGATCGTCTACGCCTGCTCGCACGAGGGCGCCCGCCACCTGGAGGACGTCCTCACCCGCCGCACCCGGATCTCCATCGAGACCTTCGACCGCGGCACCCGCAGCGCCCGGGAGTGCGCCGAGCTGATGGCCGGTGTGCTGGGGTGGGACCAGAAGCAGATCGACCGTGAGGTCGAGCACTACGAGAAGCGCGTGGAGGCGGAGCGGGAGTCGCAGCTGCAGCCGGACGACCAGACGGCGGACGCCGCGCGGTTGGGCGCCCCGGACACCGTGCCGCTCTGACCTGCCCCACCACTCGCCCACCCTGGGACGGTGCCCCGCCGCGACGGCGGGGCACCGTCCGTTTCGGGCCCCCTGATCCCGGACGCGCGCTCCGCGGTGTCGCTCCGATGGGTGACAATGTGCGCAACGCCGGAGGGGACACGACACATGGGCCACCACAACGGGGAACGCGGCGACACCGGAGACCCGGAGGACGTCACCGCGGCCGACGGAGCGACGGACGAACGGCCGGCCCGCACCGCGGACCCGGCCCCGCCGGCCGGCGCGGCGCCACGGCCGGGCGGCGACGACGCCGCCGAGGCGCCGAGCGCCGACGGCGCGAACGGCACGGGCGACGGCGCGAGTGACGGCGAGGGAAGTGCCGCACGAGCGGCTTCCGACTCCCCGCCGACGGTCTCCCTCGGGACGGCGGAGCGGGAGTCACCGGCGACCGTCACCCTCGGCCCGGACCGCTCCGATCTGCCCTCTCCGCGCACCGTCAGCCTGGCGCCGGGGGTCGCCGCAGCGGCCGACGCCGCGGCCGATGCGCGTGCGGCCGACGTCCCCGCGCCCCGCGACGCCGCGCCCGAGCGGCGGCCCGCCGCCGACCCCGACGCGGAACGCTCCGCCGAACTCGGCCTCGCCTACGGCGAGGAGCTGCCCGACGACCCCACCGGCGGCGACTACGACGAGGACCAGGCCGCCTTCGTCCCCGTCCCGCCCGTGGAACTGCTCGCCCACCGCTACCGGCTCGGGGCGCTGCTGGGCCGCGGCGGCATGGGGACGGTCTGGCGGGCCACGGACGAGAAGCTCGGCCGCCAGGTCGCGGTGAAGGAACTGCGGCTGTCGTCGGTGATCGACGACGCGGAGCGGCGACGCCTGATCACCCGTACCCTGCGCGAGGCCCGCGCCATCGCCACCATCCGGGGGCGCGGCGTCGTCACCGTCTTCGACGTGGTGGACGAGGGCGACCGCCCGTGGATCGTGATGGAGCTGATCGAGGGCCGGTCGCTGGCCGACGTGATCCGGGAGGACGGCCCGCTGACCCCGCGCCGCGCGGCCGAAGTCGGGCTCGCCGTGGTGGACGTGCTGGCGGCCGCCCACCGCGCGGGGATCGTCCACCGCGACGTGAAGCCCTCCAACGTGCTGGTCTCCGACGTCGACGGCCGGGTGGTGCTCACCGACTTCGGGATCGCCAAGGTCGAGGGCGACCCCTCGATCACCTCCACCGGCATGCTGGTGGGCGCGCCGTCCTACATCTCCCCGGAGCGGGCCTGCGGCGAGGACTTCGGCCCGCCCGCCGACTACTGGTCGCTGGGGGCGCTGCTCTACTGCGCGCTGGTCGGGCGTCCGCCGTACGACCGCGGCGGGGCGATATCGACGCTGACCGCCGTCATGAACGACCCGGTGGTCGTCCCCGGGGCGGCCGGTCCGCTCGCGGAGGTCATCACCGGCCTGCTCGACAAGGACCCCGCCGAGCGGTTCGACGAACCGGTGGCCCGCGCCATGCTGCGGGACGTGCTGGACCGTTCCCGCCGCGCCGCGGCAGGCGCCGGAACGCTGGTGCTCGGTGCGGATGCCGCGCGGCCGGCCGCGCGCGAGGAGCGCTCCGGCGCCGGCGCGGGCCCCGCTTCCGCGGGCCCCGACAGCTCGGCGGACTCCGGCGACCTGCCCGCGACCGCCGCCGCCGGGACCGCCGTTGACCGCTCGGCGATGCCCGCCGATCCGCTGTAGAGGTAGGGCAGCACCCGGGGGTCCGTACGGGAGACCGGGAAGGCCAGTGTGGGT
>NZ_JAAVJD010000124.1 GCF_012033735.1 Streptomyces lonarensis | reverse complement strand
GGGCGGGGTCAGCCGGCGGTGCCGCTGCCGGCACCCGGGCCGGTGCCCGCGCCGGCGGTCGGCCGGGTGTCGTCCCCGCCGGGCCCGTCGCCGGGGCCGTCGCCGTCACCACCGCCGGAGGCGGCGGTCGCGGGCTCGTTCCACTCCTCGTCGATCTCGAACGAGGTGGCGTTGTCGTACGCCTCGCGGTCCAGGATGTTCTCCCGGGCCGCCACGATCACCGGCACGGTCGCCTGGCCGGCGACGTTGGCGGAGGTGCGGATCATGTCGAGGATCGGGTCGATCGCCAGCAGCAGGCCGACGCCCTCCAGGGGCAGGCCCAGCGTCGACAGCGTCAGCGTGGTCATGACGGTCGCGCCGGTCATGCCCGCGGTGGCGGCGGAGCCGATCACCGAGACGAAGACGATGAGGATGTACTCCTGGATGCCCAGGCTGACGTCGAAGATCTCGGCGATGAAGATCGCGGCCAGCGCCGGGTAGATGGCGGCGCAGCCGTCCATCTTGGTGGTGGCGCCGAACGGCACGGCGAAGCTGGCGTACTCGCGCGGCACACCCAGGCGCTCGGTGGCGCGCTGCGTCACCGGCATGGTGCCGACGGAGGACCGGGAGACGAAGCCGAGCTGCAGGGCGGGCCAGGCGCCGCGGTAGAACTGCAGCGGGTTGACGCCGCCGAAGAAGCGCAGCAGCAGCGGGTAGACGCCGAACATCACCAGCAGGCTGCCGATGTAGACGGCGGCGGTGAACTTGGCGTAGTCGCCGAGCAGGTCCCAGCCGTACTCGTTGATGGAGCGGCCGATCAGGCCGAGGGTGCCCAGCGGCGCGAGGCGGATGACCCACCACAGCGCCTTCTGCAGCATCTCCAGCACGGTCTCGCCGAAGGTGATGACCGGGGCGGCGCGGTCACCCAGCTTCAGCGCGACGATGCCGACGATGGTGGCGAGGAAGACGATCTGCAGGACGCGGAGCTCCGCGAACGGCTCGATGATGTTGTTCGGGATGATCCCGGTGAGGAAGTCCAGCCAGGAGCCGGTGGTGCCCGGGGCCTCGCCGTCGGCGGGGGTGAGGCTGGAGCCGGAGCCCGGGTTGGTGATCAGGCCGAGGGTGATGCCGATGGCCACCGCGATCAGCGAGGTGATCAGGAACCACAGCAGTGTCTGGCCCGCCAGCCGGGCGGCGTTGGAGACCTTGCGCAGATTGGTGATGGAGACCGCGATGGCGAAGAACACCAGCGGTGCCACCGCGAGGCGGAGCAGCTGGACGAAGATCCGGCCGATCTCGCTGAGCGTCGTGCCGAGCCACTCGACGCTCCAGGTGCGCGCCACCCAGCCGAGCAGCACGCCGAGGGCCAGACCTATGAGTATCTGCGCCCAGAACGGTGGCAGGGATATACGCCGGCGGCCGGTCTCGGCCTTGGCGGTGGACGGGGAGGACACAGGGGGGCTCCGGTTGGGGGAGTGGGGACGGGGGTCGGGTGGTGCCTGGGCACGCCGTCGACCGATCCGTCCGTCGTGCGGGCGGTGCGGTCGGGCCGAGGTGGTCGGTCACCGTCGGCGGGACACAGACCGACGGGCACGCCGAAGGCGTGCCCGGTGCGCGGCGTGCTGCTCGAGGTCAGCTACACGCGGCGGTGTGGCGGCGACAGAGATCGATGTGCAGGCGCGCGACGAGCCTGGGGCGGCTCGGAGCGGAGTCGTGCGCGGCTGTCTTCACGTCGAACACATTAACACCAATCCTTTGAACTGCCCCAAGGCTGACTTTGGTTTGTGACCGTGGACAGCACAACACCCCACCGGGGAAAGGGATTCCCGATGGGGTGCGACGGTACGGGGTGACCTGCCTCACGCTCCGCGGAGCCGGAGCCGGAGCCGGAACCGCAGCCGAAGACGGGCCCGGAGCGGGGCCCGGCCGGGTGTGGTCAGTTGCGCTTGCCGGTCGCGGCCGAGTCGGTCGCGGTCGAGTCGGTCGCGGTGGAGCCGGTCGACGCCCCGGTGTCGCTGCCGTCCGATGCGGCGTCGGCGTCGGCGTCTGCGGCGTGGGCGTCGGTCGAAGCGGCGCCGCTCTGCGCGGGGACGGTGGCGCGGGCGGCGTCGTCCACGTCGTCCTCCATGGTGCGGTTGGCGTGCAGCCGCTGCCGGGTGCGGACCACGGCTCCGCCGACCTGCTCCGACATCGCCTCGCGCTGCCGGCTCAGCACGATGAAGCTGATGGGCGAGGAGATCAGGATGGCGAGCGCGATCAGCCACAGCGGGTTGGACGTGCCGATACCGGCCGGGATCAGCCCGAAGTGGCCGAGGCCGGTCACCACGGCCAGGCAGGCGACGAAAATGCCGACGCGCATCCCGGTGTAGCGGATGGTCGCGTGCTTGGTGTCGGTCACGGCTGCTTCCTTCGGCTGGGCGCTGTGCGCGTCTGCTGCTCCGGGGAGTCGGTGGTGCCTGTCCGATCCGCCGGGGTTGCCGGACTCGGTCGGGCCGCCCTCCAGTGAAGCATGCCGCCGCGGCCCTCAGGTCAGCGGGCGCCAGAACAGCACGTCGTCCCGGTAGTCGTCCTCGGCGACGCGGATGGCCTCGGGGGTCCGGCCGACCTCCTTGTAGCCGCAGGACTCGTAGAACCGCTCCAGGCCCAGGCCGCCGCGGCAGGTCAGCCGGATGGCGCGGATGCCGGCCGTGGCGCGGGCGGCGTCCTCGCAGGCGGTCATCAGCCGCCGGCCCTCGCCGGAGCCCTGCCAGGAGGGGTGGACCATCACCCGGTACAGGCCGACCCAGTGCCGCATCAGCCGATGGCTGTTGCGGTGGACGAAGGCGAGTGCGGCGGGCGCGCCCGCCGCGTCGACGCCGAGCACGAGCTGGGCGTCGCCCGCGGCGACCTGCGCCAGGTGGTCCTCGCAGACCTCCCGGATCTCCTCGGGGACCACCGGAGGCACGTAGCCGACCGCGCCGCCCGCGTTGGTGACGTCCGCCCACAGCCGCAGCAGGGCGTCGGTCAGCGCCGGCGTCACCTCCGGGTCGACGGTGTACTGGATACTCATGCGATTCATCGTATATTCCTGCGGCTGGGTCGTCGCCGCTGTCTCGCATGCCGGGCCACGGGAGGCGGGCACGCGGCGGCCCCGCCACCGGGTGCGGTGGCGGGGCCGAGGAACGTCGGTGGGCGAGGAGCGCCGCGGGTCAGAGTCGCATCGCCTGCGGCGACTCCCGCCGGTTGGCGTCCGGGCCGTCGTACTCCCGCACGATCTCGTACCGGGTGTTCCGCTCCAGCGGGCGGAAGCCCGCGTCACGGATCAGCTCCAGCAGGTCCTCGCGGGTCAGCTTGTCCGGCGTGCCGAACGAGTCCGCGTCGTGGGTGATCTTGTACTCCACGACCGAGCCGTCCATGTCGTCCGCGCCGTGCTGGAGCGCCAGCTGCGCGGTCTGCAGCCCGTGCATCACCCAGAACACCTTGACGTGCGGGATGTTGTCGAACAGCAGCCGGGAGACGGCGAAGGTCCGCAGCGCCTCGGCGCCGGTGGCCATCGTGGTCCGCGCCTGGAGCCGGTTGCGGATCTTGCCGTCCTTCATGTCCACGAAGTCGTGCTGGTACCGCAGCGGGATGAAGACCTGGAAACCGCCGGTCTCGTCCTGGAGCTCCCGCAGCCGCAGCACGTGGTCGACGCGGTGGCGCCGCTCCTCGATGTGGCCGTACAGCATGGTCGCCGGGGTCTTCAGCCCCTTGGCGTGCGCCAGCCGGTGGATGCGGGACCAGTCCTCCCAGTGGGTGCGGTGGTCCACGATGTGCTGCCGGACCTCCCAGTCGAAGATCTCGGCACCGCCGCCCGTCAGCGACTCCAGCCCCGCGTCGATCAGCTCGTCGAGGATCTCGTCCGCGCTCAGCCCGGAGATCTCCTCGAAGTGGTGGATCTCCGTCGCGGTGAACGCCTTGAGCTGGACGGTCTCCGGCAGGACCTCCTTCAGCGCCCGCAGCGACCGCGGGTAGTAGCGCCACGGGAGGTTGGGGTGGAGACCGTTGACGATGTGCAGTTCGGTGAGGTTGTCGCCCTCCATGGCCTTGGCCAGGCGGACCGCCTCCTCGATGCGCATCGTGTACGCGTCCTTCTCGCCCGGCTTGCGCTGGAACGAGCAGTACGCGCACGAGGCCGTGCAGACGTTGGTCATGTTGAGGTGGCGGTTGACGTTGAAGTACACGACGTCGCCGTTCTTCGCCGTCCGCACCTCGTGGGCCAGCCCGCCCAGCCAGGCCAGGTCGTCCGACTCGTACAGCGCGATGCCGTCCTCGCGGCTCAGCCGCTCGCCGGCACGGACCTTCTCCTCCAGCTCGCGCTTGAGTCCAGCGTCCATGGCCTGCCGCCTCCTCGTTGGTGTGTCTTCCGGTCCGAGCGTACGTGTCCGCTCAGTGGTCGAAGTCCTCGGGCAGCACCCCGACGCGGTTCTCCCACTTCGTGGAGAGCACGATCGTCGTCCGGGTGCGGGAGACGCCCCGGGTGCCCGACAGCCGGCGGATCGTCCGCTCCAGGCCGTCGACGTCGGTGGCGCGCACCTTCAGCATGTAGGAGTCGTCGCCCGCGATGAACCAGCAGTCCTCGATCTCCGCGAGGTGCCGCAGCCGTGCCGCGAGCTCCTCGTGGTCGGTCGCGTCGGACAGCTGGAGGCCGACGAGGGCGGTGACCCCGAGCCCCATCGACGGCGGGTCGATCGTCGCGCGGTACCCCGTGATCACACCGGCCGTCTCCAGCCGGTTGATGCGGTCGGTCACGCTCGGCCCGGACAGGCCCACCAGCCGGCCGAGCTCCGCGTAGGAGGCACGGCCGTTCTCACGCAGCGCCTGGATGAGCTGCCTGTCCACCGCGTCCATGTCGCTGCGCCTTTCGCTGTTCCGTCGGGAGCGTCTTTCCACGCACGAATCTAAGGCATGTGCCCGTGCTCGCTTACGACAGGCCCGGCGACGTGCCGCCCTCGCCGGCGCCGTCCCCGGTGCCGCCACCGCCGGCGGCGCCCGTCTCCGGCCGCTCGGCGGCGGGCGTGCCGCCGCCGAGCCGGCCCTCCCAGCGGCGGTACAGGCCATGGGGGACGCCCACCGCGTCCAGCGCCCGCCCCGCCACGAAGTCCACCAACTCCTGGATGTGCCGGGCCCCCGCGTAGAACCCCGGCGAGGCCGGCAGCACCACGGCGCCCGCGTCGTCCAACGTCACCAGGTGACGCAGCGTCTGCCCGTTGAGCGGCGTCTCCCGCACCGCGACCACCAGCGGCCGCCGCTCCTTCAGCGTCACGCTCGCCGCACGCTGCAGCAGGTCCTTCGACAGCCCGAGCGCGACCCCCGCCACGCAGGCGGTGGAGGCGGGCACGATCAGCATCCCCCGCACGGGGTACGACCCGGAGGAGGGCCCGGCCGCCAGGTCGCCGGCCGGCCAGTACCGCACCCCGGAGAGCTCCGGGGCGTACGCGTCGGGCGTGCCGTCCGCGCCGCGCGCCAACCAGGTGGCCAGGTCCTCCCGCCAGTGCGCGTCGCGGAAGGAGATCCCGGTCTCGTCCAGCAGCGTGAGCCGGGAGGCGCGGCTGACGACCAGGTCCACCGCCTCGCCCGCCGCCAGCAGCGCCCGGACCACCGCCGCCGCGAACGGCGTCCCGGACGCCCCCGAGACCCCCACCACCCACGGCACCCGCACTGCCTCGGCCATCCCGCACCGTCCGTTCCTGCCCGGTGCGCGCACCGGACGTAGTTTCTGCCCGGCCGCGCCGTCGCGCGGCCGCCGCTCCCCGACTGCCGGTGCCCGGCCGTGCCCGGCCGGGCAGCCGTCCGTCCGTCCGAGCCGGCGCCCGGTGGGTGCCGCCGTCCGGCGGGCGGCGATCTCGGCCGTTTCGGTGGTGGTCGCCGACGCCCCGCCGGGCGCCGCCCACCGGTGGCGCCACGCTCCGCGGGCGCGGCCGCCGGGCCGTTCCGCCAGGTCACGGGCGGTCAGCACACCGTGTCCGCCGTCTCGAGCGTAGCCCAGCTCCAGGTGAACGTCGGCTCACCGTCCGGTGACACCTCGGCCACGACGGGCCGTGGTCCGCGCACCCCTTAGGGTCGCCGTTGGACACTGTGCGGGGCGCGCACCGTCCCGGAGCCCGCCCGAGACCGACCGGGAGAGACATCATCAGCACCCTCCGCAAGCGGAGCGCCGCCCTCGGCGGCGGGGCGCTCCTGCTCGTCGTCGCCGCGACCACCAGCGGCTGCCAGTTCCAGCGGGCCGCCGGCGCGGGGGCCGGGGTCGGTGCTGCGGTCGACCAGTTGCTCTCCCGTGAGGCCGTCACCATGGAGGCCACCTTCCCGGCCGACCCGGAGGAGATCCACGCCTACCTGGAGCGGTCCGCCGAGCTGACCGACTCGCCGGCGCCGGGCCCCAACGACGCCGAGGTGCTCTCCGCCCTCGAACTGACAGCCGTCGCCGGCGACCCCGAGGGCGAGACCGCGATGCGCGACCTCGAACCGGGCGCCCCGCTCTCCACCGCCCTCTCGGTGGGCTTCGGCGGCAAGGACGCCGTCGGTATCAAGCAGATCGGCGGCGGGCTCTACCTCCGCATCGGCGCGGACACCCTGGTGCAGGACGCGCTGGGCGGCGACCGCGAGGCCGTCACCGCGGCGGAGCGGTTCATGGAGCGGGCAGCGGAACTCCCGCCGTCGCTCGACACCGCCTCCCGCGCGCTCCGCGGCGCCTGGGTGCTGGTCGACCCCTTCCTCTACCGCGCCTACGGCGACGCCCTCGACATCGGCGCCGGTGTGGACCGCGAGCTGACCGACCGGATCGCCGCCGCCCTCACCGACTCGGCGCCGCTCCTCAACTCGGAGCACCAGTGGTCCGTCCTCGGCGAGTTGGAGACGGCGCTCGCCGAGAACGCCACGCTGCGCGGCACCGGGACGGAGCACGGCGCGGAGCGGGTCGAGCTGCGGCTCACCGCGGCCCGCGCCGGTGAGGCGCTCGGCCCGCTGCTGGACCTGCTCACCCAGCAGAGCGACCGCTTCGGGCTGACCCCCGTCGTCCACGACCCGGTGGACCCGGACGCGCCGTTCGTCGCCGAACTCGCCATCCGCAACGGGGTGCTGTCCGAGGTCAACTTCGACCTGGGCCAGTTCGCCGGCGAGGACTTCCCCGAACTGCCGCTGCGGCTCCACCTCAACGGCGGCAGCGCCATCAGCCTCACCGCGCCCGAGGCGCCGCAACTCCACCCCGACGACCTGACGGTCGCCCTCCTCTACCTGGACCTGCGCGAGCAGCAGCGGCGCGAGGACCCCGACCGCGCCGACGTGCCCGGGCCCATGCAGCCCTGACGGCCCGTGACCGGCGCCCACCGCGGCACCGCGGCGCGCACCGCGCTGCGACGTTTGTGTGCGGGCCCGGTCCGGTTGGGTGCCCCCCGCCGCGGGTACGCGTCGCACCCGAGGTGACCGGCGGCCCATCGCCTAGCCTGGAGCGCCCGGCCGCCACCGGAGGCGGCCCGCCCGCCGGCCGCGCCCGACGGGAACCGGCGCCCCGGGCGGCGCGTGGGAGACGGTGACGGCGCGACCGGGCAGGCGGCAGCCGGCCCACGGGAGAGGTGACAGCGATGGTGAACCGCACGCCGCGCGGCCGACGGGCCGTCCAGGCCGGAGCGCTGATGCTCGGCTGGCTGGTGCTGATGTGGGTGCTGACCGCCCTCGACGGCGACAACCCGCGCTGCTTCCCCGGCGACCCGGACGCGCCGCTCGTCTGCGACCTCGGCATCGAACCCCGGCAGACCGGCGAGCTGCTCGACATCTACCCGGCCGCCTTCATGCACTTCGGGTACGACCACCTGATCGCCAACAGCGTGCCGCTGCTCATCTTCGGGTTCCTGGCCGCGCTCCGCGGTATCGCCCGCTTCCTGGGCGTCTGCTTCGTGATCATCACCGTCTCGGGGCTCGGCGTCTGGCTGTTCTCCTCCTCCGGCTCGATCACGGCGGGCGCCTCCGGCGTGGTCTTCGGCCTCTTCGGCTACCTGCTGGTCCGCGGCTTCGTGGAGCGCGACGCCGTGGACATCACCGTCGGGATCACCGTCTTCCTGCTGTACGGCTCGCTGCTGTGGGGCGTACTGCCCACCCAGACCGGCGTCTCCTGGCTCGGCCACCTCTTCGGGCTGGCCGGCGGTGTCCTGGCGGCGTTCTGGCTGCGGCGCGGTGAGACGCCCCGGCGGCGCCCCCGCCGGGCACCCGGACTCTCCGGGCCGCCTCCCGGCCACCCCGGCTGAGCGGGGCAGCCCCGGCGTGGCAAGCCGCGGAGGGCGGCTCGGTGACGGCTCCGCCGCGCGACACCGATCCCGCGCGGCGCGTAGTCGCGCAATCACGCCCGGTAACGCCTGTTCGTCGGCGCCCGGTCGTAGGGTCTGCGCATGACGATCGTGAACCCGGAACTCCGGCCCTACCTGATCGAGCACGCCACCCCGGCCGACGAGATCCTCCAGGAGCTCGCGGCGGAGAACCGGCGCGCCTACCCGCGTGACGTCCGCATGCAGATCACCCCGGACCAGGGCGCGTTCCTCGCGTTCCTGGTGCGCCTGACCGGTGCCCGCACCGTCGTCGAGGTCGGGACCTTCACCGGCTACTCCGCGATCTGGATCGCCCGCGCCCTCCCGGAGGGCGGCCGGCTCGTCACCTGCGACATCAGCGAGGAGTGGACCGCGGTCGCCCGCCGGTACTGGGAGCGGGCCGAGGTCACCGACCGGATCGAACTGCGGCTCGGCGACGCGGCGCAGACCCTCCGGGAGATGCCGCGCGAGGAGCACGTCGACCTCGCCTTCGTCGACGCCGACAAGGTGGGCTACCCGGTCTACTACGAGGAGGTGCTGGCGCGGCTGCGGCCCAACGGCCTGATGGTGCTCGACAACACCCTCCAGCGTGGGCTGGTCGTCGACGCGTCGGACACCTCGCCCTCCACGCTCGCCATCCGCGAGATCAACGACGCGATCGCCGCCGACAAGCGGGTCGAGTCGGTACTGCTGTCGGTCTACGACGGGCTGACGGTCGTCCGGAAGCGCTGACCGGCCGGAAGCGCCGGCGCCGGCCGACGGCGGCCCGCCGCGGCAACCATCGGCCGCGGCGGGCGACGGGCGGGCTCGGCCCAGGCACGGCTCAGCGGTCGGGCGGCCCGCCCTCCTCCGGACGCCGCCCGCCGTCCCCGCCCCCGTCGGCGGGGCGGCTCCCGCCGTCCGGCGCGGCCCCGTCCGGGCCGTCGGGGGCCTGTGGCTCCAGCTCCGTCAGCTCGTCGGCGAACACCTGCGACAGCGGCTGCGGTCCGACGTACCGCTGGCAGGTGCACGGCGCGGGCGCGTAGCCGGTCGGGCGGTGCTGCGCGTCCCAGCCGGTCGGTCGGGCGACCTCCTCGTGACACCGGCCGCGACGGTCGTGCTGGGCGAGGTGGTGACCGCAGCCGCAGACCGGGTCCGGCGCCTCCCGGTCGTCCGGCCGGGAGCGCAGCAGCCGCCGCTCCTCCGCCCGCAGCGCCTCGATCCGCCGCTCCTGCCTACTGAGTTGGGCGCCGCGCAGCGAGTCCAGGAAGAAGGTGACCGCGCCGCACACCACGAGCACGCCCACGATCCACATCCCGACCGCCGCCATGACGCGTCACCTCCGCACCCGAGGCTACGCCGCGCCGGCCCGCCCCGGCAGCCCACGCGCGCCGGGCGCGGGCGTCCGGGCGCGGGACGCACCGCACACCCCCGCCGGCGCCGTCAGACGCTGCTCGCCAGCGACAGCTTGACGGCGAACCCGAGGAACCCGGCACCGGCCAGCGCCATGCCGCCCGCCTGCAGCGCCCGGCGTCGGCGGAAGGCGGCGGCCAGTCGGGCGCCGAGGAGGATCAGCAGGCTGAGGTAGGCGATGCTGAACAGCTGCACCCACAGCCCCAGCGCCAGGAACGACAGCGCGGGGTACGGGTAGGCCGGGTCCACGAACTGCACGAAGAACGAGACGAAGAACAGGATCGCCTTCGGGTTCACCAGGCTCGCCAGCAGCGCCCGCCGGAACGGCCGCTCGCCCGGTACCGGCGGCGCCTCCGCGACCGCCTCCACCTCCGCCAGCCGCTGCCGCCTGCGCCGCCAGAGCGCCCACGCGCCCCGCAGCATGCCGAGGGCCAGCCAGGCGAGGTAACCGGCGCCGAGGAACTTGACCACGGTGAACGCCACGGGGCTCGCGCTCAGCAGCGAGGCGGCGCCTCCGGCGGAGAGCACCATCAGCACGGCGTCCCCGCAGAGCACCCCGCCCGCGGCCCGGTATCCGGCGCGCACGCCCAGCCGGGCGCCCGCGGAGAGGACGTACAGCGAGTTCGGGCCCGGCATCAGGATGATCAGGGCCAGGCCCACCAGGTAGGTGGGCAGATCGGTTATCCCCAGCATGGGGCGCATGGTGCCACATGCCCCCGGTGCCGCAGGTGTCCGTTCCGTCCCCCGGTCGGGTCCGGCACGGCGCGTGCCCCGCCGGAACGTTCCGTGGCGGAAGGAAGCGGGCGGGGCACAAGGGGGCGGGCCGCGGCGCGCTCCGGTCGGTGCGCGCGGTGGGACGCACCGGCCGGTCGGCTCACGGGGCGATGAGCACCTTCAGCGCCTCGCGCCGGTCCATCGCGCGGTAGCCCTCGGGGGTCTCGTCGAGGCCCACCGTCCGGTCGAAGACGCGGCCGGGCTCCACCCGGCCCTCCAGGACGTCGGGGAGCAGCTCGTCGATGTAGGCACGGACCGGGGCGGGCCCGCCGGTCAGCGTGACGTTGCCGCCGAAGAGGCTGCCGAATCCGACGGGCGCGGACTCGTACTGCGGCACCCCCACCCGGCTGATGACGCCGCCGGGCCGCACCACGCCCACCGCCGTCTCGTAGGCGGGCATGTGGCCCACGGCCTCCAGCACGGCGTGCGTGCCGTCACCGCCGGTCAGCTCCCGGACCCGCTCGACGCCCTCCTCGCCGCGCTCGGCCACGACATCGGTGGCGCCGAACTCCCGCCCGAGGTCGGTGCGGGAGGTGTGGCGGCCCATGAGGATGATCCGCTCGGCGCCCATCCGCTGCGCGGAGAGCACCGCCAGCAGCCCGACGGCACCGTCGCCGATGACGGTGACGGTGGTCCCCGGTCCGACCCGGCCCAGCCGCGCCGCGTGGTGGCCGGTGCCGTAGACGTCGGCGAGGGTCAGCAGGGAGGGCAGCAGGGCGGAGTCCTCCGCGACGGGCAGCCGCACCAGGGTGCCGTCCGCCTGGGGTACGCGGATCGCCTCGGCCTGCCCGCCGCCGAAGACCCCGCCCCGGCGGCAGGAGGTGTGCAGCCCCTCGCGGCAGAAGACGCAGCTGTTGTCCGACCAGACGAACGGGGCGACGACGAGGTCGCCGCGGCGGACCCCGCTCACCTCGCTGCCCAGTTCCTCGACGACGCCCAGGAACTCGTGGCCCATCGGCGCGCCCCGGTCGCGGCGCTTCATGGAGTGGTAGGGGTGCAGGTCGCTGCCGCAGACGCAGGACCGCACGATGCGCACCACCGCGTCGGTGGGCTCGCGCAGCTGCGGGTCGGGAACCTCCTCGACCCGTACGTCGCCCGCTCCGTACATCACCGTCGCTCGCATCGGGGAACCTCTCTCGCTCCGTTCGGGGAGCGGCGCCTACCCGCTGATCAGCGGGAAACGCTCCGGGGCGCCGCGCTGCCGGCCGCCGCCGCACGCGCGACACCGCCCCCGGCCCCGGGGGGCGGAGGCGGCGTCGTGGTACCCGACGTTCGGGGCGTCGGGTGGTACGGCTACCGACGCGTGGCGCGGCGGCATTGGTTCCGTGGGTGCGCGCCGGGCGTGCGCGCGGGGGTGTGCGGGGTGCGGCGACTCAGCCGATCCGCACGGCGCCGGTGGGCGGGGAGTAGCTGAGGTCCTGCTCCACCACGCCGGTCGACGGGTTCTGCGCGCCGACGAACTTGCCGTTGCCGACGTAGATCGCCACGTGGTAGGCGCTGCCGCGGCCGCCCCAGTACAGCAGGTCGCCCGGCTGGGCGTCGCTGACGGCGATGGCGGTGCCCATGGCGGACTGCTCCTGCGAGGTCCGCGGGAGCGAGATGCCGGCGGAGGCGTAGGCCGCGCCGGTCAGTCCGGAGCAGTCCCAGGCGCCGGGGCCGGTGGCCCCGAGCTGGTAGGCGCTGCCCACCTGGGAGCGGGCGAAGCCCACGATGCCGGAGCCGCTGCCGGACGGCGCGGGGGCCGGGGCGGAGGCGGACGGCGCGGTCGACGCCTCGCCGGAGGTCGCGGCGAGCGGCGTGCGCTCGGCGCTGCGGGAGGCGGCCTGCTCGCTGCGCTCCTCGGCGGCGGCCTCCTCGGCGGCACGCTCCTCGGCGGCGCGGGCCTCCTCGGCCGCGCGCTCACGGGCGGCACGCTCCTCCGCGGCGCGGGCCTCCTCCTCGTCGGCCTTCTGCTTCGCGGCGGCCTTCTCGGCGCGCACCCAGGCGAGGGTCTGGGCCTGGTCGAGGTCGGCGGCGGAGATGTAGCGCTCGGCGGCCTCGGCGGCCTGGGCCGCGCCGGCCACGTGCACGGTGCTGAGGGTCGTCACGGTGGGGAGTTCGCCGGTGGCCTCGGTGGGCTTCTCGTCGGCCTGGGCGGTGCCGGCCGGAGCGGCGACCGCGATGGTGCCCAGGACGCCGGACAGGACTCCGCCACGCAGCAGCTGGGTGGCGCGCGCCTGGCGGGGCTTGCGGTGCCGGCCGGTGGGACGAGTGGTGCGGATTGGGGACATGGGCACCAGCCGTATCAAGGCCCGGCAACTGGGCTCAAGAAACGTGTAATGCGACACAAGTGCCCATCATGAGCGGTCATATGCCCGGAATGTCTCGCGTACGCCGTACGGCGGGGCCGTATCGGCCGGTGCGTGGCGGGGCCATGCGCAGGCAGTTGTCCGAAATAGCCCGCATTGGCCGCGACTTAGCACGGTGTCCTGGGTGCGGCAATGGTGATCATCGACGGGCCGTCAGTCTCGTGACGCAGCTCATAGGGGAGCCGGGGGCCCGGTCTCACCCAGCGGAACGACGGGCGGACGCTCTTGCGGCACCCGCCGGGATGTGCGGTTCCACGCCCCCCGTGAGGGAGGACGCGGTCGGCCGTGCGGTCGCAGTCGGCGTCCCGCGTGGCGGCGCGTGGGCCGCAGGCGGTCGAGGCGGCCTGCCTCCGGGCAGCTCCCGCAAGGCCGCCTCCCGGTCCGTGCCACGGCGCTCCGCCCCCGCGGCGTCCGGTAGTCGGACGCACCGCGGCCCCGCGCGGCGGGTGCCGTGCGGGGCCGTGCGGGGCCGTGCGGGTCGCCGGCGGAGCCGGACCGCCCGCGCGGGCGATCTCGGGGGAGAGGGGGGCGCGCTCAGCGCCCCAGCTCGCGGGAGATGCGGCCCAGCTGCTCCAACCGCTGCTCCAGCGTCGGGTGCGAGGACAGCAGCTTGCTGAAGGAGTTCCCGGAGAAGGCGGGGGCGAAGAAGAAGGCGTTGAAGGGCTCCGCCTGCCGCAGGTCCCGCGTGGGGATCTGGGCCATCTGGCCGCTGACCTTGGTGAGCGCGGAGGCGAGCGCGGACGGCTTCCCGGTGAGCAGTGCGGCGCCCCGGTCGGCGGACAGCTCGCGGTAGCGGGAGAGCAGCCGGGTCAGCAGGAAGCTGACGGCGTAGACCACGGCGCTCACCAGCGGAATGATCAGGAACAGGATCTGCGCCTGGTTGTTGCCGTTGCGGCCGCCGCCGCGCATCATCCCGCTCCACAACGCCATCCGGGTGACGGTGCCGGCGAGCACCCCCAGGAAGGACGCGAACGTCATCACGGCCACGTCGCGGTGGGCGACGTGCGACAGCTCGTGGGCGAGGACGCCCTCCAGCTCCTCCGGCTCCAGCCGGCGCAGCAGGCCGGTGGTGGCGCACACCAGCGCCTTCTTCTGGCTGCGGCCGGTGGCGAAGGCGTTCGGGACGTCGGTGTCGGCGATGGCGACCCGCGGCTTCGGCAGATCGGAGAGCGCGCAGAGCCGGTCGATGGCGGCGTGCAGCTCCGGCGCCTGCTGCGGGCTGACCTCGCGCGCTCCCATGCTGTAGGCCGCGATCCGGTCGCTGAACCAGAACTGGGCGACGAAGAGGCCGCCCGTGAACAGCAGGACCAGCGGCCACGCGTTCTGGAAGGCGGCCAGCAGCACGCCGATCAGCACCACGTAGAGCAGACCGATCAGGAACATCGTGGTGACCATCCGGCTGGTGAGGCCGCGGTCGGGTGCGTAGCGGGTGCGCGTCATGGTGTCCACCTCCTCCTTCTCCTCCTTCGGACCTTACGCCGCCGCAGGTCGGAACGGCGTCAGCCGGGGGTCGGAGCGGTCGGCCCGCGGGCTCCTGCTCCGGTCGGAGACGGGACTCCGGGAGAGGGCGGTCCGACCCGGGCGGCGTGCGCCACGGCCGGGGCATCGGGGGCGGCGTGGCACCCGGCGCGAACACCGGGTCCGTCCGGCGGCCGGCTCGGGACCTCCGGGCACACCCCGGGGCCGTGCGGGCAGCGAGCCGCGCGACGCCACAGCCCCGGCAGCTGCCCGCGCCCGACCTCACGCCGTGCGGAGGGGTGGGCGGCGGCGCAGCGGCAGGAGGACGGGGACGAGGGCGGCCGCGCCACCTGCGCCGAGCGCGGGCCGACCGGCTCGCCGCTCCGCCCGGGAAGCGCTGCGGTCCGCTCAGTCCTCGGCGGTGAGCCCGGGGGCGCCCCAGACGGGGAACCAGCGGGTCAGGTCGGTCTCGGTGCGCAGGTCGTCGCCGAGCGCGCTGTTGATCTGCAGCTCCAGCGGGTTGTCCCGCTTCTCCCCGCCGCCGGGGGCCGGCGCGAAGGGGTAGAAGGTGCCCCGCTTGTAGAGGTAGACGAGCGCGAGCGACCGGCCGCGGTCGTCCCGGAACCCCACCAGCGAGCAGAGCAGCTGCGGTCCGAACCCGGCCGACTCCAGCGAGGTGTTCACCGCGTGGAGGTCGTTGACCAGCGAGACCAGGTCCTGCGGGTCGCGGCGGCAGAGCAGCCAGGTGTAGCCGAAGCGGTCGCGCACCGTCTCGGCCTCCCGGCCGAGCAGCGCGGTGGTGTCCTGCTCCAGCCGGCTGAAGGCGCCGCCCTCGGCCCCGGCGAAGCAGACCGAGCCGAGGCCCGTCGGGGTGAACCCCGAGCCCGCCTCCAGCGTCACCGCCGCGGACGGCAGCGCGAAGAGTTGGTCGAGGTCGGGCTGCACCGGCTTGCGGCGGCCGAAGATCGCGTCCAGGAATCCCATGGTGGGGTCAGCGTAGTGGAGCGGCGGCCCGCCCGTCGCGGTGCCGCCGCCCCCTGGCGGCGCGAGCCGCTCACCCCCACCACTGGTCGTAGGCGAGGCGGCTGACCAGCGCCGCGACGACGACCAGCAGCACCACCCGGACGAAGCCGCTGCCACGGCGCAGCGCCATGTGCGCGCCGACCCAGCTGCCGGCGATGTTGAAGACCGCCATCGCGGCCGCGAGTTGCCAGAGCACGGTGCCGTGGAAGGAGAAGGCGACCAGCGCGCCCAGGTTGGTGCCGACGTTGACGACCTTGGCGGTGGCCGAGGCGGAGAGCATCGTCATGTGCAGCAGGCCGACGAAGGCGATGATCAGGAAGGTGCCGGTGCCCGGGCCCAACAGCCCGTCGTAGAAGCCGACTCCGGCCCCGGCCACCAGCAGCGCCAGGGCGCCGCGCCGCCGCGAGGCGACGCGGCCGCTGTCCTGGGTGCCGAAGGAGGGGCGCAGCACCACGAACAGCGCCACGGCGAGCAGCAGCACCATGATGAGTGGTTGCAGCACCTCTTTGCTGACCGCGGTTGCGAACGATGCGCCCACGGCCGACGAGACGCAGGCGAGCACCCCGAACCGCAGCGCCAACCGGACGTCCACCGGGTGGCGCCGGGCGTAGGTGACCGCGGCGAAGGAGGTGCCGGCGATGGCGGTCGCCTTGTTGGTGCCCAGCGCGTACGCGGGTGCGTGCTGCGGCAGCCCGAGCAGCAGCGCCGGCACCAGCAGCAGCCCGCCGCCGCCCACGACGGCGTCGACCCAGCCGGCGAGCGCCGCGGCGAGGAAAAGCATCAGTAGCACGGGCAACGACAGCTCCAGCATGGGATCAGCGTACGGAGCCGGTCCGCGGCGGCCCGTCCGCGGGCCCGCCCCGGTGACGCGGCCCGCGGCGGCCGCCCAGGGCGGCGGCGCCGGGCCCCGAC
>NZ_JAAVJD010000123.1 GCF_012033735.1 Streptomyces lonarensis | reverse complement strand
CCCGACACCGGGGTGGGCCGGCGCCGCGACCGACTCGGGCGTCACCAGGACGTGCCGCCCGGCGCGCAGCGAGGCGTACAGCCTGCCGCCGCCGCGCAGCGGCACGTCCACCGCCCGTCTGCCGACGAGCCGGTGCGCGCCGGACGGCGCCGGGTACCGGATGTCGAGCCCGCTGAGGCGGCCGGCGATGCGCCGCCGCAGCGGCGGCAGGCCGCCCAGCAGCCCGGTCGCCAGCGTGAGACGGGCGAGGTCGGCGGCGTTCTCCGCCGTGGCGAGCCGCAGGATCGCACCGCTGGACCGCACGACGGCGGCCCCGACGGGGTGCCGTTCGTCGTGGTAGCTGTCGAGGACCGCCTCCGCCCCGGGGACGCCGTCCAGCGCGGCGGCCAGCTTCCAGCTGAGGTTGGCGGCGTCCTGGAGCCCGGTGTTCATCCCCTGGCCGCCGGCGGGCGAGTGGATGTGGGCGGCGTCGCCGGCGAGGAAGACGCGGCCGGTGCGGTACTGCGGCACCTGCCGTTCGTCGCAGTGGAACCGGGAGAGCCAGCGGGCGTCGTACATGCCGTAGTCGGTGCCGTGGGCGCGCCACACCGTCTCGCGGACGTCCGCGAGGTCCACCGGCGAGCCCGGCTCGCGCTCCTCGGCGGACCACGCGAACACCCGGTGGTAGCCGTCGCCGAAGGGCGCGAGGAAGGCGACCGCGCCCCGTACGCCGCGGACGGTGAGGGCGCCCTCGCCCGGGTCCTCCAGCAGCCGCACGTCGGCGACGACCATCGAACGCAGCACGGACACCCCGGGGAACGGTTGACCGAGTGATCTGCGGATGGTGCTGCGGTGGCCGTCGGTGCCGACCACGTAGCGGGCGCGCACCGTGCGGACGGCCGGGGTGGTGGCCGGGTCCGCTCCGGGGGCGCGCCGCAACCGGAGGGTGACGCCGCTGCCGTCCTGCGCCAGGCCGCTGACCTCGGTGCTCGGCATGCAGCGGACACCGGCCGCCCGCGCGCGCCGGGCGAGCAGGGCCTCGACCTGGAACTGCGGAGTGACCAGCAGGAAGCCGAACCGGCTGTCGGGGCGGTCGAGCCGGACGGTGACCCCGCCGAAGAGCCGGACCTCGGTGAGGGCGGCGCCGGTGTCGACGAGGTCGTCGGCGATGCCCCGGGCGTCGAGCAGTTCCAGGGTGCGGGCGTGCACTCCGAAGGCACGGGTAAGCGGGGAGAGGCCCGGCGCGCGTCGCTCGACGAGCGTGACGCGGTGGCCGGCGATGGCGAGATCGCCTGCGAGCAGCAGCCCGGTGGGGCCGGCTCCGACGACGGCGACCTCGGTGGCGTGGTGGCGGGTTCGGGTACCGGCGGTGCCGGACATGACTGCCTCCTCTGACCGAGTGGCCCGGTACAGGCCAACAAGCGTTGGCCATCAGGTGTTGGCCAACGAGTGTTGACGAGAGTAGCGACCCCGTTACCGCGAGTCAACGCTTGTAGGCCCACAAGCGTTGGCCTAAGGTGTGCGCCATGATGCTGGAGGACCCGGCCCGCGCCGCAGACCACGAGGGGTCACGCCCCCCGCGCACCGGCGCGGACGGCCACGCCCACGGACCCCCCGACACCTCCCCCGCTCCCGGCCCCGGCGCCCGTGAGTCCCCACCCGGCCCCCACGCCGCCGCGGCGGTCCCGCCCCCGGAGGAGACCGCGGCCGACGGCTCCCCGGCCGCGGTGGACGCCCCGACCGCCGCCCCCTCCGAGCCGTCCCCACCCGCACCACCGAACGCCCCCTCCGGCGTGTCGGACCCCGTCGGCCCCACCGGGGCACCCCGGGCGACCGACCAGGAACCCCGCGAACCGTCCCGGCGCTCGGACGCCACCCGGGCCGCCATCCTCACCGCCGCCCGTGACCGCTTCGCCTGCGACGGCTACGAGCGCGCCACCATCCGCGCCATCGCCCGCGACGCCTCGATCGACCCCTCGATGGTCATGCGGTACTTCGGCAACAAGGCGGGGCTGTTCGCCGCCGCCTCCGAACTCGACCTCCGCCTCCCCGACCTCGGCCAGGTCCCCCGGGATCACGTCGGCGCCACGCTCGTCCGGCACTTCGTACGGCTGTGGGAGGGGAACGAGACCCTCGCCGCCGTCCTGCGGGTGGCCGCCACCAACCCGGCCGGCGCCGAGCGGATGCGCGCCGTCTTCCGCGAACAGCTCGGCCCGGCGGTGCGCGGCGTCTGCCCCGATCCGGCGCAGGCACCGGCGCGCGGCGCACTGGTGATGTCACAGGTGCTGGGCATGGCGCTGGCCCGCTACGTGCTCCGGCTGCCTCCGGCGGTCACTCTTTCGGAGGACCAGGTCGTCGCCTGGCTCGGACCGAGCGTGCAGCGCTACCTCACCGCCCCGGACCCCGGCACCGCCCCCGTGCCCGCCGAGCGGCCGCCGGCCACGGCGGAGTCCGGCGGGGAGTCCGGCGACCGGCGGGACGGCCGCCCGGAGTAGCCCGGCCCGCCTCCCCCACCCCGCGGCGCGGAAGGCTCCGCCCCGACAGCCGGCGCCCCGGCACCCGCCACGCCGTCACCGACCGGCCACGCCGCCACCGACCGACCGGCCGACCACACCGCCACGCTCCCACCGGCGACGGCACCAACGGACACAGCCCCGGCCCGCACCCCGCCCCTGCGGGCGGACGCGGGCCGGGGCTGCCGGCGGTCAGCGGCCGAGCCGCCGCGCGGCCTCGGTCGCCCAGTAGGTCAGCACCAGATCGGCACCGGCCCGCTTGAAGCACAGCAGCGTCTCGTCGATGGCCCGCTCCCGCTCGATCCAGCCCTTCTCGGCAGCGGCCTCGACCATCGCGTACTCCCCGGAGATCTGGTACGCGGCCACCGGGACGGTCACCGCGTCCGCCACCCGGCGCAGCACGTCCAGGTACGGCATGCCCGGCTTCACCATCACCATGTCGGCACCCTCGGCCAGGTCGAGCTCCAGCTCGCGCAGCGCCTCGCGGCCGTTGGCCGGGTCCTGCTGGTAGCTCTTGCGGTCCCCGGTGAGCGACGAGTTGACGGCCTCCCGGAACGGCCCGTAGAAGGCGGAGGCGTACTTCGCGGTGTACGCCAGCATCGCCACGTCGGTGCGACCCGCCGCGTCCAGCGCACGGCGCACGTGCCCGACCTGGCCGTCCATCATCCCGCTGGGGCCCAGCACGTCCGCGCCCGCCTCGGCCTGCACCAGCGCCATCTCCGCGTAGCGGGCGAGCGTCGCGTCGTTGTCCACCGCGCCCCGCGCGTCGAGGACGCCGCAGTGGCCGTGGTCGGTGAACTCGTCCAGGCACAGGTCCGACATGATCACCAGCGCCGCGCCGGTCTCCGACCGGACGTCGCGGATGGCGCGCTGCAGCACGCCGTCCGGGTCGGTGCCGGCCGATCCCACCGCGTCCTTGTGCTCGGGGACGCCGAACAGCATGATGCCGCGCACCCCGGCCTCGGCCGCCTCGGCCGCCGCGCGCCGCAGCGAGTCGCGGGTGTGCTGCACCACCCCCGGCATCGAGGAGACCGGGACCGGCTCGTCGATGCCCTCACGGGCGAAGACCGGCAGCACCAGGTCGGCGGGGCGGACCTGGTACTCGGCCACCAGCTCGCGCATCGCGGCCGAGCTCCGCAGCCGCCGCGGCCGCACCTGGGGGAAACCGGCGTCGTCGACGCTCACATCGGGACCTTTCACCTCACGGGACTGTTCACCGGCGCGCCGGGCGGGCGCCCTCCGGCCGCACGAGCCGCCGCCCGGGGCAGGGCGCGGGCGGCAGCGCCGCGCTCCGCCGCCCGCGGCGACACGCTCTCCTCACCGTACAGACCCCGGACACACCGACGGCGCGGCCCACGGTTCCCACCGTGGACCGCGCCGTCATCGTGCGTGCGCGGGGTCGTCGTGCGTGCGCGGTGACCGGGCCTCGGTCCGACCGGCCGGTCAGACCGAGCGCGGCCGCCTGCGCTGCGGGCGCTTCTCGCTCGGCCGCTTCAGCACCTCGCCGGCGGCCAGCGCCGCCGCCCGGCGGTCGGCGCCGAACTCGGCCAGCGCCTCCGCCAGCCGTGCCACCGACGGCTCGGGCGCCATGACGTCCACCCGCAGACCGTGCTCCTTCGCCGTCTTGGCCGTCGCCGGCCCGATACAGGCGATCACGGTGACGTTGTGCGGCTTGCCGGCGATCCCGACGAGGTTCCGCACCGTCGACGACGAGGTGAACAGCACCGCGTCGAAGCCGCCGCCCTTGATCGCCTCGCGGGTCGGCGCGGGCGGGGGCGAGGCGCGCACCGTCCGGTAGGCGGTGACGTCGTCGACCTCCCAGCCCATGTCGATCAACCCGGCGACCAGGGTCTCGGTGGCGATGTCGGCACGCGGCAGGAAGACGCGGTCGATCGGGTCGAAGACCGGGTCGTAGGGCGGCCAGTCCTCCAGCAGCCCCGCCGCCGACTGCTCCCCGCTGGGCAGCAGGTCGGGCCGGACACCGAAGTCGATCAGCGCCCGGGCCGTCTGCTCGCCGACCGCCGCGACCTTGATCCCGGCGAACGCGCGGGCGTCGAGCCCGTACTCCTCGAACTTCTCCCGCACCGCCTTGACCGCGTTGACGGAGGTGAACGCCACCCACTCGTAGCGCCCCGTCACCAGGCCCTTCACCGCGCGGTCCATCTGCTGCGGCGTCCGCGGCGGCTCGACGGCGATGGTCGGGACCTCGCTGGGGACCGCGCCGTAGGAGCGCAGCTGCTCCGACAGCGAGGCGGCCTGCTCCTTGGTGCGCGGCACCAGCACCCGCCATCCGAACAGCGGCTTGGACTCGAACCACGCCAGCTCGTCCCGGTGAGCCGGGGCCGACCGCTCGCCGACGACCGCTATCACCGTGCGGCCGCCGTCGGCCGAGGGCAGCACCTTCGCCGACTTCAGCGTCCGCTCGATGGTGCCGAGCGTCGCCGACCAGGTCCGCTGCTGGGTGGTCGTGCCGCCCACCGTCACCGACAGCGGGGTGTCGGGCTTGCGGCCCGAGGAGACCAGCTTCGCCGCGTCCGCGCCCACCGACTGGAGGGTCGTGGAGACGACGAGCGTCGCGTCGCTGGCGCCTATCTCCGTCCAGCAGCGGCTGTCGGCGGTGCGGGTGTCGACGAACCGCACGTCGGCGCCGCCGGCGTCCCGCAGCGGCACGCCGGCGTAGGCGGCGACACCCGTCGCCTCCGCGACACCGGGGACCACCTCGAAGGTGATGCCCTCGCGGGCGCAGGCCAGCATCTCTCCGGTGGCGTCCGCGTCGAGGCCGGGGTCGCCGGCCACGGCACGCACCACCCGCTTGCCGCCGCGCGCGGCCCGCATGACAAGATCTGCTCCATCGTCAGCCCGCTGCGGGCCGGACGCCGGCTCGTCCTCGACCGGCTGAAGTGGTGTGTCCGCTCCCGCCCTGATGTGCGCGCGCACCACCTCGTAGACCGGCGGGTCGGCGATCAGGACATCGGCCTGCGCCAGTGCTTCGACGGCGCGCAGCGTGAGCAGACCCGGGTCACCCGGTCCGGCTCCGAGGAAGGTGACGTGCCCGTGGGAGGTCACGCCGGACGGCTTCGGCTGGGCATGCACGCGTGCGGTGGTGGGGCTCAAAGCGCTCGCTCCCCCATCAGACCGGCAGCACCCTTGGCGAGCATCTCGTCGGCGAGTGCCCGGCCCATCGCTCGCGCGTTGGACAGGGCCTCCTCGACGGACGCCGCCACGGAGCCGGTGGTGGACAGCTGCACCAGCGAGGAACCGTCGATCGTGCCGACGGCGCCGCGCAGGCGCATGACGGTGGCCTTCTGCCCTTCGTCCCGGAGGTCGGCGAGCGCGGCGACGGGTGCGCTGCAGCCTGCTTCCAGTGCGGCGAGCAGAGTTCGCTCGGCGGTCACGGCGATCCGCGTGTGCGGGTCGTCGAGTCCGGCGAGCAGGGCGGTGAGGTCCGCGTCGGACGCGGCGCACTCGATCGCCAGTGCCCCCTGGCCGGGGGCGGGGAGGACGGCGTCCGCGGGCAGGAGTTCGGTGATCTCCGACTCCCGACCGATCCGTCGCAGTCCGGCGGTGGCGAGCACGACCGCGTCGAGCTCACCGTCGCGGACGTACCCGATCCGGGTGTCGACATTCCCCCGGATGGGGACCGTTGTGATCTCGCAACCCAGCGAACGCGCCCAGGCGTTCAGCTGGGCCATGCGACGGGGCGAGCCGGTGCCGACCCGCACGCCGCCGAGGGCGGCGAGCCGCTCGAAGGTCAGGTCGTCCCGCGCGATCAGCGCGTCCCTGGGGTCCTCCCGCACCGGCACGGCCGCGAGCGCGAGCTCGTCGGGCTGCGCGGTGGGCAGGTCCTTCAACGAGTGGACGGCGAGGTCGATCTCACCGGCGAGCAGCGCGTCGCGCAACGCGGACACGAAGACACCGGTACCGCCGATCTGCGTCAGGTGCTCGCGCGAGACGTCGCCGTAGGTGGTGATCTCCACCAGCTCCACGGGACGCCCGGTGCGCTCGCGCACCTGCTCGGCGACCTGCCCGGACTGCGCCATGGCGAGCCTGCTGCGCCGGGTTCCAAGCCTCAGGGGCCTCATGACGACCGCTCCTGTTCGGGGTTGCTGACGGCGGCCACCGCCTGCGGGTCGAGGTCGAACAGCTCCCGGAGCGCGACGGCGTAGTCGGCGCCGCCCGGCTCCTGGGCGAGTTCCTTGACGCGGACCGTCGGTGCGTGGAGGAGCTTGTCCACGACGCGGCGGACGGTCCGGGTGATCTCCGTGCGCTCGCGCTCGTCGAGACCTGGCAGCCGGCCTTCCAGCCGGCTCATCTCGGCAGCGACGACGTCGCGCGCCATCGACCGCAGCGCGACGACGGTGGGCGTGATGTGCGCGGCGCGCTGCGAGGCACCGAAGACCGCGACCTCGTCGGCGACGATGCCGCGCACCGCGTCGACGTCGTCCGCGACCGGGCCGTCGGCACCGCCGGCCACCTCGGCCAGCGACTCGATGTCCACCAGGCGCGCACCGGGCAGCTCGCGCACCCCGGCGTCGATGTCCCGCGGCATGGCGAGGTCGAGCAGGGCGATGGGCCGCGCGTCGGGACCCGTCCCCCGGCCGAGCGCCTGCCGCTCGCCCAGCGCCTTGGTCACGGCGTCGGCGGTGAGCACCACGCCGGTGGCGCCGGTGCAGGAGACGACGATGTCGGCGAGGGCCAGCTCGGCGGCGACGGAGATGGCGTTGATCGGCACGGCGCGGGCGTTCAGCGCGCCGCCGGCCTCGGGCCCGAAGCTCTCGGCGAGCACGGTGGCGAGCCGCTCGGCCCGGTCCACGGTGCGGTTGACGATCACCAGTTCGGTGGCACCGGCCCGCGCGAGTGTCGCGGCGGACAGCGCCGACATCGAACCGGCCCCGATCAGCAGGACCCGCTTGCCGGCGACCCACGCGTCCACCGGGGCACCGGCGGCCAGCTGCTCCAGGCCGAACGTCACCAGCGACTGCCCCGCCCGGTCGATCCCGGTCTCGCTGTGGGCCCGCTTGCCGACGCGCAGCGCCTGCTGGAACAGCTCGTTGAGCACCCGGCCCGCGGTGCGGCGCTCCTGCGCCGCCGCGAGGGCGTTCTTCAGCTGGCCGAGGATCTGGCCCTCGCCGACCACCATCGAGTCCAGGCCGCAGGCCACCGAGAACAGGTGGTGCACCGCGCGGTCGTCGTAGTGGACATAGAGGTGGGGGGTGAGCTCGTCGACGCCCACCCCGCTGTGGCGGGCGAGGGCGGCGGTCAGCTCGGAGACCCCGGCGTGGAACTTCTCCACGTCGGCGTAGAGCTCGATGCGGTTGCAGGTGGAGACCACCGAGGCCTCCAGCACCGGCTCGGACAGCGGGCAGCACCCGGCGCCGACCATCTCCTCCAGGAGGGTGCCCCGGGTGGCGGGGTCGATGGCGGCGCGCTCCAGGAGACTGACGGGCGCGCTGCGGTGGCTGAGCCCCACGACGAGTACGGTCATGCCGGCATCGCCGCCGATCGTCCGCCATCGGAACCGTCGGGGCCGCTGCCGGCGTCACCCACACCGTGGGGAACGGCACCGTCGACCGCCGGACGCGCCGGGACGTCGTCGGCACGGCGCCGGGTGGCGGCGACGGGCGGGACGACGGGGGTGACCATGTCGGTGATGTCGGGGCCGGCGGCGGCCTCGCCCGCCTTGCGCTGCTCGTGGAAGGCGAGGATCTGCAGCTCGATGGAGAGGTCCACCTTGCGCACGTCGACGCCGTCGGGGACGGAGAGGACGGTCGGCGCGAAGTTCAGGATCGAGGTGACACCGGCGGCGACCAGCCGCTCGCAGACCTGCTGCGCGGCACCGGCCGGGGTGGCGATGACCCCGATGGAGACGCCGTTGTCGGCGATGATCGACTCCAGCTCGTCGATGTGCTGGACGGCGATCCCGGCGACCGGACGCCCCGCCATGGCGGCGTCGGCGTCGATGAGGGCGGCGACCCGGAACCCGCGCGAGGCGAACCCGCCGTAGTTGGCGAGGGCGGCGCCGAGGTTACCGATGCCGACGATGACCACGGGCCAGTCCTGGGTGAGGCCCAGCTCGCGGGAGATCTGGTAGACGAGGTACTCCACGTCGTAGCCGACCCCGCGCGTCCCGTAGCTGCCGAGGTAGGAGAAGTCCTTCCGGAGCTTCGCGGAGTTCACCCCGGCCGCGGTGGCCAGCTCCTCGGAGGAGACAGTGGGTACCGACCGCTCCGACAGCGCGGTGAGCGCCCGCAGGTACAGCGGGAGACGGGCGACGGTCGCCTCGGGGATACCGCGGCCGCGCGTCGTTGGTCGATGGGGTCGGCCAGTTGCCACGTTGCTCCTGCCGGTAGTGCGAAGCGAAAGGCGGACACCGTGTTCCCGGCCGCCCGGTGGCGCCCAGGCTATGCCTTTGTGAACGCGTGCACAAAGATACTGTCCGTTTTGTCCGAGCAAAGTGACCGGTGCCACATGCATGGAAGAACGCACCGGATCACCCTCCTCACGAGTCGTCGACGACCGCCCCGCCACCTTCGGCGACCGGCGGACCGCCGGTCGGCACGACGGCCCGGGGACCGTGGTGCGCGCGGGGAGACGGCCTCGCATCGTATGCCAGAAACCGACGGCGGAGCACCCGGAGCAAGCCGCTCCGCACCGCCTCCGACCTGCCCTCTCCCGCTCGGACGGAGCGTTCCGCCCGGCCCGGCTCACCCGGTCAGCGCCGCCCGCAGCCGGTCGGCGCGCACCCGCCAGAAGTCGTGCTGGGCGCCGTCCACCAGCACCACGGGGATCTGCTCCCAGTACCGGTCGTACATCTCCTGATCCCGGGTGATGTCCCGCTCCTCCCACGGCACTCCGAGCTCGCCGCAGACCTCCTCGATCACCGCTCGGGCGTCGTCGCAGAGGTGGCAGCCGGGCTTTCCCACGAGAGTGACCAGCCGTTCGGCGGGGTCCCTGCGGGCTATCGGGCGGCGGAACAGCGGAGTCATGACCTCATTGTGCTCCGGTCCCACCGGGCCGCCGACCACGCGGCGCCCCCGGGCGGCCCGAGTGGTGAGAGTCACGCCGGACGCGGCGCGGGCAGAGTGCCCGGCAGCCCGGGCCGCCGACCGCCGCCGGACGACCGTGTCGGCCGCCCGCGCCCCGCCGCCGGGCGGCCCCGCACGCCGGTGACGGGCGACGACGCGCGGCGACCCGATGATCGGCGCGGCGCGGGAGGGGTCCGCGCAGTGGCTATCCTCGACCCCATGCGCCCCTGGTTCCGCCCCCGCACCCGGCTCATCCCGACCAGGCGCAGCGTGACCGCGGGCGAAGCCGCGGCCGCGGTGGCGCTGGGGACCGTGGAGGCGCTGGAAGCCGCCGAGGCGGAGCAGCGCGCGCCGGACGCCGACGCAGCCGACGAGGCGGCGCGGGAGCCGGAGGAGCCCGCCTTCCCGATCGTGGGCGACACACGGGCAGCCGCCTTCTTCGACCTCGACAACACGATCATGCGGGGCGCCGCGCTCTTCCACTTCGGGCGCGGCCTCTACAAGCGCGACTTCTTCAGCAGCAGGGACCTCGCGCGCTTCGCCTGGCAGCAGGCGTACTTCCGACTCGCCGGGACGGAGAACAGCGGGCACATGGCGGAGGCCCGCGACAGCGCGCTCTCCATCGTGCGCGGCCACCGGGTGTCGGAGCTGATGAGCATCGGCGAGGAGATCTACGACGAGTACCTGGCCGACCGGATGTGGCCCGGGACGCGCGCGCTCGCCCAGGCGCACCTCGACGCCGGACAGCAGGTCTGGCTGGTGACGGCCGCCCCCGTCGAGACGGCGACGATCATCGCGCGACGACTCGGCTTCACCGGTGCGCTCGGCACCGTGGCGGAGTCGGTGGCGGGCGTCTACACCGGGCGACTGGCCGGCGAACCGCTCCACGGACCGGCCAAAGCTGTCGCGATCGACGCGCTCGCGGCGGGCGAGGGGCTGGATCTCGACCGCTGCGCGGCCTACAGCGACTCGGCGAACGACATTCCGATGCTGTCACTCGTGGGCCATCCGTATGCGATCAATCCCGACAGGACGCTCCGGGCGCACGCCCGGGAGCGCGGCTGGCGTCTTCGTGATTACCGGACGGGACGAAAAGCCGTCCGGGTCGGGGTCCCCGCAGCGGCCGCCGCAGGCGCCCTGGCCGGGGGCACAGCCGCTGCTCTCGCCCTGCGGCGCAAGCGTCGCTGACGCCTCGGCGCGGCGTCGCCGCCCCGGGCGCACCCGCACGGGCGCCCCCACCGAGTGATCACTTTCTTTCACCCGTCGATCTGAACCGATCAGATGACGGTCACTCCTGCCATGGCGTTTGCATGGCGTAGCGGCTCCAACACGCAACACTTCCGACCGAACCGGCGATTTTCGCAACTAGGTGTAGTGCGGAGTGTACGAAGCGTTATTCTCCTCTGACGCATCCGGCTCCACCGTCCCCAGCCAGGTGACGATGACCGGCCTCGTACTGAACGTGTTGGAAGCTCTGCCTCTGGGAGTCCCGTGTACCCACACGTCGGGGTTGACGCCTCGGGCCTGGCTACGCCCCACATCGCGATCGTCGATCGGCTGCGCGCGCTCGTCCCCAGCGCGCAACCCGGCCCCGCGGTCGCCGCGGCCACCACCGCCGGTCCGGGGTACGCCATGACCGAGAGCACCACCGGAACCACACCGACCCGTAAGCGCGCCCGTTCGGGGACGGCAACGAGCCGCCGGCCCGTCGACAGCGACAGCCGTCGCATGATGGACCTGGTCGAACGCGCCCAGGGCGGGGAGGCGGAGGCGTTCGGCCAGCTGTACGACCAGTACGCCGACACCGTCTACCGCTTCATCTACTACCGCGTCAGCAGCCGCGCCACCGCCGAGGACCTCACCAGCGAGACCTTCCTCCGCGCCCTCCGCCGCATCGGCACCTTCACCTGGCAGGGCCGCGACTTCGGCGCCTGGCTCGTCACCATCGCCCGCAACCTGGTCGCGGACCACTTCAAGTCCAGCCGCTACCGGCTGGAGGTCACCACCGGGGAGATGCTCGACCCCAACGAGATGGAGCGCAGCCCCGAGGACTCGGTTCTCGAACACCTCTCCAACTCGGCACTGCTGGAAGCCGTGCGCCGGCTCAACCCCCAGCAGCGCGAATGCGTGACCCTGCGGTTCCTTCAGGGCCTGTCGGTCGCCGAGACCGCCAGCGCCATGAACAAGAACGAGGGGGCCATCAAAACGTTGCAGTACCGGGCAGTCCGGACACTCGCGCGACTGCTCCCCGATGACGCTCGGTAGCCGCACGACCCCGAGCGATCACATCATCATCCGGCCGTAACCCGAGTGCCCGGCCACTCGTTGGGGAGCTTGCAGGCTCTCTGTGGCCGGGTCGATCAGTCACATTTCACCCGAACGGGCGAAGATCGTGATGAACGGCAACCTCCGGTCCGCATTGGGGAGTCGACCATGCTGACGAGAGGAGGTGCCACCCCGTGCTGAGATCCGTACCGACCAGCCGCCGGGCCAACGCCTTCGCCGAAGCCCTCGATGAGCCGCGACTCGGCGAGGCGTCGGCAGACCGAACGACACAGGAGCCAGGCTCCGCGACGAACGACGCGGAGCAGGCCGGACTGCTCTCCCTGGCGGAGGAGCTGCGGGGTGCGCCCCGCCCGGAGCTGAGCGCCGAGACGAGGACGACCCAGCGCGCCCAGCTCGTCGCCGCCATGGAGAACGCCTTCGGAGGTGCCGGGGGCGACGTCGTACCCGAACAGCGGGGCACCCGCCGCAAGGGCGCGCACCGCGCGACCGGAGCGGCGGGCGCCTTCGCCCGCCTCCGCCCGAAGACCCGGCTGACCAAGGGCCTGGCAGCGGGCGGCCTGGGCCTCGGGGTCGCCGCCGGGGCCTTCGGCGGTGCCGCGGCGGCGAGCACCGACGCACTCCCCGGGGACACCCTCTACGGCCTGAAGCGGGGCATGGAGGATCTCCGCCTCGACCTGGCCGGCAGTGACGCCGACCGGGGCGGCGTGCACCTGGACAAGGCCTCCACGCGGCTCGGCGAGGCCCGGCGGCTGATGGAGCGCCAGAAGGCCGGCGATCTCGACGAGGACCAGGTCGCCGAGGTCCGCACCACCCTCTCCCAGATGCACAGCGACGCGGCCGAGGGCCATCGGCTGCTGAGCGCCGCCTGGGAGACCAACGGCTCCATCGACCCGCTGCGGACCCTGTCGGCGTTCAACGAGCGCCACGGTGGCAACTGGAGCGAGCTGCGGGCGATGCTGCCACCCCAGCTGAGCGACATCGGCGACGAGGTCAGCTCGATCTTCGAGGCGATGGAGGACGACCTCCAGCCCCTCCAGGCGCTCCTGCCGACCGGGCAACAGGAACCCGGCGCGGCGGAGGACGACGGGGCACCGCCGGTGCCGCAGCCCCCGCCGGGCACCCCGGAGGCCGAACCCTCGCCCTCGGCCTCGACCGACAACCCGCCGGCAGCCGAGGAGGCGCCCCCGCAACGGGAGGCGCCGGCGCCCCCGGAGGAGCAGGAGGCCGAGCGGGAGGGCCTGCTGGGCGGTGGTGGCGGCGGACTGCTGGACCCGCAGCAGCTCCCCGGGGTCGGCGGCGGGGAATCCTCGCCGGAGTCCCCGGAATCCGGCACCGGCGGCCCGGAGCCGGACGTCACGATTCCCCCGCTGATCGACGGACTGCTGCCGGGACTCGGTCTCGACATAAGGAAGTCGGAGTAGCGAACCGGCTGCACCGCTCTCACCCGTCGAAGGGCGGCACCGTCATTACGGTGCCGCCCTTCGACACGTCCAGCACTTCTCCGACGGCGGCGGTGCGATACGCCAACACCGCACCGCTCGGGCGTTGTTCGAGAATTGTGCTCGGCTGCGGCGAGGGCGCGGTGATCACCCGGACCGGGCCGCAGACCGCGGTGAGCGAGACCACCACGGAGCGGCAGGAGAGGGGACGGCACCGCAGACCGCCGTCCGGGGCGGCGCCACGGGCCCCGGAACGGACGGCCCGGGCACAGGCAAAGGCCCCTCCCACCAGCCGGTGGGAGGGGCCTTCAGCGGCGTTCGCTCACTTCTTGTTGCGACGCTGAACTCGCGTGCGCTTCAGGAGCTTGCGGTGCTTCTTCTTCGCCATCCGCTTGCGCCGCTTCTTGATAACAGAGCCCACGACTACCCTCGCTCACGTCGATTACTCGGTGCGGGGCGTCCGAGCCCACACGACCTACATCAGGCCAGACTACCCGGCATCGAGCCGAGGCGGTTAATCGAGGGTGGTGCCGAGGCACCCGCAGCGGGCTCCGAGCGGGATTACCGGACGTCAGGCGCTTTCGACACCCACGAACGATTCCCTGAGGTACTCGTGCACTGCCTGCTCGGGGACCCGGAAGGACCGGCCCACCCGAATCGCGGGCAGCTGCCCGGCGTGAACCAAGCGGTACACGGTCATCTTCGACACGCGCATGACCGCGGCAACCTCTGCCACGGTCAAGAACTTGGCTTCACTCAGAAGTCTTTCACCTGCAGCCATGTCACACCTTGACCTTCTGCGCATAGCGGACACCGGCTTCCCCTCCGGTGAACTCCACTCGCATGCGCTCGGACTCAGAGTAGGTGCGGCTGTGGCAAGTGGGGAAGAGGTGCTGAACATGTCATTTCCCGTTACAGATGCACCTTGTTGAGAAGGTCTCGCGTCAGCGGTCGCCTCGGTGCGGCTTTTGCCCCCTTGACCGCCGCCGTGGCCCCGTCTCACGCCCGCCGCATCGGCGGCGGGTGCGGCAGTACTCCCGTTGCCGACCTCGATGTCCGCGGCAACCCTCGGTTGACCTGCGATTACGTCCGTGCGCCGGTCGCCCCGAGGTGAGCCTCCGACCGCTGCGACGGTGGACCGGCGGCTGTCACGCAGCCATGGCACCGACGGGGCGAATCAGCATCAACCGCCCAACTCGCCGATGCCGCGGCTGCGTACGCAGCGGGCTCCGTGCCCGTCAGCGGTACGTCGTACGACCGGTGTGACCGTCACCCGATCTCGTCGTGGTGTCGATGTGACGTCCGTCGCGTGGGGTGAGCCGGCGGCACCCGTGCGCCGAGGCGCGGGCGGCCCGTTCGACGTAGAAGGGCCTCGACAGGCCCGGCCCGGCGCCCCAGCCGCGCTCGCGGCGCGACCTCCGGCCTCGCGGGCCCCACGACGGCCGCCGGGGGGCCATGCCGGACGCCGCGGGCCGGGCCTCCCGGCGGCGGACGAGTCCCGCGCCCGTCAGGCAAGCAGCCCGTGGGTGGGGAACACCGCCTTGCGGGTCGCCATGATCGCGCGGTCCACGTCGTCGGCCGGGTCGTAGCCGTCCTCCCAGGAGCGGAACGCCCCGGTCCCGCCGTCGCTCATCGACCGCGGCGCCTCCTGGCGCGTCAACGCGTAGACGGTCCGGCGCCACTCCTCGGGGACCGCGCGCCCAGGGTCGACGGGCGCGTGCGAGGCCACGGCGACCAGGTGGGCCCAGCTGCGCGGCACGACATCGACGACCGCGTACCCGCCCCCGCCGAGGGCGAGCCAGCGTCCGTCGGCGTGGGCGTGGGCCCACTCGTGGCACGCCTCCATCGCGGCGCGTTGGGCGTCGATGCTCAACGCGAGGTGCGCGAGGGGGTCTTCGACGTGGGTGTCGGCGCCGTGCTGCGACACCAGGAACTGGGGCCGGAACGCCTCCAGGAGCTCGGGGACCACCGCGTGCAGCGCCCGCAGCCAGCCGGCGTCCGAGGTGCCGGGCGGGATCGCGACGTTGACGGCGCTGCCGGCCGCGTGGGGCGGTCCGCACTCCTCGGGCCACCCGGTCCCCGGGAACAGCGCGCGCGGGTGTTCGTGCACGGAGATGGTCAGCACGCGCGGGTCGTCCCAGAACGCGGCCTGGACGCCGTCGCCGTGGTGGACGTCGACATCGACGTAGGCGACGCGCTCGGCGCCGTTCTCCAGCAGGCGGGCGATGGCGACGGCGGCGTCGTTGTAGACGCAGAACCCCGCGGCGGCGCCCGGCATCGCGTGGTGCAGGCCGCCGGCGAAGTTGACCGCGTGCGGCGTCTCGCCCCGCCACACGGCCTCGGCCGCGGCGACGCTCTGGCCGACGATGAGAGAGCTCACCTCGTGCATGCCGGGAAAGGCCGGCGTGTCCGTGGTGCCGATGCCGTACTGCTCCTCGGGCGGCGCGGACTCCGCCGAACTGCGCCGCACGGCCTCGATGTAGTCGGGGTGGTGCACCAGCCGCAGCGTGGAGTCGCCGGCCGCGGGCACCGCGTGGACGGCGCTCTCCCGGTCGAGGGAGAGGGTCTCCACCAGACGCATCGTCAGCGCGAGACGGATCGGGTCCATCGGGTGGGAGGGGCCGAAGTCGTATCCGGTGACGGCCTCGTCCCACATCAGCCACGTCTTGCCGCTCGTCATGCGGCCACCGTATATGAGCCACGCTCCCGGGCGCCGTTCCCGGCGCGAGAAGCGGGGCCTCGCCGGCGGACGGCCGGCCCGGGCGGCAGGCACGGGGAGAAGAGAAACCCGCCCGAGAACGCAGAAAAGGGCCCCACCGGAACCGGAGTTCCAGTGAGACCCTCTCCCACACAATTTGTTCGGCGGCGACCTACTCTCCCACACGGTCCCCCATGCAGTACCATCGGCGCTGAAAGGCTTAGCTTCCGGGTTCGAAATGTAACCGGGCGTTTCCCTCTCGCCATGACCACCG
>NZ_JAAVJD010000122.1 GCF_012033735.1 Streptomyces lonarensis | reverse complement strand
CCCCCCACCCGGGGGCGCGGCGCGCGGCGTCAGCGCTCCAGTACCAGCGCCTGCCCCTGGCCCACGCCCACGCACAGCGAGGCGACCCCCACCCCGGAGCCGGCCGCCGCCAGCTGGTGCGCCACCGCACCCGCCAACCTCGCCCCCGAGGCGCCCAGCGGGTGCCCCACCGCGATCGCGCCCCCGCGTGGATTGACCAGAGCCGGGTCCAGCTCCGGCAGCTCCGCCAGACATCCCAGCACCTGGGCGGCGAACGCCTCGTTGAGTTCGACCACCCCCAGCGCGTCGAACCCCCTGCCCGCCCGCTCCAGCGCACGGCGCACGGCCCGCACCGGCCCCAGCCCGAAGTACTGCGGCTCCAGCGCGGTCACCGCCGTCGCCGTCACCCGGGCCAACGGCTCCCGCCCCGTCGCCGCCACCCCCGCCTCGTCCGCCAGCAGCAACGCCGCCGCTCCGTCGCTCAGCGGCGAGGAGTTCCCCGCCGTGACCGTCCCGCCCTCGTCGCGGAAGGCCGGTCGCAGCCGCGCGAGGGACGCGGTGTCACCGTCGTCGCGGATCGGTTCGTCCCGCTCCAACTCCACGCCCGGGACAGCCACCACCTCCGCCGCGTGGGCGCCCGCGCGCCACGCGGCAGCGGCGCGCCGGTGCGACTCCAGCGCGAAGCGGTCCTGCGCGGCACGGTCGATGCCGTGCCGGTCCGCGACCAGTTCGGCCCCCTCGCCCAGCGAGACCGTCCACGCCGGGTCCATCGCCGCATTCACCTGCCGCCACCCGAGCGCGGTGGAGTGGACACGGGGCGGGGCCGCCGGGAAGGCACGGTCCGGTTTCTCCATGGTGAACGGGGCGCGGCTCATCGACTCGACGCCGCCCGCGACCACCAGCGAGGCGTCCCCCACCGCCACGGCGCGGTACGCCTGGACCACCGCCTCCAGCCCCGAGGCGCACAACCGGTTGACCGTGCTCCCGGGCACCGAGACCGGCAACCCTGCCAGCAGCGCCGCCATGCGGCCCACGTTGCGGTTGTCCTCCCCGGCACCGTTGGCGGTGCCCAGGACGACCTCGTCCACCCGCGCGGGATCGAGCGCCGGGCTCCGGCCGACCAGGGCCCGCACCACGTGTGCCGCCAGGTCGTCGGGGCGAACCCCCGAGAGTGCCCCGCCGTACCGGCCGCAGGGCGTCCTGACGGCGTCCACGACCCAGACCTCGCGCAGCGTCCCCGCCACCATGTGCGATCACCCTTCCGTCCCCGGCCGGTGCCGTGGGTAGAGTCGACCCGATCATGTCAGCGGGCAGCCGGCCCGACCAGACCGCCTTCCGCCGGGCCCGCCCCGGAGCGAGGCCGGCCGGGCCGCCCCGCCGCACCACCACGCGCCCACCGCGGCGCGGACACGAGAACGGGGCTCGCGATGCCGTTGACCGACATGCCGCTGGAGAAGCTGCGGGAGTACCACAGCGACGTCCCCACCCCCGGGGACTTCACCAGCTTCTGGGAAGAGACGCTCGCCGAGGCCCGCGCCGCCGCCACCGGTCCGGCGACCTACCGGCCGGTCACCGACTCCGCGCTGCGCACCGTCGACGTGTTCGACGTCCGGTTCCCCGGGTGGGCCGGGCAGGCGGTGGCGGGCTGGCTGATACTTCCCAAGGGCACCACCGCGGGAGACGCCCTGCCCGCCGTGGTCCGCTACAGCCCCTACAACAACGGCCGCGGGAGCTACCTGGACCACCTGGCGTGGCCCTCCGCCGGCTACGTTCACCTGGTCGTCGACGCCCGCGGCATGGGCGATGCCACCCCGGACCCCGACCCGGCCCCGGGGCCGCAGTCGCCCCGCGGCTTCATGACCCGCGGCGTCGCCGACCGTGACCACTACTTCTACCGGCGGCTCGTGACCGACGCGGTCCGCGCGCTGGACGCGATCCGCGAACACCCCGCGGTCGACCCCGGCCGGGTGATCGTCAGTGGGCGCAGCCAAGGGGGCGGGCTGGCGCTGGCGACCGCCGGCCTGGCGGGCGGTGACACCGTTGCCGCCCTGATCGACGTGCCGTTCCTCTGCCACTTCCGCCGCGGGGCCCAGGTGGCCTCGCAGGGTCCGTACACGGACTTCACAGCCTACCTCGGCGAGCGCCAGATGGCCGACCCCGAGCAGACCTTCGCCACCCTCGACTACTTCGACGGCCTGCACTTCGCCACGCTGGCGACGGCCCCGGCGTTCTTCAGCGTCGCGCTGATGGACCCGATCTGCCCACCGTCGACGGTCTATGCCGCCTACCACCGCTACGGGGGCGAGCGCGCCATGGAGGTCTGGCCGTTCGGCGACCACGCGGGCGGCCGCACCGTCCAGCTGGCCAAGCAGCTGGCCTGGGTCGCGGAGCGGGGCATCGCCCCCTGACCCCGGGCGGGCCGGGCACGGCGTGCGAACGGGGCCGGGGCGGAGGTCTGCACCCCCGCCCCGGCCCCGTTCCGCGGTCCGTCGCGGCTACTCCTCGACGCGGCCGCTGAGCAGTTCGGTGATGCGCTCCGAGGCCTCCCGGCCCGCCTCGATGGGGTCGGCACCCTGGAGGACCGCGGCCTGGTAGTCCTTGATCAGGTCCTCCTCCTCCACCGCCGCCCAGTGGGGCGACTGCGGGGTGGCGCGGCCGTTGACCGCGCCCTGGACCATGGCCGCGGTGGCCGGCTCGTCGGCGACCACGTCGGCGAGGGTGGTGCGGTTCGGCACGAGGTTCATGGACGTCGCCAGCTCGCTCTGCCACTTGTCGCCGGTGAGCAGCTTCACGAACTCGTAGGCCAGCCGCAGGTCTTCGGTGGCGTGCGGGATGACCAGGTTGGAACCGCCGGTGAAGACCGCGCCGGGGGTGTCCGACTCCTTGCCCGGGACGGGGAAGAAGCCCAGCTGGTCCTCCAGCTCGGGATTGGCGCTCAGGATCGCCGCCGCCGACCCCGGCGTGGAGATCAGCTGGGAGACCTCGTTCTCGGCGAAGACCTCCTCGTGGGGCGGGTCGGCCTCGTCCGCGTCGGCGGGTCCGTTGCCGAGTGCCTGCAACTCGGCGTAGAACTCCATGCCGGCCGCGGCTTCGGGGGTGTCGAGCGCGCCCGTCCAGTTGCCGGCGCTCTCGACGGCCAGGTCGCCGCCCTCGTCCCAGATGAAGCCTGCCAGGACGTACCAGTTCTTTCCGGGCAGGTAGATGCCCTGGCGGCCCGGGACGTCGTTGAGGAGGGTGGTGGCCTCCAGCCACTCCTCGCGGTTGGTCGGGAGCTCGTTGATGCCGACGTCCGCGAAGTGGTCCTTGCGGTAGATCACCACGCGGTTGGCCGCGTAGAAGGGGATGCCGTACTGGTGGCCGTAGAACTGGCCAGGGTCGGCGAGGCCGGGGATCCAGTCGTCGCCCGAGAGGCTGATGACCTGGTTGGTGAGGTCGGAGAGGCCCCCGGTGGCGACGTACTGCGCCACCTGGGTGTTCCCGACCTCAATGACGTCGGGGCCGTTGCCACTGGTGAGTGCCTCGGTCACCTTTTCACCGATGCCGCCCCACTCCTGGATGGTGACCTCGACCTGGACGCCGTCATTGGCCTCCTCGAACTCGGCCACCACCTGGTCGAGGAACTCCTCACCGGCGCTGTAGTTCATCATCCAGACCTCGAGGACACGGTCGTCCTCGGAGGAGGAGAGGTTCGAGCACCCGACGAGGATCGACGCCGCCGCGCCGATCCCCACGGCGCGGACGGTGAGTGTTGGTTTCAACGGTTCCCCTCGGGAGAGAGGTACGGACGCCGCGGCGCCCGTACGAACTGACGATCGAAGTGTGGGGGTGATCGACAATAGCGACCGTCCGGCCGCGCCACACCGGAGGGGTGCGTTCCGGCCCGAGCCCCGTTGACCTCGACTGATGGCGACGAGTCTGCGCCCCGAGCACCCTCCGGGTCCACCCGGCAGTCGGCGTGATTCCCGTCGCACTCCCCGCCGATGGCCGGTGTACCGCTGTCCGCGCCGTCGTTTCAGGCCAGTTCGGGGAAGAGGATCTCGAACGCCTCCGTGGGCTCTGTGATGCCCCGGGCGAAGGGCGCGTCGAAGTGCCACACCAGGAAGAGCAGGAACGCGATCAGCGCGCTGAACAGGCCCGCCAGCAGCAACTCCCGGGCGGAGCGCTGGATCTGCAGGGTGAAGACCATGCCCAGCGCCACCACGCCCCCCGCGACCAGCCCGAACCAGACCACGCCGGGCATCGTGGGCTCCGCGGCCTGGGCGCGCGCGGTCCGCGCCTCGTCCACCGCGGCGGCACGGTCCATCAGCCCGTGGTACCCGTGGGCCTCCAACGTGGTGGCCGGCTCGTGGAGGGTGATGGTGCGCCGGAGTTCGGCGAGCAGGGCGTCGCCCTCCTCGGTGAGCTCCTCGTTCTCCACCATGTGGGGCCACTCGACGGTCAGGACGTGGGTGACGTAGCCGTCCACCTGCTCCCGGATCTCCTCACGCACCGGCGACGGGTACGCCTCGGCGCGCGTGCTGACCTCGCGGAGCGCCTGCGCCTCGGCGCGCACCCAGTCCTCGGCCGCGGCCCGCTCCTCCCACACGCCGGCCATCGCCAGTCCCAGCACGATCGCGTAGACGACACCGATCATCATGGTGATGTACTCGATGACGTCCGGTGTCTGCGAGGTGTCCTCGCCCTCCTCGCCGCGACGGCGCAGCGTGGCGACGATCAGGACGACCGCGCAGGTTCCGGCGGTGCAGAGGGTGAGAATCAGCCAGGTCGGCACGGTGGGTTTCCTCTCGGGGCGAGCGTGTGAGCAGGGGTGTCATGCCTGGGACGACCGTCCGGCCCCGCCGCCGCGGGGGCGCAGCGCCGCTGCGGCCAGGACGGCGGGGGCGAGGAGCAGCAGCGTGCGGCCGACCAGGGAGCCGCTCTGCCGTGGTTCGGTACCCGGGGTGGGGCGCGGCGGTGCCATGGCGAGCGAGACCTCGGCCGGCGGCGGGGGCTCCCGCTCCGGCTCCGTCCCCGGCACCGGGTCGGTGTCGGGACGCGGCACGGGACGGTCGGCCGCCGGGGGAGGGTCGGCCGGCGGCTCCGCCGGTGGCGGCGACGGCGCGGCGGCCCGGGAGGGGGCGGGTTCCGGCGGAGGGGGTGGCGTCGGCACGGGAGGCGGGTCGTCGACGACCGGTGGGGGCGCGGGGGGTGGTGGTGGCGGGGTCGGCGCCGCGGGCGTGCACGGTCCGACGCGGCCGAGGACGCCCTGCGCCGTGACGCTGCCGGAGACGCACCCCCCGGGCCCTTCGATCCGGCCCTCGAACCCCCCGGGGACCGTGCCGGCGGAGACCCGTCCCCCTGGCCCGTCGATCTCCACGCGGTCGCCACCGACCGGGAAGGGCGGGAAGGTCGGGAAGGGCGGCGTCGCGTCGTCCGGTGCGCCGACGAGAGCGCCGACGAGAGCGGGGCCGGGCGCGCCGGGCGTGCGGTTAGCGGCGGCCGTGTCCGCTTGCGCGGGGCGGTCGTGCGGGTGCGGCGTGGGGTCGGACGCGGCGGGGCCGTCGGCGAGGGCCGGCGGCGCTGCGGTGAACAGGACGATCACAACGGCCGGTACCACGGCGAGTCGCGCGCGGCCGGCGCGCCGCGCGGGCGGCGGGCTGGGTTTCACATCCGAAGGATGTGGCGCCGTGACGCTGTGCGTGACCACTACCGGCAGGTCTGCCCGGATGGGGTGAACCTGAGGTGAGCCGCTGGCTGTCGCGCGCCCCGAGCGCGAGCGCCGGGGCGCGGGAAGCTGCGGCGCGCGGGCAGTGGTGCCGGAGCTGGGAGGCCGGACACCGGAGACGCAGCGGGCGTGCCGGAGCGGTCCGCGCCCGACCCGGGCGTGCGAAGGGCCCGGGCGGAACCCGGGCCCTTCGCACGCCGGCCGCGCTCACCGCGTTTCGTCGGTGCCGTCGTCCTTGCGACGTCTGAAGATTCCGCGCAGCTTCCCGCCGCCCCGCTTGCGCTTCTCCCGCTTCTCGCGCTTCTCCTGCTTGGGCGAGGTGCTGTGAATCCAGCCTGCGGGGGGCTCGTCCGATCGCCATGGCTGCGGCGCCGGCGCCTCGTTCTTCCAGCGTTCGGTCAGCATGCGGGTCCGTGCGGTGGGCTCGTTCACCTCTGCCCCGCGGACGAAGTTCTCGTCCAGCACCAGGTCGTCCCAGTCGTCGCGCTGGGGCTCGTCACGATCGTGCGGCTCGGTCCCCATGGCCTGCCTCCCTCGGCCTCGTGCGGCGCGCGGCACGGGACTCCGCGGCCGCCGTCTCCTCCTGCTGCTGCTGCGGTGACCGGCGACTCGGTGCGCGGCCCGACCGCCCTCACTCCCAGCAACGGTAGCCGACACGGGGCGCGGACGGGGTCGGCGTGCGACCCCCGGTCGCCTTCCACGCCCCCCCGCGGCCGGACCGGCTCAGGCGGGTTCGTGCTGCAGCGGGAGGTCCGCCCACACCACGTGGCGCCGCCCGGCATCGGTGGGGCGCACCCCCCACCCCAGCGAGAGTGCCACCACCAACAGCAGGCCGCGGCCGCCCTCGTCCTCGTCGGTGGCCACCGCCGGGCCCCGCCGGGGCCCCGCTCCCTCACCGAGGACGGCGACCCGCAGCAGTGTGCCGCTGACCCGCAGCTCGCAGCCGACGGAGCGGCTGGTGGTGTGGCGCAGCGCGTTGGTCACGAGCTCGGAGACGATCAGTTGCGCGTTGTCGCTGGTGTCCTCCGGGGTGCGCCACTCGCAGAGTTGGCTGCGGGTCCGTCTTCGTGCCTCGGAGACGGCGGTCTCGACCGCCGGGAGGAGGAAGTGGGCCCGGGCGCTCCACGGCGCGGTGGTGTCGGAGCGCTCCAGGGGCTGAGCGTGGAAGGAGGAAGCCACGGTCCTACTGTGGTGGGTCGGATCACATACGGCAAGAGGCAGTCTGTCATTTGCAGAATGGCCGGTTCGGTCTGTCGCATTGCAGGGCCTCATGGCAAGCTCTCTACGCATGACGGCAGTTGAGGACCGACGGTAGTGCCGGGCGGGCGGCCCGGAGGTGCGCCGACGGCGCTCAGGGTGGTTCTCGGGCGGCGCCTGGCGGATCTGCGTGAGCAGTCCGGCACGTCCTTCGAGGAGGCGGCGCACCACCTCGATGTCACCCACGCCACCGTGCGCCGCATGGAGAAGGCGCAGGTCGGGCTCAAGGTCCCCTACGTCGAGAAGCTGCTGCGCCTCTACGGGGTGCGGGACCCCGAGGAGATCGACGGGTTCGTGCGACTGGCGCGCGAGGCCAACCGGCCCGGTTGGTGGCACAACTACCGCGACGTCCTGCCCGGCTGGTTCAGCGCGTTCGTCAGCCTGGAGGCGGAAGCGGAGCAGATCCGCGCCTACGAACCGCACTACGTCCCCGGCCTGCTCCAAACCGCCGACTACGCCCGCGCCGTGCTGCGCGCGGGGATGCCGCAGGCGCCCGCCGCGGAGGTCGACCGGCTGGTCGAGCTGCGTTTGGCCCGGCAGCAGCTGCTGGACCGGGAGACGCCGCCGCTGTTCTGGGGGGTCATCGACGAGACGGTGCTGCGACGCGCCGTCGCGGGGCCCCACGTGATGCGCGACCAGCTCGCTCATCTCGAAGCCGCGTCGCTCCGGTCGCGCATCCGGCTCCAGGTGATGCCGTTCGGCGCGGGGCTGCACCCCGCGATGTACGGACCCTTCCACCTCTTCCGTTTCCCGGTCCCCGAGCTCGCCGACGTCGCCTGCTCCGAGAGTCTGGTCGGCGCCGCCTACTTCGACCAGCGCGACGACGTGTCGGTCTTCCGGGAGGCGCTCGACCGGATGTGCGCGCAGGCCGCGCCGGTGCACCGAACCGAGTCACTGCTCGGTGAACTTCGCAAGGAGATCTGAACCATGGATCGCATTTACAACGGGATGCCCGCCGCGCAACTGGGGACGGAGGGCTGGCACAAGCCCTGGAGCGGCGGGAACGGCGGCAGCTGCGTGGAGGCGATGCGGCTGCGTGACGGCCGCGTGGCGCTGCGGCAGTCGACCGACCCCGAGGGCCCGGCGCTCATCTACACGCCGCACGAGATGGAGCGGTTCATCGCCGGGGTCAAGTCGGGGGACGCCGACTTCCTGCTGGTCTGATCCGCCGCCGGGCGCCCTGAGCCCCCGCCCCCACGGCAGCACCACCCGAGGAGAGAGAGCAGACGTGACCGAGCAGGCACCCGCCGCCGCGAGCATCGACACCAGCCGTCCGCACCCGGCCCGGATGTACGACTACTACCTGGGCGGCCAGGACAACTACGAGGTCGACCGCGCGGCGGCCGAACAGCTGATGGCCGCCACGCCGGACGTGCGGCGCAGCGCGCGCGCCAACCGCGACTTCCTGCAGCGCGTGGTCGCGGACGTCGTGCGGTCGGGCGTCCGTCAGATCCTCGACATAGGCACCGGCATACCCACCTCACCCAACACGCACGAGGCCGCCCACGCGGTGGACCCCGGAGCGCGCGTGGTGTACGTGGACAACGACCCGATCGTCTCCGTCTACGCCGGAGCCAAGCTGACTTCGACCCCCGGGACGGGGTTCGTCCTCGCCGACCTGCGCGACCCGGCGGCCATCGCGGAGAGCGAGACGCTGAACGGGCTGATCGACTTGGACGAGCCGGTCGCGGTCCTCCTCGTCTCGGTGCTGCACTTCGTCGCCGACTCCGAGGACCCCAAGGGCCTGCTGCGGGCCCTGACCGAGCGGTTGGCGCCGGGCAGCCGGCTGGTGATCTCCCACGCGACGGCGGACTTCCACTCGCCGGAGGTGGGGGAGCGGGGTGCCGAGATCTACGCGCGGGCGACGGCGGGTCTGCGCCTGCGCACCCGGGACGAGGTCGTCGGCCTCTTCGAGGGATTCGCCCTGGAGGAGCCCGGGGTCGTGCAGGTCTCCCACTGGCGCCCGGAGCGGCAGCCGACGGAGGACGACGGCCGCGTCGCGGTGTACGGCGGGCTCGCCGTCAAGAGCTGACCACCGGGCCCGGTCGCGGGCCCGCGCAGGCCGGGGGGCCGGCACTTCCGGGTGCCGGCCCCCCGGCCGTGGTGCGTGTCCGCCGCGCCGGTGTCTCGAAAGCCGCAGCGAATGATGCGTCACCTGTCCGGTTGTGGGTCGTTCCTGAGGGTGTGTTGGCCGGAAATTATTGGCATGGACACTTCTCAAATGCATTACCAGCTGGTAACACAGCAGGTAACCCCCACACACAGCCTGTTCAGGAGGCTCGATGAAGCTCCGTCGTCTTCTCGCCGGTGCCGCCACCGCGGTGCTGGCCCTCGGCGTCTCGGTCATCCCCACAACCGCCTCCGCGCAGGAGGCCCAGGCGGCGGAGGTCTACGTCGCCCTCGGTGACTCCTACTCCTCCGGTGTCGGCGCCGGGAACTACGACTCCGCCAGCGGCGACTGCCGCCGGAGCAACAACGCCTACCCGCAGCGCTGGGCGAACGCCAACGGGCCGTCCGCCTTCCACTTCACCGCATGCTCCGGTGCCCGCACCGGCGACGTGCTCTCGGGTCAGCTGGGCCCCCTGAACTCCTCGACCACACTGGTCAGCATCAGCATCGGCGGCAACGACGCCGGGTTCGCCGACGCCATGCAGACCTGCGTGCTCCAGTCCACCGCCTCGTGCGTCAACCGGATGGGGCAGGCCAACACCTACATCACCGACAACCTGCCCGCCCAACTCGACGCCGTGTACAGCGAGATCAGCGCCCGGGCCCCGCAGGCCCGAGTCGTCGTCCTCGGTTACCCGCGGATGTACCAGCTCAACGGTTCCTGCGCGGTCGGCCTCAGCGAGCAGGCCCGCGCGGCGATCAACGCGACCTCCGACACGCTCAGCGACGTGACGGCCAAGCGCGCCGCCGACCACGGGTTCAGCTACGGCGACGTCCGCGGCGCCTTCAGCGGCCACGAGATCTGCTCGTCGAGCCCCTGGCTGCACAGCGTCACCTTCCCCATCGGCAACTCCTACCACCCCAACGCCGCGGGCCAGGGAAGCGGCTACCTGCCGGTCTTCGCCGGACTCGCCTGACACCGGCTCCGCGTCCGACACCCCCATCGCGCCCGTCGGTGCCGTCCTCACACGGCACCGGCGGGCGCGTCACGTGCCGCCGTCCGCTGCCCTCACCCCTCCGCCGCCCCCGGCTCCGACTCCGCCGCCACCGGCCGCGCCACGGCCAGCGCCGCGGCCGGGCCGGGCTCCGGGCCCCCGGCGGGCCACCACCGGTCGCCACGGCGCGCATACGGCCACCACCGGCCGTCCGGGCCGTACCGGACCTGGGCGCCCTCGCCCACGGCGGTCCACACGACCCCGGAGCGCCGCCACGGGGGCAGCCCGCCCGCGTCCTCCCACGCCTCCGAGGTGTCCATCGCCACGATCGCGGTCCGGGGGCCGGCCCACGACGCCCCCTGTCCGCCGCCCGCGTCGAGCACGGCCACTGCCACGGCGCCCCCGGCGCTCCAGGCCGTCGCCGCCCTCGCCAGCTCCGCCGGCGTCCGGCTGGCGCCGGCCGCCAGGCGGCGTGCGACGACCTCGCCCGGGACGATGGCGGCGGCCATCGCCGCCGCGTCCAGCCACACCGGTTCCAGGGCCGTGACGGCCTCCTCGTCTGCGGCCGACCCGTACGCGCCGCGCGGACCCTCCTCTCCCCGCGCGGCCGCGAGGCCGAGCTCCAGCATCCGGGCGGAGCGTCGCGCCGTCACCGCTACCAGATACGCCAGCCCGGCCGCGTCGACCCCCTCGACCGAGGTGTCGGCCGGCAGCGCGGGCGCCGCCCCGAGGGCGGACGGCCCCGCCGGCAGTGCGGGCAACGGTTGCGGCAGGCCGGCGTACGCAGTCCGCGCGTCCAGCCCGGCCGGCACGGCCGTCTCGCTCCGCGGCGTCCCGGGCCGCTGCGGTCGCAGACCGGCAGCCACCGCCCGCTCGTCCCTGCCGCGCAGCAACAGCAACAGGAACGGGTCCTCGTCCAGCAGCCGTCCCACCTGGTAGCCCAGCGCGGCGGTGTGCTCGCAGTGGTCCCAGACGCCGCACTCGCACTCCGGCTCCAGATCACCGATCCCCGGCAGCAGCTCCACACCGGCCGACTCGGCGTCCGTGACGAGATCCGGCGGCATCTCCCCGTCCAGCAGCGCCGCCAGCCGGCCGGCCTCCGCGGCGACCGCCGCCAGCAGCCGCCGCCACTCGGCGGCGTCGAAGGTGCGCAGCAGCACGTCCGCACGGTGCGCCGAGCCGTCCCGGCCCGACACCACGGCGGTCACGCGACCGGGTCGGACCATCACCGCGCCCACGGCGCCGCGGCGCGCCGCCCGCCGTCCCGCGGCGAGCCGCGCCGAGTCCAGGGCGCTGTCCTCCAGCGCCGCCACCCAGCGTCGGCCCCACCAGGAGGTGGTGAACGCGCGGCCGCGCGGTGCGGGCAGTGGCGCCAGGACGCGTTCCGCCGCCGGCTCCTGCTGCCCGCCCTCGCCCGCGGACCGGGTCTGCCCCGCGCTCATGCGCGCACCTCCCGCAGCAGGACCAGGTCGGCCAGCTCCGCGTCGCTCAACTCCGTCAGGGCGGCGGAGCCACCTGACAGCACCGCGTCGGCCAGCCGCTGCTTCCGGCGCAGCAGAGCCGCGATGCGGTCCTCGACGGTGCCCTCGGCGATGAGCCGGTGCACCTGCACCGGACGGTCCTGGCCGATCCGGTACGCGCGGTCGGTGGCCTGCTCCTCCACCGCGGGGTTCCACCACCGGTCGTAGTGCACGACGTGCTCGGCGCGCGTCAGGTTGAGACCGGTGCCGGCGGCCTTCAGTGACAGCAGGAAGACCGGCGCCCCGCCCTCCTGGAAGGTGCGGACCATCTCCTCCCTGCGGCGCACCGGCGTGCCCCCGTGCAGCAGCAGCGTCGGCGTCCCCCGCTCGGCCAGGTGGCGCTCCAGCAGCCGCGCCATCGCCACGTACTGCGTGAAGACCAGCGTCGCGCCGCCCTCGGCCCGGATGGTGGCCACCAGTTCGTCCAGCAGCTCCAGCTTCCCGGACCGGCCCGCCAGCACCGGGTCGCGCTCCTTCAGGTACTGCGCCGGGTGGTTGCAGATCTGCTTGAGCGCCGTCAGCAGCTTCACCACCAGACCGCGGCGCGCGGTGCCGGACGCACCGGCGACCGCGTCCAGCCCCTCCCGGACGACCGCCTCGTAGAGCGCGAGCTGCTCCGGGCCGAGCGCGACCACCCGGTCGGTCTCGGTCTTCGGCGGGAGTTCGGGCGCGATGCCCGGGTCCGCCTTCCGCCGACGCAGCAGGAACGGGCCCACCAGCGCCGCCAGGCGGCGCGCCGCCTCGGGGTCGTCACCGCTCTCCGCCGCATCGGCCCAGCGGGAGCGGAAGGCGGCCAGTGGCCCCAGCAGCCCCGGCGTGGCCCAGTCCAGCAACGCCCACAGCTCCGTCAGGTTGTTCTCCACCGGGGTGCCGGTCAGCGCCACCCGAGCCGCCGCGGGGACGGACCGGATCGCCCGCGCGGTGGCGGCGCGCGGGTTCTTCACGTGCTGGGCCTCGTCGGCGACGAGCAGCCCCCAGCCCACCCCGGCCAGCCGGTCGGCGTCGCGGCGCAACGTGCCGTAGGTGGTCAGCACGAAGCCGTCCGCGGGCAGCGACGCCAGGTCGCGCGCGGTGCCGTGATGGCGCCGTACCGCCGTCCCCGGTGCGAACCGCGCGATCTCGCGTTCCCAGTTGGCCAGCAGAGAGGTCGGGCAGACCACCAGCGTGGGCCCGGCCGGGTGTGGCGGGGCGGCGCGGTGCAGGTGCAGCGCGATCAGCGTCAGGGTCTTGCCGAGCCCCATGTCGTCGGCGAGGACGCAGCCGAGCCCCAGGGAGGTCAGCCGGTGCAGCCAGGTGACCCCCTCCCGCTGGTAGCCGCGCAGCGTCGCGTCCAGCCCGTCCGGGGGCGGCAGCTGGGCCGACGGGGCGCGGTCGGGGTCGGTCAGCCGTTCGCGGAGCGTCGCGAGCCAGCCGGTGGCACGCACCTCGGCCGCGTCCCCGCCCTCCCCGGTGCGTCCGCTCAGGACGGCGCGCAGCGCGGGGAGCGTCCTCACCTCGGTGTCCCGCCGTTCCAGGGCCCGCCGCACGTCGGCCGGGTCGACGAGGACCCAGCGGTCCCGCAGCCGGACGGCGGGCCGTCCGGCCTCGGCCAGCCGGTGGAGCTCCTCGCGGGTCAGCTGCTCCCCGTCGAGGGTGAAGCGCCAGTCGAACCGCAGCAGGGCGTCGGGGGAGAGGAGCGACGGGGGGCCGCCTGCCTCGCGCGGCCCCGGCCCGACCTCGGCGTGCGCGGTCAGCCTGCGCACCATGCTGCGCGGCCAGTGCACCTCGACGCCCGCGGCGGAGAGCGCCGCCGTCGCGGGGGCACCGAGCAGCTCGGCGGTCTCCTCCTCGGACAGCTCCAGCGTGTCCGGGACAGCGGCACGCAGCAGCGGCTCCAACGGCGGCCACGCTGCGGCGGCCCGCCGCAGCGTCAGCAGCGCCTCACGGCGGGCCGCCACGCCGAACCCCTCGGGCGGCGAGGGGTCCCACAACCGGGCCGCGTCCGCCACCAGCCCCGCGTCGGCGAGGCTGTGGGCCTGGACGACCGCCAGCAGCCGCCGGGCGGGGCCCTCCTCGGGGCCGACCGCCTCCACGCGCAGGGACAGTCCCACCCCGGCGTCGTGGCCCGCTGCCACGGCGTCGGACCAGGCCCGGTGGTCCGGGAGCTTGCGGGGCGACGGCGCGGCGAACGCCGGTCCGCCCGCCGCGGCCGCTGCGGCGGGGGAGCGGGGAAGGCCGTCCGCCACGGCGGTGAGGAAAGCCCGAAGCAGGCCGGCGGGTTCCGGCAGGCGCGGTGCGGCGTCGGTGGTGGGCAGGGGGTGGGCGTGGGCGTGGGGCGGCATCGCGCGTGTCAGCTCCGTCAGGCGTCGGACGTCCTCCGCCTCCAGCGGCCCCAGTCGCCAGGCGTCGTGGTCGCCGGCGGTAAGGCCGGGCAGCAGCCGGCCCCGGGCCGCCAGCTGCAGGGCCACCAGCACGGCGTGGCCCCAGAACGCCGCCGATCCCTGCCCCGAGGCCCGCGCGCGGGTCAGCACGGGGACCGCCTCCCCGACCGGCAGCCGGAACGAGGGGAGCTCGCGGACAGCGACCTCGCCGACCGCGGCCGCGCCGTCCGCCACGGGCAGGACCACCCGCAGCGGTGTGAACCCCGGGTCCGGGGCGCCGGCGAGGGGCGGCGCCCCGTCCGGACGCCAGAAGGCGACCTCGGAGAGTCGCGGCGGATCGGCCGGCAGCGGTACCGCGGCGCACTCCGCGAGGGCGGTGAGCTGCGCGGCGGTCAACCGCGCGCGAGCGGTCACGGCGGGCGGCGAAGGGGAGCGGGACACGGCGGCTGGGAGTTCCTCACGTGGCGGCTGGACGGGCGGTGGCCGACCGTACCCCACGGCCGCCGCGGCAGCGCGGCGCTGACGTGGGAGGCTTGGGGGACGAGGGTGGTAGGCAACCGGTACACGGGGAAGGACGTCCTCACCTGTGTGCGGGGGCCGCCCGCCGGGAGAGGAGAGCGATATGTCCAATGGTGCGAAGATCGCCGTCGGTGGCGTGGCCGTGGGTCTGGTCCTGTGGTGGCTGACCAACTTCTGGATCGCCGCGGTGGTGATGTTCGGGGTGCCCGCCGTCGCCTATCTGACGCTCGACCCCTCCCAGCGGCGGCGGCTGCGGCGCGTCGGCCGCAAGGAACTGCGCTGACGGTCCGACGGCTCGCGCCCCCTTCGGCACTCCGGTGCCGGGCGGGGCGCGTCGTCGTTCGCGCGCGTCCGGCGGGGGACGACGGCCGAAGTGCGCGGGGCGGCGGTGTTCGGCGCAGGCGCCGCGGGAGGGCCCCGCAGGGCGGGGCCTCCGGCCGGGGGAGGCGGGCGTGACGTGGGGGCCGGGCGCGTTCTCCGGTTGTCGTGCTGCGCAACCCGACGGATCGGCCGCGAACACGTTTGGACAACGCTGCTCAGCATGGATCACTGCGTGATCGGAGGCGGTCATTGGTAACCGCCTCCGGGCCACTTTCCGGCCAGCCGCAGACAGCTGCAGAAACGGTCCCTCCTGTCCGGCTAGCGTCCGGGAACGACGCGCCCACCAGGCACGCCGCCCCACGCCGGACGGATGCTCCGGCGCGCGCGCCACCGGAGCACGGGAGCCACGACACCCCCATGACCGACGACCGACCCCCACCACCCCCGCGCCGCACCCTGCGGCACCACCTGCTGGCGCTGCTGGTTCCACCGCTCGCCGCGCTGACGCTGCTCTGCGGGTACGTCGCCCACGCCACCGCCGGGCAGATCGCCGCCGACCGCGCCGCCGCCGACGCGACCGAGGCCACCCACGCGCCGGCCGCCGTGGTCCGGGCGCTGCAGGCCGAGCGCCGCGCCACCGTCGCCTGGCTGGCACCGCGTCCGCCGGCGGCCGACGCCCTGGACAGCCCCGGCGCCGCCGCCCGCGCGGAGACCGCCCGCAGGGCCGCCGACGCCACCCGGGACGCCGAGGCCACCCTCGACCCCGGCTCGTACCCCGAGGCCGCCGAACGCCTCGCGGAGCTCGCCCCGCTGCGGACGCGGGCCGCCGAGGGGCGGGCGGACTGGGGGCTGCTCTACCGGGCCCAGACCTCAGCCGTCTCGGCGCTGCTCGACACGCCGGGCGCCGAGGCCGGAGCCACCGTGCCACCGGCGCTGGACCGTGCGGCGGAGCTCCTGGCCCGGCAGGACGCCCTGCTCCTCGCCGCCGACGCGGACGGCGCTCTCCCGGCCCCCGTCCGCGACCAGTTCGCCGAGGCGGCGGCCGGGCGCACCGCCCTGGAGGCGTCACTGCCCGCCGCGCTGACCGGCCCGGCCCGCGAGGCCTTCGACACCCTCGGGGCCGGCGGCGCCCACCGCGCCGCGGAGTCCGCGGGGGAACGGCTCGCCGCCCCGGAGCAGACCGTCCCCGCCGCCCGAGAGCTCCGTGAGGAGTGGAGCCAGGCGCACCGCGGGCTCGCCGAGGGCTACGACCGGACCCGGGAACTCGCCCGGAGCACGGCCGCCTCGGACGCCGGTGCCTGGCCCGCCGGCCCGGCGCTGCCGCTGCTGGCCGCGGCGCTGCTCGCCGCCGCCCTCACGCTCTCGCTGCGCGCGGCGACCCGGCTCCGCACCGAGCTGGACGCCGTGCGGGAGGAGGCGCTCGACGTCGCCCGGCGCCACCTGCCGAGCGCCACGCGACGCGCCCGCG
>NZ_JAAVJD010000121.1 GCF_012033735.1 Streptomyces lonarensis | reverse complement strand
AAGCAACGCTGGCGCGCACTCCAGCACGTCACCCTCAGCCCCAACAGAATCGGAGCCATCACCAAAGCCGCCCTCGTCCTACACGGCTCATGGAAGTAAGGACCGTTGAGAAAACCTCACTGGCGACGGTGCCCGCGAATCCGACACCCCGAACGGGGAGCACGGCGCCTCTTTGTCGATCGAGGAGGGCATCCTCCACGTCCTGCGAGGGACCAACGGGCTGCTTCCCGTAGAGATCGCCCGCGGAGTGCAAGCCCTCGGCGTGCCCAGCTCTGCCGCCAGCATCCGAGCCAGACTCAGCAGGCTTCGCAAGGACGGAACCGTGGTGCGCGACAAGGAGTCCAGGTACTCGTTCGCGTACGCCGGATCGGAGGGCACCAGGAACCGATAAAAGCTTGAGAACAAACGCAGATCGGCCGCCGCAAGTTGCGAGCCCACGGCGGCCGTTGGCGCATTCCTCCAGAGACGGGCTCACGCACCGGCGGCCAGCCTAGGCCATTCGGTCGGTTTCGCGTGAGCCCTTTCCGAAACGCTGCTCCTCAGCGCAGCGACAACCGGAGCAAGGACTCACACATGAGCTCTTCAACGTCCGGACCAGCCGGGCAACCCCACCATCGGGGTACACCAAGAGGCCGCTCGACCACTCAGTCATCCAGCGGCAAGACCGTCTCCTACCGCATGCCGCCCGTCGGCGTGCAGGCCGACCGGCAGATGGACCTTCTGGCGGCCGCAGTCAAGACATGCGCAACAGGACGCTCCGCCGTCAAGACCCGCGACTTCATCCGCGAAACGGAGCTGAACCGGAGCGACATCACCCTCGCCGTGCGCTTCCTGACCGACACCGGCCTGTTGTCATCGAGCCCGGCAGGATGGAGGCCGACTGTCTCGGGCGCCCGTGTCGGACGATCCTGGTCCACTGACCGGGAGACGGCAAGAACCCTGTTCGGTGAAGCGTGGCGCGGCTCCTGGGTGTACCAGTTGCTGATCGACTCCGTACCGTCGGCCACTGCGCTGAGCGCCGAGGACATCGCCAAGGCCATGCGCCCCTACCCGACCTCGCGGCTGTCGCCATGGGTGCACCTGGTCGATTGGCTCGAGCTCGCGCGCTACGTCGTGCGGGACGACGACGGATGTCTGCGCCTGTCCGAATCAGCTGGCGGTCACACCACCACCCCGCCAGAGCAGGAGCCTCCGCCTGCCGCCGCCAAGCCAGGCCCGCCCCAATCCGGACTGGTACTGCCGGTGAGCATGGAGCAGTTGGCAAAGCTGACCCCCGAAGACTACGGCGCGGTCATGCGGTCCCTGGCCACGATCTACGACGTGCTTTCCCGCCAGCGGACCTGACCGGCCATCCGCCGAACGCTTATCAACGTTCGGCCCCTCCCACATCACCTTTTTGCGCGCGAGCGCTTGCGCCCCGCGGGCTCTCCTTCCAACGCTGGTGTGAACATGCACCAGCGAGAGGAGGCTCCCGTGAGGCGGTCCCAGCGCGCCCCGGAACCTAATCCCACCCTGCCTGACGGCCCCGGCACACCGCGACCGCCTTCACGGACGTGACGCTGGCATGCGCCGTCGAGCGGGCCGTCTCTCTTTGGACCCACATGACTTCCCAGGGACAAATGTCCCCGCAGACCCGTCGTTCCTTCGGACAGCTCCTGCAGCGCTACGAGCGCTACGTGCACTCACGAGGTCTCGTGCTCGTCGCTGACGTCACCCGCGACCTCGCCGAAGACTTCATCTTCGCCCAGGGGCGCACGCGTCATGGACACATTGGCGACTCGGCCACGGCCACGCAGCATCAGCGCCGCGCCGTCCTGCGCTCCTTCTATCGGACCCTGCGCGAGCTGGGTCTCACCGATGCCGATCCCACCAGGGACATCCGGCTGCCCGACCGCAGTGGAAGCCGGATCCGTCCTCTGGACGAGGACGAAGCCATCGCGCTACGTCATGCCGCGGAGTACGTGACCAGACCCAGCCGTCACGCCGCTGCGGCCGCGCTTGCCCTCTCCGGCGGACACACCGGCGAAATTGGGCACATCAGGGTCCGCGACCTGGACCCGAAGTCCGGGACCGTGTGGCTGCACGGATCGACCCGCACGAATCCACGCTGGCGCCCTCTCGACCCGTCGGCACTGCGCATCCTGGAGGCCAGGGCCGCCTTCGTCGCCAGACAGCGACGCAACCCCGATGCCGCCCCCGACTCCCGTCTGGCCGTTTCGTCGGCCCCCGCGCCCGATGAGCACCTGCAAGCACGCGCCTGCGTCGCGCTTTCGGACCTCATCCGCCGCATCGGGCTCGGAGCCGACCCACGGGTCAAGCCGGCCTCTCTCACGGCCTATGCGGGGGTCCGCATCTTCGGCGACACCGGAAAGATCGAGGATGTCGCCCGTGGGCTCGGTCTGCGCTCCCTGGACCGGGCCGCAGACCTCGTCGGCTATGACTGGGCGCAGCTGGCACCGGAACAGCAGGCCGCCGATGCCTGAAGACCTTTTCGGAGACACGCTCCCACCGGCGCAGCGGACCCCGCGCAAGCGGCCCTTCTCCGAGACTGACCGCCGCACGCTCCACGAGCGCCTCACGGACTGCGCCCGCAACTCCGACCTCTACGAACTCGCAGAGACCCTCCCGCCTCCTGGCCGGGTCGGAAGGCCCCGGAGCTATCCCGACGTGGCATTCCTCTATTTCCTGGCAGCCCGCAGTGTCCTCGCCTCCGCCCGCCGCACGGCCGCTCACCTCAGCGACCCGGAAGTCTGGTCAGTCCTGAAAGAGGGAGTGCGTGCGGAACTCGGGGCCCTGGCCGCCTCCTCTCTCCCGGAGGCAGGGCCGACCAGGTCCCAGTGGCTGCATGCCCAGCGGCGCCTACGGGAGCACTCGGACGAGCTGTGGGGGCAGTACCGGGTACTGGCCCTCGAACAAGCACTGGCCCAAGGGATCTTCCCCGAGGGCGAAACCCGGTCCTGGAGCAACCCGCAGCGCCACCAACTGATAGCCGCAGACGGAACGGTCCTGAAGTCACCGACCCTCGCACGAGCCAGGGAAAGCGTGGACATGACGACCGGCGAAATCCGCTATCACCGCGTCGACCCCGCCTCCGTGCCTCAGCGAGAAGGCGGCGGCGGCGAGGTGTACGGACCGAAGTACGTCTTCTTCTCCGCCAGAAAAGACGAGACCTACCTCTCCCGAGTGTTCCTTGACTCCCGATACGTACCGCACCTCCAGGCCGGCGGGGAGGCAGCCGTGGCAGTCGAAGGGGTTCTCGACATCATGGGCTCGGCGCCCGGCTGCATGGGCGTCCTCTACGACGGCGCCCTCCGCGGCATGCACCGGAACACCATCGCCCGCTACGGCGGCCTTGTCATCAACAAGCAGCACAAAGGGAACGAATCGCAATATTACGAATCCCTACGCCCTGGGCGCTGCACCCATGAGCTGTGGGTCGCGGACGGGCGCATAGCCGAAAAAGCCCACTACGCGGACGGAACCACGCAGCTCGTGCCCGTGCCGATCACACGCTTGGAGCGTCGAGGAACTCGCACGTTCCGCTGGTATCACGTCCTCGAGATACCTTGCCGGCGAGGAAGCCATGAGTACCGAGTCTCCGTCGGGACGACAAGCCGGAAAGGCGAGCGCCCGACCGGTTGAAAGCGACGAGGAACGCGGCTTCCACCGCGCCGAGCACCTCCAGCAGATCCCGGAATTCACCCGTACCCATCAGCTCGTCTACCCCTACAGGAGCGACGCCGAGTCCGGCCACTCCCAGCTCGACGCATCCCTGTGGAACCGGCGTCTGATCTCCTACGGCGTAGAGGCCCAGCAACTCCTCACCCTCGGCTTCGTCCTCGCCCAGAACTCCACCAGCCGTGCGCTGCACCAGCAGGGCACATCCCCGCTGATCCGCACCGCCTGACCGCCCACACCACGTCCGCCCCAAACCCCGGCGCCCGCCCGAGCCCCGATCCGGTACCCTGTGGATCGAGCGCCCCGGCGGGCGCTGCGGCGTGTCGCATGGGCTCCCACTGCCCGCTCGCCACAGCGGCCGACCCCAGGACGCTCAGGGCTTGACCTAGAGGCCAGGGCACGAACCGTTCGCTCGAGTTCCGTGCAAGGTTTCAATCAAGCCCCCTCGTAGGGGCGATGAGGACCCCATGGTGAAGGTCCAGGTCGGAGGTGGCTTGGGAGGGGGCTGGCGGGGCGGTTTTTCAGCGAACCTCCGGTAGTGCTCAGAACCCCGGCGTGTCGCTGAAATCCTGGGGTGTGTCCCTGGTCGGAGCGTAGCGGGTTTCCGGGGGCCGAAGGAGGTGATCGGCCGGAGTGTGAGCCGGGCCGTGGCGTGTGGGGGTGGTGGGCGGCAGGATGCGGAGATGACGAACGCACCTGGCACCGCTCGCCCACCGCGCCTGCTCTGGGAGCAGCACTGCTGCCTTCCACTCGAACACAATGCGCCGATCGGTGAGTTGGCGCGCTACCGGCGGCGCGGTGGGAGCTACACGTCGGTGAACGTGGGCTACGCGCCGCACAGTGGCGAGTTCGTCGACGGACTGCTCGCCGCTTGGCGGGAGCGGATCGCGGCGGACGGGCGGTTCCGGCTGGTGGCCGGTCTGGCGGACGTGGACGCCGCGGTGGCGGCCGACGAGATCGCCGTCGCGTTCGACCTGGAGGACTCCGGGCCGCTGGAGGGGCAGCTGGACCGTGTGCGTCACTTCTACGACCTCGGAGTCCGCACCCTGCTGCCGAGCTACAACAACCGCAACGCCGCCGGCGGCGGTTGCATGGACGAGGTGGACGAGGGGCTGACCGCCTACGGCCGTGAGCTGGTGCGGGAGATGAACGCCGTCGGCATGGTCGTGGACGGGTCGCACTGCGGCGCACGGACCGGTCTCGACCTCAGCGAGGCGACCGAGCGTCCCATGGTCTATTCCCACTCCTGCATGCGCGGGCTGTGGGACCACCCCCGCAACATCACCGACGACCAGGCCCGCGCCTGTGCCGCGACCGGCGGTGTCGTCGGCATCACCGGTGTGGGGATCTTCCTCGGCGAGAACGACGCGAGCCTCGATGCCCTGGTGCGGCACATTGACTACGCGGTCGAGCTGGTCGGCCCGGAACACGTGGGCGTCTCGACCGACTACCCCTTCGACCACGACGACTTCAACGTGCTGCTCGCCGAGACGCCCGAGCTGTTCCCCGAGTGCTACACGCGCTGGGGGCCCATCGCGTTCATGCCGCCCGAGGAGTTGCTGACCCTGGAGGACGCCCTGTTGGCCCGCGGTTACCCGGACGAGGCGGTCACCGGCATCCTGGGCGGCAACTTCTACCGGGTCGCCGAGCAGGTGTGGGAGTAGGTCACGGCCGACAGCCCCCAAGCGCGGCGAGGTCGCCCGGCCGGGGTCCGCTCGCCTCAGCCGGCGAATCGGCCCGCCTGGGCCTCGGTCACGAACACATCGAACGCGTCAGCGCGGAGGCTGATCGCAGCAGCCGTCCGCCCTCGTCATCGTCGATCTCGCGTACACGTACTCGTTCCGCCACTCGGACAGCGTGGCGGGACATGCGCCGCCCGGCGCAGTACCGAGACGGCACATCGCATCACAACAGGGCAAACGTTGCCTGACGCGGCACTAGCAAGCCACGGACCACCCCCGCTCGCGCGGGGAACACACGAAGGCGCGCTGAAGTCGGCGCGCGACCAGCGGACCACCCCCGCTCGCGCGGGGAACACCCTTCGCGACCTGGGACGTTAAGTGGGCTTTGCAAATCCTTTGCCATCGGTGGAGTGGGTCATACCGGCATCCTGCCAGAGCCGACGGACAGTCCGCCCGAGCCTGCGGAAGAGGGCCTGAGATGGAGCGGGCAGTCGTTGCGATGGGCGGAGCTGCGTTCCAGTGGTGCCGCGCCGGCCGAGGGGCAGCGGGGGAGCCGGGTGGTGGTCACCTCGGCCGGCGCGGGAATGGGGCCGTCCTGGCTGGGCAGCCGGCGGGCGGGGTGGAGGAGTTGCGGCGGCGGTTCGGGTGCGGGTGGGGTCAGTGGCGGAGGCGCCGCCACCAGGGGCGGCGGGGCTGCTCCGGTGTGACTGGCGGTGAGAGCGTTATGGCGCGGATGACCGTCATCGGAGTGCCGTGCGGTACTCCGATGCGCCATGTGCGGCCGCCGAGTTGTACGCCGGTGTAGGTCCGCCGTGCGTCGAGGACCCGTTGCGCTCGGCCTCCGATGATGACCACGTCACCGACGTGCACCGCGTCGGCGGGCAGGACGAGCGGACTGAGAACGGGTGGCAGGTGGCGACAGGCCGGCCGCTGCCGTGACCTCAGGCGTGCGAGCACGTGCAGACGCACCGTTCGAGCGTCACACCGGGCTGTCGTCCCGGTGCGAGTTGGTCTCCGCGCCCTGCGGCAGGGCATCGGGGCACTCGGCATGCTGACCGATGTGGCACGGAGCAGATCGATACACCCCCGCCGCAGCGCCGGTAAGAGCTTGCCTCCGGTTGAGCTGCGTTTTGGTGTGCGCGTCCACGCCGATCAAGCCGTGTTCGAGCCGCCTGTGAAACTGCGGACTCACCGTGCCTCCAGAGCACGCAGGTGTGCGTCGATGCGCTTCGTCAGCGCTGCGGCGCGGCGCAACAGCTCTGCCAGCTCCGGGGGTTCCGGCTCGCTGTCTCCGACAGCGTCCGATGCTGCCGTCTCTTCTGGGGCATGGTCCGACATCGACGCCTCCTCGTGGTCCTCGACGGGGCTGACGATCACCAGGCAGCCCGTAGTCAATTCAGCACCGTGAGTGGCAGATCTCCAATAGAATCAGGGTTCTTCAGTTGCAGCGCTAAAGCTCTAAGCGGCGGGTGCGACGTGGTTCTCGATGAGAAATGGCTGGTGGGAGCTGTGGAAGACGAACTGGGGTCGGAGAGCTTCAACTCCCCGCTGACGCCGCTACAGAAGTTCGGTGCGGACGTCCGGCGCGTACGGCTGGGGCGCAAGCTCCGACAGCGCCAACTTGGCAACGCCACGGGTTACTCGGAGTCGTACGTGAGCCAGGTCGAGTCGGGGAAGCTGCTCGCCAGCACCAAGTTCGCGGTCGGCTGCGATCAGGTGTTCGGGACCAACGGGCTCTTTGCTGAACTGCAGAGTCAGATGGTCGAGGGGGACCACCCTCCGCAGTTCGTCCCCTACCTGGAGCTGGAGCGCAAAGCGACGCGCATCATGGCGTTCTCCGCGAGCACTGTCATGGGGCTCCTGCAGACCGAGGCGTATGCGGAAGCGGTCTTTCGCGCTGGGAACCCGCGAGCATCGGACGAGGTGATCGGCGGGAAGGTGGCAGCGCGGCTCCGGCGCGCGCGACTCCTCGGCGGTCAGCGACCGCCCACGGTGTGGTGCGTGCTGTTCGAAGCCTCGCTTCGAGCGCAGGTAGGTGGGAAGAAGGTCATGGCCGAGCAGTTGAGCGCGTTGCTGTCTTGGGCCGACGGGCCCTCTGTCGACCTGCAGGTGCTGCCGTTCTCGCTGGGGGCGGTCGCCGTCCACTCCGACCCGTTCACCCTCCTCACCTTCCGCGACTCGCAGCCCGTCATGTACGCCAACGACCCCGGCGGCGGTCGGCTGTTCCGCGAGCCGGAGACAGTGGGAGCCGCTGTCGACAACTACGACCGCTTGCGTGCGAACGCGCTTGGCCCGGATGATTCGCTTGACTTCATCCGGGCTGTTCGTGAGGAGTACGAGGCATGACCAACCAGACCAGCACGCAGTACGAGTGGGTCAGGTCGTCGTACAGCACATCCAACGGCGGTGAGTGCCTGGAGTTCCAGCGTGGTGCCGCTGTCGTCGGCTCGGTGCCGGTCCGTGACTCGAAGATCACCGACGGACCTGTTCTCACGTTCTCTCCCGCACCCTGGACAGCGTTCGTGACTGCGACTCGCATCGGCTCCATCGGGCCGGACCGCGCGATCAGCGGATGAGGCACCTCGGCAAGAGCTGACGCCGGCTGTCCGACGTCCAACCGGGGGCCACCGACAGTGGCCGGGGCGCCGTCCGGCGCGTACTCGCGGCCCAGGCGTCGGCGATGCCCCACGCACCCGACCAGGAGCCGGGCGCGTGTCGGTGGCGTCCTCCGCCCGTCCCCAGGTGCGCGAGAGGGTCGGGGGACCGGCTCAGTCGCCCGGGGGGTCGGTCTGTCCGGGGCGGGACGGTTCCGGGGCCGGGGTGGCTGCGGTGCGGCGCTCGGTGGCCGTGGCGGTGGCCGGTTCGGTCGCCGGTTCGGCGTCGAGGGCGGCCTCGGGGGCGGGCTCGACGACCGGCGGCATCTTCATGACGGTGGTGCGTGCCCGGGCGCGCGCCTGGCGGCTGCGGCGCACCGCGTCCCAGGTGAGGATGGTCAGCGCCAGCCACACCAGGCCGAAGCCGACCCAGCGCTCGGTGGGCATCTCCTCGCCGAAGACGAACAGGCCGAGCAGGAACATCGCCGAGGGCGCCAGGTACTGGAGGAGGCCCAGTGTGGAGAGCGGGATGCGGACGGCGGCGGCGCCGAAGAGGATCAGCGGCAGCGCGGTCGCGGCGCCGGTCCCGGCGAGCAGCAGGGTGTGGCCGATGCCCTCGCTGACGAAGGTCGACTCGCCGCGCCCCATCAGCACGATGACGAAGATCGCGGCGGGGAGGAACTGCAGGGCGCAGTCGGCGCTGAAGCCCTCGACGCCGTCGAGGCCGGTGGTCTTCTTGACCAGCCCGTAGATCGCGAACGACACGGACAGCGTGAGCGACAGCCACGGCACCTGGCCGTAGGCGAACGTCATGACGAGCACCGCGACGGCGCCGATGCCGACGGCGGCCCACTGCGCGGTGCGCAGCCGCTCCCGCAGCAGGACGACGCCGATGGCGATGGTGAGCAGCGGGTTGATGAAGTAGCCGAGCGACGCCTCGATGACCTTGCCGTTGGCGACGGCCCAGATGAAGAGGAACCAGTTGACGCTGATCAGCGACGCCGACAGCAGGACGAGCCCGAGGCGGCGCGGATCGCGCAGCAGCGGCATCACCCAGGACCAGCGGCCGGCTATCGCGAGGACGACGGCGGCGGTCGGCAGCGACCAGGCCATCCGGTGCGCGAGGACCTCGGCCGGCGCCGTGGTGCTCAGCAGGTCCCAGTAGAGGGGCAGCAGCCCCCAGATGCCGAACGCCGCGAAACCGTAGACCAGTCCCGTGCGGCTGGTGGTCGCCCCTGCCACGTATCTCTCCTCGCGCTCTCCCGGAATCGCTGCGTCGCGCTGTCCGGCTGTGACGATAAGCAACCCGCGGCGAGCTGTCATTCCCTATTCCGTATTATGGACCTGACAGGGCGCCGGGTCATACGGGGAGAGCGACCGCCCGGGGGTCACCTTGGTCACACCGGCCCCATCGGGCGCCGCTGCGGGGCCGGGCGGACCGGCGTGGGGGAGCCGGGCGGACCGCCGGACACCGCACGGCAGGGCACGACACGGCGGCGGGCCGGTACCGGGGACTCCCCGGTACCGGCCCGCCGCCGTGATCCGTGCCGCGCCGCAGCGCCGGCCGACATGTCGGCCGACGAGTCAGCCGACGCGTCGGCCGTCGGGTCAGCCGACGACCGTCCAGGTGTCGCTGCCGGCGAGCAGCGAGGACAGGTCGCCCTTGCCCTTCTGCTCGACAGCCGCCTCCATCTGGTCGGCCATCAGGTCGTCGTAGACCGGCCGCTGGACCTGCCGCAGCAGGCCGATGGGGGTGTGGTGCAGCGTGTCGTTGTCCGCGAGGCGGGACAGCGCGAACGCCGTAGTCGGGGACGCGGCGTGCGCGTCGTGGGTCAGCACACCGTCGGTGCCGTCCACGGAGACGTCCACGACCGTCAGGTCGCCGGTGTCGCGGTCGCGGACGACGCCCTTGCGGCCCTGGCCGTCGCCGCCCTCGGCCTCGGTCCACGGCGCGCCGAACCGGATCGGCTCGCCGTGCTCCAGCCGGATCACGGCCTCCTGCGCCAGCTGCTTGTCCTTCAACGCCTCGAAGGCGCCGTCGTTGAAGATGTTGCAGTTCTGGTAGATCTCGATCAGCGCGGAGCCCTTGTGCTGGGCGGCGGCCCGCAGCACCGAGGTGAGGTGCTGGCGGTCGGAGTCCACCGTCCGCGCCACGAAGCTCGCCTCCGCGCCCAGCGCCAGCGACAGCGGGTTGAACGGCGCGTCCAGCGAACCCATCGGGGTCGACTTGGTGATCTTGCCGACCTCGGAGGTGGGCGAGTACTGGCCCTTGGTGAGGCCGTAGATCCGGTTGTTGAACAGCAGGATCTTCAGGTTCACGTTGCGGCGCAGCGCGTGGATCAGGTGGTTGCCGCCGATGGACAGCGCGTCGCCGTCACCCGTGACCACCCAGACCGACAGGTCGCGGCGCGCGGTCGCCAGACCGGTCGCGATCGCCGGGGCCCGGCCGTGGATGGAGTGCATCCCGTAGGTGTTCATGTAGTACGGGAAGCGGCTGGAGCAGCCGATGCCGGAGATGAAGGTGATGTTCTCCCGCGCCAGGCCCAGCTCCGGCAGGAAGCCCTGCACGGCGGCGAGGATCGCGTAGTCACCGCACCCCGGGCACCAGCGGACCTCCTGGTCGGACTTGAAGTCCTTCATCGTCTGCTTGGCGTCGGTCTTGGGGACCAGGGAGAGTGCCTCAGTGGGCATCGACGGCCTCCTTCAGGACGGTCGCGAGCTGCTCGGCCTTGAACGGCAGGCCGGTGACCTGCGTGACCGACTCGACATCGGTGAGGAACCGGGCGCGCAGCAGGGTGGCGAGCTGCCCGAGGTTCATCTCCGGGACGATCACCTTGTCGTAGGCGGCCAGCACCTCCCCGAGGTTGGCCGGAAACGGGTTGAGGTACCGGACGTGCGCCTGGGCGATGTGGCCGCCGGTGCGCCGGATGCGGCGGACCGCGGCCGTGATCGGGCCGTAGGTCGAACCCCAGCCCAGAACCAGGACCTTCGAGTCGCCGTCCGGGTCGTCGACCTCCAGCGGCGGGACCTCGACACCGTCGACCTTGGCCTGCCGGGTGCGGACCATGTGGTCGTGGTTGGCCGGGTCGTAGGAGATGTTGCCGGTGCCGTCCTGCTTCTCGATGCCGCCGACGCGGTGTTCGAGGCCGGGGGTGCCGGGCACCGCCCACGGGCGCGCCAGGGTCTCGGGGTCGCGCTTGTACGGCCAGAAGACCTCGGTGCCGTCGTCCAGCGTGTGGTTGGGGCCGGTGGCGAACTGCGTCCGCAGGTCGGGAAGTTCGTCGGCCTCCGGGATGCGCCACGGCTCGGAGCCGTTGGCGAGGTAGCCGTCGGAGAGCAGGAAGACCGGGGTGCGGTAGGTCAGCGCGATCCGCGCCGCGTCCAGGGCGGCGGTGAAGCAGTCGCCCGGCGTCATCGGCGCCACGATCGGCACCGGCGCCTCGCCGTTGCGGCCGTACATCGCCTGCAGCAGGTCGGCCTGCTCGGTTTTGGTCGGCAGCCCCGTCGAGGGACCGCCGCGCTGGATGTCGACGATCAGCAGCGGCAGTTCCAGCGAGACCGCCAGGCCGATCGTCTCCGACTTCAGCGCGACACCCGGACCGGAGGTGGTGGTGACCGCCAGCGAACCGCCGAACGCGGCACCGAGGGCGGCGCCGATGCCGGCGATCTCGTCCTCGGCCTGGAAGGTGCGGACACCGAAGTTCTTGTGCTTGGACAGCTCGTGGAGGATGTCCGAGGCCGGGGTGATCGGGTAGGACCCCAGGTACAGCGGCAGGTCCGCCTGCTGCCCCGCGGCGACCAGGCCGTAGGAGAGCGCCAGGTTGCCCGACATGTTGCGGTAGGTACCCGCGGGGAACGCCTTCGTCGCCGGCGCCACCTCGTAGGAGGTCGCGAAGTCCTCGGTGGTCTCACCGAAATTCCAACCGGCGCGGAACGCCACGATGTTGGCCTCGGCGATCTCCGGCTTCTTCGCGAACTTCTTCCGCAGGAACGCCTCGGTGCCCTCGGTCGGGCGGTGGTACATCCACGACAGCAGGCCCAGCGCGAACATGTTCTTCGACCGGCCCGCCTCCTTGCGGGTCAGGTCGTAGCCCTTGAGGGCCTCCACCGTCAGCGTCGTCAGCGGCACCGGGTGGACGTTGAACGCCGACAGCGAGCCGTCCTCCAGTGGGTTGCCCGCGTAGCCGACCTTCGCCATGGCGCGCTTGGAGAACTCGTCGGTGTTGACGATGATCTCCGCGCCGCGCGGCACGTCGGCGATGTTCGCCTTCAGCGCCGCCGGGTTCATCGCGACCAGCACGTTCGGCGCGTCGCCCGGGGTCAGGATGTCGTGGTCCGCGAAGTGCAGCTGGAACGACGACACACCCGGCAGCGTGCCTGCGGGGGCGCGGATCTCGGCGGGGAAGTTCGGCAGGGTGGAGAGGTCGTTGCCGAAGGACGCCGTCTCGGACGTGAAACGGTCGCCGGTCAGCTGCATACCGTCACCGGAGTCGCCCGCGAACCGGATGATCACCCGGTCCAGGCGACGGACCTCCTTGGCACCCGCCGGCACCGCGGTGTCCGCCGGGCCGGCGTCCTGACTGGCTTGTTCGACCTGGCTGGTCACTGCTTGTGCCCTCCCTAGAGGCGGCTGTGCCGCCATCGTACGCGGGTAAGGTCTGCCTTCCCTGGGCCTGGTCACATGATGGACCCGGGAACGAGACGACCGACACCCCCGCGCGCCCCGGCTGCGCGGCGTTCGAGCCACCTTCCGGAGCGCGCCCCGGCGGCCGTGCGCCCCACCCGGGGCACCCCACCACGAGCACCCCGGCCCGGCGGTGCACCGCGCGAACACCGCCGGTCGGCCCGCCCGTCGGTCGCCGCCACCGGTTCCGACACCGCGGGTGCCCGCCGTGTTCCCGTGGGCGCCACCGCGCCGGGCGGCGGGCCTCAGGAGTTCAGGTACCGCAGTACCGCGAGCACCCGACGGTGATCAGCGTCACTCTGCGCCAGGCCGAGTTTCTGGAAGATGTTGCTGATGTGCTTCTCCACCGCGCCACCGGAGACCACCAGCTGGGCGGCGATGGCCGAGTTGGTGCGGCCCTCCGCCATCAGCCCCAGCACCTCCCGCTCGCGCGGCGTCAGCCCCGCCAGCGAGTCCTGCCGTCGGCTGCGGCCCAGCAGCTGCGCCACCACCTCCGGGTCGAGCGCGGTGCCGCCGGCGGCGACCCGCGCCACCGCGTCGACGAAGTCCCGGACGTCCGCCACCCGGTCCTTCAACAGGTAGCCCACGCCGTGCCCCGATCCGGCCAGCAGTTCGGTGGCGTACTGCTCCTCGACGTACTGCGACAGCACCAGCACGCTCAGCCGCGGGAACTCCTTCCGCAGCCGCACGCACGCCCGCAGCCCCTCGTCGGTGTGGCTGGGCGGCATCCGCACGTCCGCCACCACCACGTCCGGCAGCCCCTCCGGCGCACCGGCCAGCCGCCGCACCTCCGCGACCAGCCCGTCGCCGTCGCCGACGCCCGCCACCACCTGGTGGCCGCGGTCCGTCAGCAGCCGCGTCAGCCCGTCCCGCAACAGCACCGAGTCCTCGGCGATCACCACCCGCACGCCGGCCCCTCCGTCCCCGGATCACACACGCTCACGACCGGCCCAGCATCTCACCCCGACACCCGCCGCCGACCGGTCCGGCACCCGACTCCGGCCGGTCCGGCCCGCCACCGAGCCACGGGGCTCAGCACGCATGGGCACGGGGCTCAGCCCGCGTTCCGCTCCCGCCACGGCAGCACCGCCGACACCGTGGTCGGCCCGCCCGCGGGGGAGGAGACCGTCAGCAGGCCGTCGACCGCACTCAGCCGTTCCGACAAGCCCGCCAGCCCCGAGCCGCGGTCGGTCCCGGCGCCGCCCACCCCGTCGTCCTCCACCCGCAGCAGCAGCCGGTCGTCCGATCGCCACACGTCCAGCACCGCGCCCGACGCCCGACTGTGCTTGGAGACGTTCTGCAGCAGCTCCGAGACCGTGTAGTAGGCGATGCCCTCGATCGCGGGGGCCGGACGCTCACCGAGGTCCACCTCCACCCGCACCGGCACCGTGCACCGCGACGCCACCGCCGACAGCGCCGGGCCCAGCCCGCGATCGGTCAGGATCGCCGGATGGATGCCGCGGGCCAGGTCCCGCAGCTCCCGCAGCGCCAGCTTCACCTCGCCGTGCGCCGCGTCCACCATCCGGGCCGCCTCCTCCGGGTCCTCCGTCAGCTTCTCCTTGGCCAGCCCCAGGTCCATCGCCAGCGCCACCAGCCGCGCCTGGGCGCCGTCGTGCAGGTCCCGCTCGATCCGCCGCAGGTCGGCCGCGGAGGAGTCAGCCACCGTCGACCGGCCGGTCTCCAGCTGCCGCACCCGCTGCTCGTCCGACGACGGCCCCAGCAGGCCGGACACCAGCAGCCGGTCCACCACCGCCATGCCCCGGATCAGCCAGCCCGCGAGCCAGAGCGTCACCGCCCCCGCGACCATCACCAGCAGCACCTCGCCGGGGCTGTCCCAGACCCACCCGCCGCCCTCGCCGTCGACGTTGATCCCCGGCCGGTGGTTCTCCGGCAGCGTCCAGAACCACAGCGGGTAGGCAGCCGCGGAGAACCCGGCGCTCCAGAGCACCACCACCGCGGAGAACGTGACCACCGCCCATGGCAGATGCACCACCGTGTACACGGTGGAGCGCCAGCACTGCCCGCTGCGCAGCACCGAACCCATCCACGGGAAGAGCCCCCGCCGGTCGCCGCGGCGCAGCAGCGGGGCGGGATCGGCCACCGCGGAACCCAGCAGCCCCCGCGCGCGGGCACGCTCCAGGAAGCCGAACCCGCGCGCCGCCACCAGCGTCAGGCAGAGCAGCGGCAGCCCGACGAACGTCACCAGCAGCCCCGCGCTCAACGACAGCATCGTCACCGCGGCCACGAACGTCGCCAGCGCCACCGGGAAGTTCAGCAGCAGGTGGGCGCCCTCGCGCAGCGTCCGGGGGCCGACGGCCACCAGCGCCGCCGACCGCCAGAGCGGGCGCCCCTGCGGCACCTCCTGCCGCGAACCGTCCGCGAGCGTGTTCATTGTCCGACCTCTCCGCCGTACCCGACGCGGCGCGGGCCGCCGACTGCTCGCCGGGGCCGTGCCGCCGGCCGCACCACCCCAGCGGCGGCGCGACCCGCGACCAGCCTCCCGCAAGCCCGTGACCGGCCGCCATGGGGCGCGTCGGCGGTCTCCGGGTGGGGCTAACCCCACCTGCCGCGCCGCCCGACGGGCCGCCCGGGGCCCGGCGGCACGGCCGGCGGCCGCGCGAGGCGCGCACCGCCCCGCGCCGCGCCGGTCACAACCGTGCCCGCACCGCCTAGACTCCCGTCCGTACGGATCACCGACCCGGCCGGACGGGGGCCACGGCGGGACGGTGCGCCCGGCGGCGGACGCGACATCACCACAGAGGGGCCCAGGTGCCGGACTACTTCCACGGCTACGCGGTCGTCGGGCTGGTGGCCGTTGTCGCCGTCGCCTTCACGGCCGTGGCCTTCACCGCCGGCCGGCTGCTCCGCCCGGTGGTGCCGACCCAGGAGAAGCTGCTCGTCTACGAGTGCGGCGTCGACCCCGTCGGTGAGGGCTGGGCGCACACCCAGGTCCGCTACTACATCTACGCGTTCCTGTACGTCATCTTCGCGGTGGACGCGATCTTCCTCTTCCCCTGGGCCGCGGTCTTCGCCGGCGAGGGGTACGGCGGCGTCACCCTCGTCGAGATGTTCGTCTTCCTCGGCTTCCTCTCCACCGGTCTGCTCTACGCCTGGAAGAAGGGTGTGCTCACATGGACCTGACCCCGGTCGCCCGCCCGGGCCGGGAGGCGCCGCGGCTCGGCCCGCTCGCCCGGCTCGCCCCGGAGCCGATGAAGGTCGTCCTCAACTGGGGCCGCCGCTACAGCCTCTGGGTCTTCAACTTCGGACTGGCGTGCTGCGCCATCGAGTTCATCGCGGCCTCGATGTCCCGGCACGACTTCATCCGGCTCGGGGTCATCCCCTTCGCGCCCGGCCCGCGCCAGGCCGACCTGATGGTCGTCTCCGGCACCGTCACCGACAAGATGGCGCCGGCGGTCCGCCGCCTCTACGAGCAGATGCCGGAACCCAAGTACGTCATCTCGTTCGGCGCCTGCTCCAACTGCGGCGGCCCGTACTGGGACTCGTACTCCGTCACCAAGGGCGTCGACCAGATCATCCCGGTCGACGTCTACGTCCCGGGCTGCCCGCCGCGGCCCGAGGCGCTCCTGCAGGGCATTCTCAAGCTGCAGGAGAAGATCGCTGAGGAGTCCACCGCCGACCGGTACACCCGCAGGCCGCCCGGCGCCCCCGGCCCGGCCGCCCTGACCGCCCCCCTCGTCGCCGGGCCGAGCGCCGCCGAGGCGGGCGCCGCCGGGCCGAGCGCCGCCGGGGGCGG
>NZ_JAAVJD010000120.1:15202-16446 GCF_012033735.1 Streptomyces lonarensis | reverse complement strand
GGCCCGACGCAGCCTCCCCGCGCGGCCCGACGCCGCCCGCCAGCGGTGCAGGCGGTCCGGTGCCGGCGCGCCGCGGCGCGCGACCCGCGGCGGAACCGGTTCCGGAACCGGACGGCCACCCGCACCCCGCGGCTCCGTGGCATCGTGTAGGTCCACGTCCGCCGGTCTGCGGCGGGCAACACGAGAGGGAGAACCCCCACATGGAGGAGCGGCTCTGCCGCCGGTTCGGCCGAAAGCTCTCGGTCGTCGGCCTGGGCACCTGGCAACTCGGCGGCGACTGGGGTCAGTTCCCGGACGAGGACGCGCCCGCGCTGCTGGACGCCGCGATCGCCTCCGGCGTCACCTTCTTCGACACCGCCGATGTCTACGGGGACGGCCGCAGCGAACGGCTCATCGGGGAGTACCTGCGGAACCGCCCCGGTCACGGCATCACCGTCGCCACCAAGTTCGGCCGCCGCGTCCCGCAGGAGGCCGCCAACTACACCCTTGCCAACTTCCGCGCCTGGACCGACCGTTCGCGTACCAACCTGGGCGCCGACATCCTGGACCTGGTGCAGCTGCACTGCCCGCCGAGCGAGGTCGTCGCCTCGGACGCCGTGTACGACGCCCTTGACCGCCTGGTCGAGGAGGAGCGCGTCCGCGCCTACGGCGTGAGCGTCGAGACCTGCGACCAGGCGCTCGACGCCATCGCGCGCCCCGGCACCGCCGCCGTGCAGATCATCCTCAACCCGTTCCGCCTCAAGCCGCTGGAGCGGGTGCTGCCCGCCGCCGAAGCGGCCGGCGTGGCGATCATCGCCCGGGTGCCGCTCGCCTCCGGCCTGCTCTCCGGCCGGTACACCGAGGAGACGACCTTCGCCCCGGAGGACCACCGCACCTACAACCGCAAGGGCGAGGCGTTCGACCAGGGCGAGACCTTCTCGGGCGTCGACTACGAGACCGGGGTGCGCGCCGCACGCGAGTTCGCGGCCCTGGCCCCCGAAGGCGCCACCCCCGCGCAGACCGCGCTCCGGTGGATCATCCAGCAGCCCGGCGTGACCACCGTGATCCCGGGCGCCCGCAACGCCGAGCAGGCCCGTGCCAACGCCGCGGCGGCCGAGCTGCCGGCCCTCTCCGAGGAGACGTCGGCGGCCGTGGCGGAGCTGTACGACCGGGAGATCCGCGGCCAGGTCCACCACCGTTGGTGACCCCCGCCCGCAGGGAGCGCCCCTCCGGGTGAACCCCGTCCGCGCGTCGCGGGCCGCGAC
>NZ_JAAVJD010000120.1:11228-15192 GCF_012033735.1 Streptomyces lonarensis | reverse complement strand
CGCGCGGACGAGACCACCCGCCGATCGCCCGCCGCCCGGGTCTCCCACGCAGCCCTTCGGCCGTACGGGAGACCCGGGCGGTGTGTCCGGTCGCTGCGACGCGCTGCCGCGGCCCGGCCCGCCCCCTCCGTGGGCCGGACCGCGGCGCCGTCGTGCGACCGGGAACCGGCGGCGGGGCGCCCGCCGCCCCGACGCCCGACGCCCCGCGTCAGCCGCCGACGTTGCGCCGCGGCCGGCGCCGACCGCCGTTCCTCACCCCAGCCACCAGGCGTAGAGGCTGCGGCCCGGCCGTGAGGCAGCCACCGCCGTGTCCCGCAACTGGCGGACCACCTCGACGAGTTCCTCCGGGTCCTCGGTGGTGACCCAGAACTCGGAATCGGCCCAGGCGGTCGCCAGTGGCACCAACTGCTCGTCACCCACCGAGGCGAGCGCGGCGGCGGCGTCCTCGTGCAGAGCGGTCAACTCGGCGTCGCCGGGCACGGACAGCCGTGTGATCGGAAACCTCGCGAGCCATGTCTCCGGCGCCGCTCCGGAGCCCGGGTGCTCCCCGTGCACCAGCGCACAGAGCTCGGAGACCATCATCACCGGGTCGACCCACTTCAGCTCGGCGGCGTCCAGCCCCGCCGCCGTCGGCCCGTCCGCGGCGCACCCCCGCGCCGTGCCGGCCGTGGCCGCGAAGTACTCGTAGTACTGCCCCATGCCCCCACCCTTCGGCGGCACGCCGCGCGCGCCGCCCGTCCGCTCCCGGTCGTCGCGCCGACCCTAACGGCGGGCACTGACAACGCCCGCCGGCCCCGGTCAGCCGCGCGAGCGGCCCGCGTCCGGCCCGCGGGTCACCCCTCCGGAGGGGCCTCCACCAGCCACAGGTGGCCGTCGGGGTCGGCGAAGCTGCCGCTGTAGCCCCACGGCTGCCGGGCCGGCGCCGAGACCACGGCGGCGCCCGCCGCCTCGGCACGCGCCAGCAGCGCGTCCACCTCCGAGGGCGAGGCGGCGTCGAGCCCCAGCACGCACTCGCTCACCCCGGGGGCGGCGGTCTCCCGGCCGCCGAGGACCCAGCCGAAACCGCCCGTGGGCACCAGCATCAACGTCAGTCCGTCGTTGACGGCGAACCGCAACGGCTCCGGAACCCCGTCCGCAGCGGGCTCGCCGACCGCGCGGAAGCCGAGGCCGTCGCGGTAGAACGCGAACGACCTGACGCGATCCTCGATGGGCAACGCCAGCGTCACCGTGGTGCGCGGGGGTGTGGTCACGAACAGCTCCTCTGTCGGGCGGACGCGCGGAAGGGCGGTCGGCACGGCCACGACGGCGGCTCACCGGCCCCACGCCGCAGCCTCCCACGCGATCACGCCCCGCGGCCCGTCCCGTGCTCGGCGACGCGCGACCCCCGCGCACGGGAACCGCAACGCCGCAACGGGCGTGCCTGAGTGCAGGGCCCGCGCGCCGCCGGCGCCGGAGAACGACGGGGGAGCACCGATGACCGCGCACCAGCCCGGCCGACCGCCGACCGACCCGAGCGGGCCGTCCGCGCCCGGCCGCGCCGCCGGAACCACCGCCCGCGCCACCGCACGCGCGGACCACGACCCGGGACGGCGCACCGTCCTGGGCCTGCTCGGCCTCGCCGTCCTCACCGCCGCGGGCTGCGCCCCCGGCGCCGACGCCTCGGGCGCAGCCGCCGGCACGGACACCGCGGCCGAACCGGGCAGCGTGCTGTGGAGCTTCGGCACCGGCCGGGCATCCCGGTCCCCCGCCGTCCGGTACGAGGACACCGTGGTCTGCGGCAGCGGCGAGACGCTCCACGCCCTCGACGCCGCCGACGGCACCCCGCGCTGGGAGCACCGCACCGGGCCCGCCGTCGCCCAACCCCTCCACCACGGCGGCAGCCTCCACGTCCCGCTCTCCGGACCCGGCGGCGGCGGCAGCAGCGGCGGCGGCACGGTGGTGCTCGATCCCGCCGACGGCTCCCACCGCCGCGACCACCCCGCGCGAGCGGGCGTGTTCGCCGCGCCCGTGGCGCACGGGAACACGGTCTACCTCTGCGGGCTCGACCGGACGGTGCAGGCGTTGGACGCCGGGACCGGCGCCGTCCGGTGGACGTTCGAGACGGACAGCCAGATCTTCCACACGCCCGTCCTCCACGACGAGCTGCTCCACGTCGCCACCGCCGACGGCGTGACCCACACCCTCGACACCGCGGACGGCTCCGAACTGCGGCGGTTCACCACCGGCGGCCGCCCCCTCGCCCCGCAGCGGACCGCGTCCGGGCTGCTGCTCCTCGCCGACCGTGTCGACGCCACCCTGCACGCGCTGGACCCCGCCACCGGGGAGGAGAGCTGGGCGGTCCGGGCCGCCGGCGAACCGACCGGCCTGGCCACCGCCGGGGAGACCGTGCTGCTCGCCGCCGGCCGCACCCTGACCGCTCGGGATGCCGGCAGCGGCGAGGAGCGCTGGCGGGCCGACGCGGCGCGCGACCACAGCCCGGTGACCGTCGTCGGTGCCACCGCCTGCCACCGCTCCGCCGCGGAGACCGTCACCGGACTCGACCTCGCGACGGGAGCACACCGCTGGTCGCACGAGGCGGACGGCGCCGTCCTCCACCTCGCCACCGACGGCGGTGTCCTGTACCTCGGCACCGACCGCACGACCCTGACCACGCTCGCCGTCTGACCGTCCGCCGCCTTGCGCTGCGCCCGCAGCGCCACTGGGGGACGGCGGCGCGCGCCCGGACACACGAAAGGCGCGGACATCGTCCGCGCCGACCGTTCAGCGAGCCGCGCCGACGCCGTCCGCGCCGCTCGCGTGAGTGCCCCCGGCAGGATTCGAACCTGCGACACCGGCTTTAGGAGAGCCGTGCTCTATCCCCTGAGCTACGGGGGCGTGGACCCGACCGGTGGCGAGGCCCGCCGCCGACCCGGGCCCGCGGGCCCGCTGATCCCGTGCCGCACGCGAGGTGTGACACGCCGCGCACAGTGTAGCTGGTGGCCCGGGCGCGTCGGGGCGCCCTCCCCGCCCGGCCGTGGCGCCCCGGGACGGGACCCTGTCGCTGTGCACACGGAGCGCGCTCCTCGCCGCCGGCTGCGGCGGCGGGCGATATCCGCGGCGCGGTCTCCCCGGCCCGCGGAGCGAGCGACGTGCGGGCCCCTGGCCACCGTCCGTCGAGTGTGCGACGGCGCTGCTCGACCATCGGCGCCGGCGCGCGCGTCAAGGAGATCGCGAACTGACTGTTCTTCACCGTTCACTTTCTGATAGTTCTTCAGCGGGGTACGGGCGCAGGTCCGTGGCGGTGTCTCACGACACCGCAGGGAGGATGAACATGAGTTCAGCGACGCGGGCAGAGGTGCTCGCGACCGAGCAGCGGGCGGTCGACCACGCCTACGCGTGCTACGAGACACGGCTGGCTGCGATGGGCGGGCTGTCGGCGGCGACCGCTTCCGCCACCGGCAAGGACGGCATCGCGATCCGTGCCGATGCGGAGCAGCGGGCCGCCCGGTACGGGAACCTCGGGGGCGAGGCACTCGTCTACGCCAGGGTGGACGCCCCGGACGAGCCGGGTGGAGCGCCCCGGCCCTGGTACATCGGCCGCCGCGGCGTGCAGGACGCCGAGAACGAGCCGGTGGTGGTGCTCTGGACCAGCCCGCTGGCCGGCAGGTGGATGGCCGCGCTGCCGGAGAAACCGGGGGATGTCGCCCTGCGCCGCCGGTTGCGGTGCGCCCAACGGGTGGTGGAGGACTACCTCGACGAGATCGGGCCCCCGGAACGGCCCGCCGTCGCGCCGGTGCCCGAACCCCGCATCGAGCAGGAGCCGGGCCGTGCTCGACCGGCGGGTGACGCGGCCGCCACTGCCCCGCCGCGGCCAGTCGCCCGGCCGACGGAAGAACCGCGTGCAGGCGGCGGCCCCGGCCCCGAGCCGGCCACCGGGCCGCCGCCCACGCCCGCGCCGAGTCCTGCGGACGTGGGGGGGGGGGGG
>NZ_JAAVJD010000120.1:0-11218 GCF_012033735.1 Streptomyces lonarensis | reverse complement strand
GTCCGGCTGCAGCGCCGGAAGCCGATGCAGCCGGACGACTTCCTGCTGCGGGAGCTCCAGCGCTCCCGCGGCGGGAGCATGCGCGACATCGTCGAGACGATCCGGCGCGACCAGATGGAACTGGTCACCGGGGCGCCCTCGGACATCCTCGTGATCCAGGGCGGGCCCGGCACCGGCAAGTCGGCCGTAGGCCTCCACCGAGTGACCTGGCTGGTCAACAACGACCACTTCAAGGCCGTCGACATCCTCGTCATCGGACCGCACCAGCGGTTCCTCGACTACGTCGGCCGCGTGCTGCCCACCCTCGGTACCCGGGACGTCAACGCGGTCCAACTCGGACGGCTCTGGGACGGGGAGATCTCGGGGACCGACTCGCCCCGCGGCCGGCTGGTCAAGTCGGACGAGCGCATGGCGGCCGTCCTGCGCAGGCGGGTCGAGCACGATCACCGCCCCGAGGCCCTCGACGACCTCACGGTCCCACCCGCCTACGAGGGGGACGAGCCGGCGGTGGTCATCACCGCGGGCAGCACCACGCTGCGCGTGCCCCGGTCCACGGTCGTCGATCTCCTCACCCAGGCCAGCGACAGCGGCGCACCGTACCGCGAGCGGCGCGACCGGTTCCGCGGGCTCCTCGTCGACCGCCTGCTGCAGGAGCTCGCCGACATCGCTCCACGCCGCGGACAGACCGGCACCATCCGGCGTGACCTGGAACGCAACCGCCGAGTGGAGCGCCTCGTCGACCGCGTCTGGCCGTCCCCGGGGCCTCGTGAGGCGCTGCGCAGCCTCTACGACTCCGCCTCGCTGCTGGCGGAGTGCGCCGAGGGCATTCTCGACGAAGGGGAGCAGCAAGCCCTGCTGCGCAGCCGAGCCGCCAGTGCCGACGGCGACCGGTGGACACTCGACGACCAGGTCTGCCTGGAGGAGCTACGGGCGCTCATCACGGGGGAGACTCCCCGGAGGTACGGGCACATCGTCGTGGACGAGGCGCAGGACCTGACCCCGATGCAGGCCCGCGCCCTGCGGCGCCGATGCGCGGCCGGCGGCTCCATGACGGTGCTGGGAGACCTCGCGCAGGCGACGGGGCCGCACACTCCGGCGAGCTGGGACCGTATCGGCACGGCCCTCTCCGACCAGGGCGACTGGCGCGTCGCCGAACTCACCACGAGCTACCGCGTCCCTGCCGAGATCATGGAGTTCGTCGCTCCGCTGGCGCATGCCGTCGCGCCCTCGGTGGCATCGCCCCGGGCGGTGCGGGAGGTGGGCGCGGAAGCGGTTCGGATGGTGCCGACCGAGCCGTGGAAGCTGCTCTCCGACGCGGTCGAGCACGTGACGCGACTGAGCGGGAGCAGCGACGGCAGCACCCTGCGCTCCATCGCGGTGATCGTCCCCGACGACGTGGGCTGGTTGGACGAGATCAGCCGCCGTATCGACGAGAGCGGCGCGGTGGCCGAGTCGGGGCGCGAGCACGTGGCGGTCCTCGCGGCATCCCAGAGCAAGGGGATGGAGTACGACCACGTCCTGGTCGTGGAACCGGCGACCATCGCCGATCGCGGGCCGTCCGGACTGCGGCAGTTGTACGTGGCGCTGACCCGGAGCACCCAGAGCGTCACCGTGCTGCACACCGCGCCGCTGCCGGGCGCGTTGACACCGGGTGACGACGAGAGCGCGGACCAGCGGCCCGTCCGCCCCGCGGACGAACCGGTGGCCGAACTGCCCCGGATCGGGACCGACGTGCGGGTCGAGGTCGTGGACCGCGCGCCGGGGGGCCGTTACAAGGTCCGACCGTTGGCGCCGGCCATCGACCGGTCGCTCGTCCTTGCGGTCCGCCACGGATCGGCGGCGCCCCGGAAGGGCGACCGGCTCGACTGCTGGGTGTTCGCGAACGAGACCACGCAGACCGTGCTCACCGCGGACCGACGCGGCCGGTCGCCCGTCTCGGAGCGGATGGCGGGGCGCTACGTCGCGGCCCTGGACGTGCTGAACGAACTGGCCGAGCACAACGGGGAGGTACCCGACGCCCGTGCGCGGCTCTCCGAGCTCCAGTCCATGGCCAACCGGGTTCTCCGCCGCGACCAGGCCGACTGGGTCGACGTGTTCCACCTCTTCGGTGATCCCGGCCGCGAGCACGTCACCGAGCTGCGCGACCTGGCGTCGGCCACCGGGCGCGCCCTCAAGGACGCCACCCTGGACCACTCCGCGCTGCGTGACGAGCTCGAGGCCTCCGGGTGGGCGCCGCTCCTCGCCGCGGCCAGGGCGGACCTTCTGGGGCGGCAGTACGCAGAACCGTCGGACGCCGAACCGTCGGACGCCGAAGCGCCCGACACCGCAGCCAGGACCGCGGCCGATGACGACGAGCCGCCCCGCGGTGAGGAGGCGTCCACGCCTGCAGGGCCGCCCACGGGCGGCCCGGGCCCGACCGAACAGAAGGAAGAGGCCGTGACCGAGTCCCAGGAAACCACCACCGATGCCGCGACCCCGGTGCCGGAGAGCCTCCTGCGGGAGCTCGGGGAGGCGGCGGCAGCCGACCGGACGTGCCGCCGGCACGAGGCGGTGCGTCACGCGCTGACGGCATCGCTCTACTTCTCCGACCTGCAACCGGTGGATTCCCCGGTGATCGACGTCAGCTGTGTCTCGGCGAGCGGGCTCGTGCTCTACGAGGTCATGGCCGCAGGCCGCACCAGCTACACGGACCTCCGCTCGGGGGCGGTCCGGCTTCGGGAGATCAACCACACGTTGCCCGCCGCGGCGGAGGCGCTGTACCTCGTCCTGCCCGAACCCCCCTACCGAGAGCTGGGCTGCGGAGACCGTGCGCGAGGTCCTCGGCGTCCACGTCATCTGGCACACCCAGCAGGGCTGGGACGGCCGGGAGCCGGGGGTGCTCGCCGGTACCACCGTCTGACGCGACGGCGGGGGCGCCGTGCGGATGCGGCGCTCGGCGGGCGGGCCTACCGTGCGATACATGACGACGAGCGACGGTGGTGGCCTCGATCTCGCCGTACGGCGGGTGTACGAGGAGCCGGCGGAGGACGACGGCGCGCGTGTGCTGGTGGACCGGCTGTGGCCGCGCGGTGTCTCCAAGGAACGCGCGCGGCTGGACGCCTGGCCGAAGGAGTTGGCTCCCAGCGACGACCTGCGCCGATGGATGCACGAGGACCCCGACGGCCGCTACGACGAGTTCGCCCGGCGCTACCGGCGGGAGTTGGAGGCCGACGCCGCGGCCTCGGCCCTGGCGGACGTGCGGGACCTCGCGGGGCACGGGCCGGTAGCGCTGCTGACCGCGGCCAAGGACGTGGAGCACAGCCATGTCCCCGTGCTTCTCTCGGCGTTGCGCGAGGCGTGAGCCTCCTGCGGCCCGGCGCTCTCGTGACGGAAGCGGTGGCGGGCCCGCGGGGAGGCCCGGCGCCGCCCGACCGCGGGTCGGGCGGCGCCGGTGCGGGTCACGCGGGCGTGGCCCCGAGGCGGCGGGTCGCCAACTCCGCGTAGAGCGCGGCACCGTCGGCCAGCACGGCGTCGTCGAAGACGGCCAGCGGCGAGTGGTTGTTGGGCACCGCGGTGTGATCGGCGTCCGGCCGGGCGGCGCCGAGGAAGACCATGGCGCCCGGCACCTCGGCGATCACCCGGGAGAAGTCCTCCGCGCCGAGGATCGGGTTGGTCTGCGGCGTGTACCGCTCCTCGCCGTGCACCTCCCGTACCGTGTCGGCGACGAACTCCGCCTCCGCGCCCGAGTTGACCGTGACCGGGTACTGCTCGTCGAAGTCGACGTCCACCCCCAGGCCGTGGGCGGCGGCGATGCCGCGGCAGACGCCGACCGTGCCGTCCTTCATCGTTGCCAGCGCCTCCGCGGAGAACGTCCGGACGGTCGCCACGAACGTGGCGTCGTCGGGGATGATGTTGGAGGCCGTGCCCGCGTGGAACGTGCCCACCGTGAGCACCACCGGCTCGAAGACGCTGAAGGTCCGGCTGATCCAGGTCTGCAGCGCGGTGACCATCTCGCACGCCGCCGGGATCGGGTCCTTCGCGCGGTGCGGCGCCGAGCCGTGGCCGCCTGCGCCCTTCACGGTCACCGTCAGCACGCTGGACGCGGCGAGCAGCGGGCCCGCGCGCGTGGTGAACACCCCGCCGGGGATGTCGGCGGACATCACGTGCAGCGCGTAGGCGGCCACCGGGCGCTCCCCGGAGGCGTCGAGGACGCCCTCGTCGAGCATCCGCCCGGCTCCGTCGAACCCCTCCTCGCCCGGCTGGAACATGAAGACGACGTTGCCGGCGAGCTGTTCGCGGTGGGGCGCGAGCAGGCGTGCGGCGCCGGCGAGCATGGTGGTGTGCAGGTCGTGGCCGCAGGCGTGCATCCGGTCGGCGGGCGCGGCGTAGTCCAGCCCGGTGCGTTCGGTGACGGGGAGCGCGTCCATGTCGCCGCGCAGCAGGACCGTCGGCCCCGGGCGTCCGCCGCGCAGCACGCCGGTGACGGAGGTGACGGCGTCACCGGTGGTCAGCTCCAGACCGAGGCCGTCGATCGCGCCGAGCACGGCCTCCTGGGTGCGGGGCAGTTCGAGGCCGATCTCGGGGATGCGGTGCAGGTCGCGGCGGAGTTCGACCAGCTCGTCCGAGAGGGACCGTGCGTCTTCGCGCAGGTTCACGGGGTGCTCCTTCCGGTTGGGTACCGGACGGGCGCCGGCCGGGATGCGCGGGCGCCGCCGGAGCGGTGATCGTAACGTCAGGACACCGGTGCCGACCATGGTGCGGGAACGTTCGGTCCCCGGGCGTCGGCGTCCGCCTGCCTGCTGTGACCTGCGGGTGGCCCGCCCCGTGCGCCGGTCCCGTGGGGCGGTCCGACCGCGCCCGCCCGCCCACGGGCGCACGCGGCGCGGGTCGGTGACCGCGCCCCGCGCGCCGTGGCTCAGATGAACGGCACCACGCCGTACTGGGCCAGGATCGGCTGGATGGGCAGGTAGAAGGTGATGCCGCCGCTGGTGCAGTTGCCGGCGCCTCCCACGATCAGGCCGACCACCCGCCCCGTGTTGGCCGCGACCAGCATCCGGCCGGTGTCGCCCGTCTCCGGGCAGAGCGAGGCGCGGCTGACCCCGGGGAGTGTGCCCTGGGGGAACGCGACGGTCTGGTTGTGCGCCTGCACCGTGCCGCAGGTGAGGCCGCTGGTCGGCCCGGCCTTGCAGATTCCGGCACCCACCGGCAGCGCGACGGGGGAGCCGACCCGGATCGTTCCGGTCGGCGTGGCCAGGTGCGGCGGGTAGGAGCCGTTCCCGTTGTACTGCACGAGGGTGTACGGGGTGGTGGGGAACGGCGAGGCGGTGGTGCTGCTGCCCACGGGAACGGTCAGCGCGCTGTCGGCGAACCACTGCGTGGTGCCGACGGGGTGGCCGCACGCGCCGTGGATCAGGCCGTGGGGCGTTCCGCCGGCCCCGTAGACGTTCATCGCGACCGGGCACGGGCCCGCGGTGGAGTGGAGCTGCGTGCCGCCGATGACGGTGGGGGCGTTGGCGGGAGCGACGGTCCCGCTCTCCGCACCCGGGGCGGACCGCGCGGTGGGCTGCTCCTGCTGCACGGTGGCGATGGCGGTGGGGCCCGGGGCCGCCGTGGCCGGAGCGGCGGTGAGCGAGAGGGCGGCGATCGCGGTGCCGGCGGCGAGCACGAGGGTGGTGCGCAGTGAACGGCGTGCGCCGGTCCGGCGGCGGGAGGTGGGCGGGCGGAGTTCGGGGGCGGGGCGGCGGGCAGGTCTCATCGTCTCTCCGGGGTGGGGGAGTGGAGCGCGGCGAGTGAGCACCGGGCGGCGGGTGAGCCGACGGTTCGGGCCATTGTGCGAACGCCCGCCCATGATCGGAAGACGCCGTGACGAGGCAGTTGATGCCGCCTCGCCGCCCCGTCGCCACCCGGTCCCCACCGGCAACGGCAGCCCCGCGGCGATGCCCTCCCGCGCGCGGCCGGCCGTCCGCCCCGCCCGCGCCGACCCGGCGCCGACCCGGCGGTGCCCGCCGGTGCGCGGCGGTGCGACCGGCAGCGGTCGGTCAGACCCGGATCGCCGGCGTCAGAATGGTGGCGTTGCCCTCCGGCATGGTCGAGGCCTTCCCAGAACTGTCGCTGACCTTGATGAGCAGTGCCACGAGCAGCCAGTTGGCGACGGTCGACGACCCGCCCTGCGCGAGGAACGGCAGCGCCTTGCCGGTCAGCGGGATCAGGCCGGTGACCCCGCCGGCGACGACGAAGACCTGGAGCGCCAGCACCGAGGACAGCCCCAGCGCCAACAGCTTCCCGAACGGGTCGGTCGAGGCCATGCCCGCGGCCAGCCCCCGCCAGATCAGCAGCACGTAGAGGAACAGCACCAGCGTGACACCGAGCAGTCCCAGCTCCTCCCCGACGGTGGCGAGGATGAAGTCGCTGCGGCCGGCGAAGCCGACGAGGTCGGAGTGGCCCTGTCCGAGCCCGGTCCCGGTGAGGTCGCCCGCGCCGAAGGCGAACAGGGCCTGCGCCGACTGGTCGGAGATGATGCCCGGCGGCCGTTGGTCCTCCGGGAGGTAGATCGCCATCGGGTCGAGCCAGGCGGCGACCCGGGCCTTGACGTGGTACTGCGTCGCGGCGACCACCGCCGCGCCGCCGACCGCCATCAGCCCGCCCAGCACCACCCAGCTGGTCCGCTCCGTCGCGACGTACAGCATGAGGATGAAGGCACCGAAGAAGATCAGCGAGGTGCCCAGGTCCCGCTGGTAGAAGAGGACGACCAGGCTGACCGCCCAGACCAGCAGCACCGGCCCGGCGTTCCGCCCGCGTGGCAGCGCCAACCCGAGGAACCGCTTCCCGACCAGCGCGAGCGCGTCGCGGTTGGCCATCAGGTAGCTGGCGAAGAACACGACGATCATGACCTTGACGAACTCGCCGGGCTGCACCGAGAGCGGCCCGAGCGTGATCCAGCGCTTGGCGCCGAACGCGTCCGCGCCGAAGAACGCCGGAGCGATCAGCAGCAGCATCGCCGCCGCCATGCCGAGATAGGTGTAGCGCTGCAACAGCCGGTGGTGCCGCAGCAGCGCGACGACCAGGACCATCAGCCCGACCCCTATGACGGTCCACACCGCCTGGTTGGGCGCGACCGGCACCGCCTGGTACGTCCCGGAGTAGCGGACCGCGTAGGACTGGTCGAGCCGGTCCATGAGGACGAGGCCGAGGGCGCACAGCAGCACCGTCACCGGCAGCAGCACCGGGTCCGCGTGGCGGGCGAAGCGGCGGACGGCCAGGTGCGCGGCGAGCGCCGACCCGCCGAGCATCGCGGTGTAGGCGGCGAGCCCGGACGGCAGTTCGTCGTGGACGGCGAGTCCGGCGGCGGCGTGGCCGAACACACCGATCAGCACGGCGAGTACGACCAGCACCAGTTCGGTGTTCCTGCGGTGGGAGACCCACCGCGCGACCTCGTCCGTCGCGGCACTCACACCCGGTTCCCCCAGCCCTACGGCGTCCAGACGCCCCGGCCCGGACGCCGCAGGCAATCTAACAAGCCGCAGCTGCTGCCGGGGGTACTCCGGCCGCCCGCCCCGGCCGTCCGGGCAGCCCGCCCGCCCGGACGGCCGCGGTGCGTACGGGTGCTGCGGACGGGCGGTGCCGGGGTGCGGGCTGCTGCCGGGGTCCGGCTCCCCACGGGCCCGGGGCGGTTCACCACCGGGTGACGCGCACGGTGTGGCGGCCGTCCCCGTCGGCGGCGGTCACCTCCACCGAGACCCCGGCCTCCTCGTCGTGGAAGGTGTCACCAGGCCGGTGCGGGGCGTCGCTCAGCCCGGGGGTGACCTGCGGGTCGGGGAGGGCGAGGCAGCCGTCGCTGCCCGGGGTGGCGTCGACGACGCGCACCGGGCCCTCGCCGCTGGGCCGCAGCGTGTCCACCCGCGCGAGCAGGACCCCGGGGCGGCAGACCGCCTCGTCCAGTTCGGAGCGGACCCGCACCTCCAGCGTCAGCACCTCGCTCGGGCCGAGGGGCACGGTCACCATCCGGGTCTCCGGCGCGGTGTCGCCGGGAGCGGCGGTGAGGCCGGTGCCGACACCCGCGCCGCCGCCGGGAACGACGGCGGCCGGGGTGGGCGGGTCGTCCTCGGTGTGAGCGCCGGGGGAGCCGAGCGGAGTGATGGTGTGTTCGGTGACGCCGGGTCCGGGGACGCAGTCCACCTCGGCGTCGGTGAGCCAGCCCATCTTCCACTTGTGCCAGGCGAGGATGTCGTTGCTGGGGCCCCAGTCCTGCTCCATCACGTCCCAGTGTCCGGTGAGTTCGGGCGACGGCCCCTCACCGGTCCAGTAGAGGTCGGGCAGGCCGAAGGCGTGGCCGTTCTCGTGGACAAGCACCCGGTGGGGCGTGTGCCCGGGCTGGCTGCTCCATATGAAGCTGACGTTGTGGAGCGGTCCGGTTCCGGTGGGTATGAGCGGTCGGCCGGGGAACGACACCGAGAGCACCTTCTCGACGGCCGGCGGACCGGCGTTGGGGGCGGCGAGGACGTTGACGAGGTCGTGGGCGGAGAAGTCCACGTCCTCGGGGGCCAGTTCCACGCCGCGGCCGTCCCCGGGGACAGCCGCCGGACCCTCCGGTGCGGCCGCGGCCCCGCCGCCGGTCGCCGTGTCCGCCTCGTCGTCGGCTGCCTCGGCCGGTTCGGCCGCCAGTGGGACGGCGCCGGCTGAACCCGGGGAGTTGGGTGCAGGGTTGTCCGACCGGGGGCCCGCCGCAGTGGAGCTGTCCCGCACCGGGGTGCCGTCGGGCGGCCCCTCGCGGTCGGTGTCGCCGTCACGGCGACCGCCGTCACGGCTGTCCGCGGCGCGGTCGAGGGCGGCCACGATGTCGTGCATCAGCCGGTTGTAGCCCTGCGAGTCGCCGGGATGCCAGCCGACACCGCGGTCGATGCCGTACTCCTCGAACGGTTGCGGCATGCGCAGCCAGCCGTGGACCGGCGCGGGACGGTAGTCCAGAGCGCCGTAGGAGCTGCGGGCGAAGTACTCGGCGGTCGCGGGGAAGAACTCCGCGAGCCGCTCCTCCGTCGTGATCTCCGCCTCGGCGTCGGGGAAGTCGATGAACAGCGTCAGCGCGGAGACGGTGCCGCGCGTGGGGGAGTAGCCCGAAGGCGTCGGTATCCCCGAGTGCAGTCCGGGACCGGCGCCCGGCACCGCGCACTCGCGGGCGTCCGCCACGGAGCCCAGGACGACCGACGGGACGGCGGGCAGGGCCAGGGCCATGCCCGGCGACTGGCTCAGCGCCAGGGCCAGGGAGCCGCCGACCGCCACGGCGGCTCGGCGACCGGGTATCCGCTGCATCGGCATCGCTCCCGGGGTCGGGACCCGCGTCGGCGGGCGTTACCTCACCGTCGGGCGGGTAGGCGGCCCACGCATGCCCGGCGGGGCGTTCGGGTGGCGTCACCACCGCCACCCGCCCGCGGCGCGACGCACCGCACGTGCGCGGTGACGCGGGGTGTCCGGCGGCGCGCCGACGCCGTCGCGGCGGGGTGGACGGCGGGACGGCCTCCGGGCTGGGGCCGCGTGCCCCGTCCGTCGTGGCGCGAGTGCGACGGTCCGGTGCGACGGTGCGTGAACCTCCGGTGACCACCCGCTCGTCGGGGAAGGTGACGGTTCCGGCAACCTTTTCGGTCGCCCGTACGTCTGACAGCTGTGAGGGGCGGTCCGGCGGCACGGTGACGGGGGCGTGTACGTGGGCGATGGCGGGGCAGGGTACTGCACCAGACGAAAAAGATGAGCGACTTGGGAATTCTGTCGCCAACTCCGTCGTTGATTCGTTACGGATGTGGGGCGCGCAGGGGGTGTCATCCCTTCGCCTTCACGGCCGTGTCAGTCCGATCACTCGCAAGGGAGCAGGTATGGCCATCCGTGCCGTCGCCCGCCAGGAGGGCGCACAGAGCGCCGCCGCTGCGAAGGGCAGTGCGCGGTCAAGGGCAGAAGGGGACGCTACCGAGCGTGACCTCGTGGGCATGTATCTCGACGAGATCGCCCGTACACCGCTGTTGGACGCCGCCCGTGAGGTGGAGCTCTCGCTCGACATCGAGGCGGGGCTCTACGCGCGGCGCGTGCTCGACGGCGACGAGGAGCCGGTCGAGGGCGGCCCGGTGGCCGGCGCCACCCGTGAGGAGCTCGCGGAGATAGCCCGGGCCGGCGACCGCGCCAAGGACGTCTTCATCCGCTCCAATCTCCGGCTCGTCGTGGCGGTGGCCCGCCGCTATCCCCGAAGCGGACTGCCACTGCTCGACCTCGTGCAGGAGGGCAACGCCGGCTTGGTCCGTGCCGTCGAGAAGTTCGACTACAGCAAGGGCTTCAAGTTCTCCACCTACGCCACCTGGTGGATTCGGCAGGCCATCACGCGATCCATCGCCGACCAGGCGCGCACCATCCGGCTCCCCGTCCACCTCGTGGAGGAGCTGGGCCGTATCCGCCGTGTGCAGCGGGAGTTCAACCGGGAGCAGGGGCGCGAGCCCGACTCCCTGGAGATCGCCGAGGAGCTCGGCTCGAAGCCCGAGCGGGTCCAGGACGTCCTGGACTGGGCGCGGGACCCGGTGAGTCTCAACATGTCCGTCGACGACGAGGGCGAGACCCAGTTCGGTGACCTCCTGGAGGACACCTCCGCCGCCTCACCCGAGCAGTCCGTCATGGTGATGCTCCGCCGCGAGGGGCTCGACGACCTGATCGCGCGGCTCGACGGCCGCACCGCCTCCATCATCCGCGCCCGCTACGGCATGGAGGACGGTCGGGAGCGGACGCTGACCGAGGTCGGCAAGCAGCACGGTCTGACCCGCGAGCGCATCCGCCAGATCGAGAAGAACGCCCTCATGGAACTCAAGCGGATGGCCGGCGACACCGGCTTCGACGCGGCGGCCTGACCCGCCGTCCGCCGGAGTTCGCGCCGAGCGGGGTGGTGCGGCGGGTGCGGACAACCGAACCCCGGCCCGGCGGGCGCCTGCCCGCCGCCGGAGCAGTGACGAGCGCGGTGGCGCCCGACCGGCCGAGCCCGGTGCGGGCGCCGCCGCGCGTCTGTTTCCGGCCCGATCGGCTACGTTCCGCGCTCGATGCACTACGTCCCGCTGATGCGCCGCCGGTGTGCCGGTCAGCGCGGCGCGTGGCGCGGTGGGCGCACGCCCGCGTGCTGCCGGGGAGGGGTGCCGCCGTGCGGGGGCGGTGCGGGGGAGTGCGGGGGTGTCGCCACTGCTGACCGGCGGGGGGGGGGGGGGGGGGGGGGGGGGGG
>NZ_JAAVJD010000011.1 GCF_012033735.1 Streptomyces lonarensis | reverse complement strand
GCGCGACGACTCGGGGGCCTCCGCCGTCGAGTTCGTGATGCTGACGCCGATCATGTTCTTCCTGATCTTCGGCGCGGGGCGGTGACCGGTGGCGGCACTAGCAGGAGCCGCTCTGGTCGGTGGCGCCGGCGATGCAGTTCTGCACGTCGGTGGCCTTGGAGGTGAGCGCGCTGGAGATCACGAAGCCGACGGCGAGCACGATGCCGACGACCACGGCGGCGATGACGACCCATTCGATGGCCGACGCACCGCGGTCCTCCTCCGCACGGGCGCGCTGGAGTCGGGTGCGCAGCGCGGCCTGTAGGTACCCGATCGCGGGGTGCGAGAACCCCGTGGAGTGACGCATGTCGTTTCCTTTCCCGTTCCGGGCCGGCGTCAGAATCCGCCGAAGACCCGCATGCCTGCCGGATAGATGAGAAAAACCAGGAACCCCGCGCAGAGCAGCAGCTGGGCGATGAGCATGGACTGGGACTTCTCGCCCGCGCCGCCCTCGATCTCCGCCATCTCCCTGCCGCGCATGGTCTCGGCGCGTGCCCCGAGGCTGTCGCGGACCTTGGCGCCGTCGTCGGCGACCAGGGCGAGGGAGTTGGAGAGGTCGCGCAGTTCCTCGACCCCCACCTCGTCCCCGAGCTTACCGAGGGCCTGCCACTGGGTGATGCCGGTGATCCGGGCGTCGGCGAGGGCGGTGCGGATTCTGACCAGCGCCCACCCGTCGCTGACCTCGGAGGCGGCCTTCAGCGCCTCCGGCAGTCCCCGGCCGCCGGCCAGGCTCATGGCGACCAGGTCGAGGTAGGCGGCGACCACCCGCCGGAAGTCCCTGCGCTTGGCGGCGGCGTCCCGCCGCACCTCCAGGTCGGGGAGGAAGAAGAACAGGCCGGCGAAGGCGAGCGAGAGCCACACCGGGATGAAGGGGCTCTCACCGATGCCGAGGAGGTGGACCCCGGTGAAGACGGCCGGGCCGAAGACCAGGCCGACGGCGGCCAGCCCGAGCTTGGTCGCGAGGAAGTTCTCCCAGCTGCGCCCCAGCAGCGCCAGGTCGGCACGGAGCGACCGCTGCACCCAGCCGCGCCGCAGGTACGCCTCGGCCAGCCACTCGCCGGCGCGGTCGCGCAGCACGTCGAGGCGGGAGCGGCGCTGGTCACCGCCGGCGGGACGGGGGGCGGGGACGGTGAAGGAGGCGTGGCCGCCGCGCGCCCGGACCGCGTCCACCCGGTGGATGGTGAGGACCGCACCGCGGCGGGTGGGCATCAGCGCCCGGATCAGCGTGTACAGGCCGAGGCCGAGGACGGCGCCGACGACGACCGCGGAGGTGACCGTGGAGTTCATCGCCGCATCACCGGGCCCTGGCCGCGGGCGGGCGCGGTGGCGCCGGCGTCCTGCGCCTCACGGGCGCGGCCGGCGGGCGCGGGCCGCACCATGAAGCGGTCGGGCACCTCGATGCGGGAGAGGCTGCGCATCCACCAGAAGCCGAGGCCGAACAGGAGGCACACCAGGCCGAGTACGAGCTGCCCGACCGCGTCGCCGTAGGGCTCGACGTAGGCGGAGTTGAAGAGCGAGAGGCCGACGGGGAAGGCGAGGCTGACGGCGACGACGATCTGCACGCTGCGACGGGTCGAGGCGCGCTGCGCGGAGACCCGCTGCCTCATCTCCACCTCCTCGCGTGCGGACTTGGCGAGCGCCCCCAGCACCTCGCGCAGCCCGGGGCCGCGCAGCCGCGCGTTGAGGATGAGCGAGGCGATGATGATGTCGGCGGAGGAGTCGTCGAGTTCCTCGGCGAACTCCTGGAGCGCGTCGGGGAGGGTGGTCCGCGACCGCAGGCGGTCCACGAGGTTGTTCAGGGGCTCCCGGAGCGCGGGGGCAGCCGCGCGTGCGGAGGCGGGGATGGCCTGCTCCAGCCCGACCGCGCCGGCGATGGTGTCGCGGAGCGACTCCGTCCAGGAGGCGAGCGCCTCGACGCGTGCCATGGCGGCGCGTTCCTCCGCCGCGCCGCCGAAGAGCTTGTCCCACACGAACGTCAGCAGCGCCGCCGCCAGCGCTGCGACCGGCCAGCCGGTGACGACGAGCACCGCCACCGCGAGCAGGACGGCGACCATGGAGCGCTGCCCGAGGAACCGGGCGATCTCGGCGCGGCGGCGTTCGTCGCGGGCGATCTCGTCGGCGGTGCGCGGCGGCAGCCCGCGGAGGGCGACGATCAGCAGGGCGACACCGCCGCCCGCGGCGACGCCGCAGGCGAGCGCGAGCAGGGTCTGCGGCGCGAGAATCCCGGTGGTGGGCACGGCCGGCTCACCCCCACCCTGGCTGGTAGCCGAAGGCGGCGAGTTCGTCGGCGCAGGAGATGGCGGCGTGCGCGCGCGGCACGCCGTCGGCCCCCTCGGCGAAGACCTCGCTGGACAACACCCGGCCGTCGACGCCGTTGACCTCGCGCACGGAGGTGACGAGCCGCTGCAGCCGCCCGCCGGTGGCGTAGTTGTTGCGGCGGTGGATGAAGACGACGAAGTTGACGGCGCCGGCGATCAGCATCTGGCTCGCCTCGATGGGGAGCCGCTCGTTGGCCTGGAGCGCGTAGGTGGAGATCCGGTTGAAGACCTCCGCCGAGCTGTTGGCGTGGATGGTGGAGAGCGAGCCGTCGTTCCCCTGCGACATGGCGTTGAGCATGGTGACGATCTCGTCGCCGAGCACCTCGCCGACGATGACCCGGGAGGGGTTCATGCGCAGCGAGCGGCGGACGAGTTCCGCCATGGAGATGTAGCCCTGGCCCTCGGAGTTGGGCAGCCGCTCCTCGAACGCCACCACGTTGGGGTGGAGTTCGGGGAACTGGTCCAGTCCGAGCTCCAGGGCGCGCTCGACGGTGATGAGTCGCTCGTCGGCGGGGATCTCGTTGGCCAGCGCCCGCAGCAGTGTGGTCTTCCCCGCGTTGGTGGAGCCCGCGATCATGATGTTCTTGCGGGCGCGGACCGCCGCGACCAGAAAGCGGCCCATCTCGGGGGTGACGGTGCCGTTGCCGACGAGGTCCGCGAGGAAGACCTTCCCGAGGCGGGCGCGCCGGATGGACAGCGCGGGCCGCCGGGTGACGTCCATGACGGCGGAGAGCCGCGAGCCGTCGGGGAGCCGCAGGTCCAGCTGCGGGTTGGCGGCGTCGAACGGGCGCGAGGACAGACCGGAGTAGGCGCCCAGGACCTGGATGAGTTCGATGAGTTCCTCGTCGGTCTCCGCGACGGGCTCGCTGCGTTCCTCCCGGCCGTCGGCGTAGCCGACGAAGACCTGGTCGCACCCGTTGATGTCGATGTTCTCGACCTCGGGGTTGTCGAGGAGCGGTTGCAGCCTGCCGACGCCGAAGAGCGCGGCGTGCACCGCCGCGGCGTAGTCCTCCTCGGCCTGCGCGTCCAGCGGCGCCCGGCCCTGGGAGATCTCCTCGCGGACGTAATCCTCCAGGACCTGGGCGATGACGGCGCGCGCGTAGTGGCGCTCGTCCTCGGGGGTCATGGCCCGGAGGCCGCCGGCCTGGTCGATGCGGCGCTGCTCGGCGATGCGGTCGCCGGCGTCCTGCCGGAACCGCTTGACCAGCTGGTGGTTGACGTCGGTCATCGACGGCCTCCGTGCGGGTCGTCACCCGGGGCGGGGTAGCCGTACCCGCCGCTCGACGGGTAGCCGTAGCCGCCGCCCGCGGGGGGCATGGTCGGCGGGGGCCAGGGACCGCCGGGCGGCGCGGGCGCGGGCGCGTGGGGGCCCTGCGCGCCGTACTGCGGCGGCACCGGCGCGTGGCCGTGGGACGGCGGCGCGGCGGCACCGCCGGCGGGCTGCGGCGGGGGCAGCGTTCCGTGGGCACCGGTGACGGCGGGGGCGAGTTCACGGTAGGTCTGGTGGAGGTCGGCGACGACCTTGCGGGCCGACCGCACCAGCAGGGACTTGTCGACCCGGCCGCGGCGGCGGCCCGCCAACTGGTCAGCGCCCGCTGCGTCCTCGGCGACCAGGCCCGCGACACGCGTGCCGCTGCCGGCGGCGGTCAGCATCTCGTTGACCTGACCGGCGATCCGGCCGCCCTGGGAGGGGTCGGTGACCAGCAGCAGCCCGATCGGCGGCCGGCCGTGCTGCGCGGCGCCGCGGTGCTGCCCGTGGAGTCGGGCGCTGAGGGCGAGGGCGCGTTCCCGGGTGTGCGCGAGGTTCTCGGGCTGGGTGCGGGTGACGAGCAGCACCACGGCCGCGTGGGGCAGCAGCGCCAGCGCGGGCGAGTCCGGGCCGAGTCGCCCGCAGTCGGCGACGACATCGGCCGCGGCCTCCTCGTGCGGGGAGCGGGCCAGTTCGGCGAACGCCTTGCCGAGCGCCCCGAACTGGCCGGAGACGCCGGTGCCCTGGTCGGAGGAGGTCAGGCCGACGATGACGTCGAGCCCACCGGAGACGCGCTGCGAGTGGTCCCACAGCTGCTCGGCGGCGATGCCGCGGCGGGCCGTGGCGGCCAGCGACAGCAGGCCCGTCCCGGGGTCGAGCGGGCGGCCGTCCTCCCGGGCGGAGCGGTAGACGAGGTCGCCGCCGGCGGGGTCCACCTCGGCCAGCAGCGCGCGCCGCGGCCACAGCGCGGCGAGGGCCACGGCGGTGGTGGTGGCTCCCGGCGACCCCTTGTCGGCCGCCACTGCGATGAGCGCCATGTCTCTGCTTCAGCCCCTCGGTCGGGTGCTCGCCCCGGCCTGTCGTCGGTGGTGTGGTGCGCGGTGGGACCGGGCACCGGCCGGTGCCCGCCGTCCCGTTGCCGGGTCGCGTTCCGGCCGGTCGTGGACCGGCCGTGGTTCAGCCGGCGTGGTTCCGTCGGCGTGGTTCAGCCGGCGTGGTTCAGTCGGCGCTGCCGGGGACGACGACGAGGGTGACGTCGCCGGTTGCGCCCGCCCGCGCGAGGTCCGCCGCGTCGGAGGCCGAGACCCGGAGCGTGACGAGCCGGTCCCCGCCGCTCGCGGCGCCTTCCACGGTGTGGACCCGTGCCCGGTCGACCAGCGTGCCGGTCGGGCCGGTGACGGTCTCGCCCTCGCCGCTGTCGCGGCCGACGTGGTAGGCGGCCACCGTCTCCCCGGTGCTCAGCCCGGAGGGGTAGCGGCCCGCGGAGAGGCTGAGGCCGACCAGCACCTGATCGCTGCCGAGCGTCTCCTCGTTGGTCAGCATCTCGCCCACCAGGACCGTCCCCGGAACGAGGTCGACGCTGGGGATGTAGTCCTGCTCCAACTGCGAACGGGAGCTCCACGGGACGTAGTTGACGGCAGGGTCCTCCGCCACGAGCACCGCGGCGATGGCGCTCTCGGGCACCGGCTGGCCCGCGGGGACGCGCTCGGTGATCTTCACCGCCTCGACCCGGTCGCCGGCCTGGATCACGAGCGTGGTGGCACCGAGGGCCCCGACGAGGATCAACAGCACGGCGAGCGCGGCGAGCGCGGGTTTCCGCTCCCGCGGCGGCACCGGCAGCCGATCACCCATCGCCGGTCCGGCCGCGACCGACTTCTTGGCGATCGCAGACGAACGGTCCTGGGTCTTCACGCCACCACCCCCGTGGTATTCACAGCACTTGACGGTCAACCGGCATATCCGAGCTCGCGAGCCGCCGACCGTGTGCTGAACAGAATTACTCGCAAGTCGCCATGACGCTACCAGGCGGCGAAACGGAGGAACAACGGCCAGGCGGAGTTCGGCAGCTGCACCCGAGCACCCCTACCGGACTCCCCCCCTCAGCCGCGCAAGCACCCGTCGCTTCTCCCCCGCCCCTCCCCCGGGCGACGCGGCCATTGTAGGGGCGCCCCGACACTGTGGTGACGCTTGTCGGCCGTTCTCACGGGACACCCGGAACGAGATCACGGAACATTCCGGTAGCAGACTTCGGACGATCGGCGAGGGTGGCCGGGCCGACTCCGCAGGCTTGCCGCTCTCGTGGGAGAACCTCGCGGGGACGTTCCCCTGCAACACGGTTGATGCGTCGACCTCCGGGGTCACGGATCCACGGGAGTGGCCCCGTGACGCCTTCGACACCAGGCCGCGGACCCCTGCCTGCGGCTGGATACGCCGAGGCCGAGACGCGACTCCCGTCGGTGCGGAGCAGCGGCCTTGAACAGCTCTTGAGACGTATTACTCGCAAATGAACGACCGCGCGAGTTGGGGGTGTTCGCCCGCCGACGCGCGAGCGCGAGCTCCAGCTCTGGGTTGTCGCGCGGCGGACACCCACCGCCCCCTTCCGGCTGCCTGTTCGACGCGGCCGCACCCCGAGCAACCCCCTCTACGCAGAAGTTGGAGTTCGATGCCACGACCGGACAGGTGTGGACTTCGAAACGACGGGCCCGCTTCCCCACACGCCCGACACCCGCGCATTCCGAGTCGGCATGGAGATGAACCCGCGAGCACCGTTTGCACGCGCGGTGCAACTCTCTCGTCGGATACCTCGGCAACTCGCGGGGAGGAAGCAGAACAGCCGGCGAGTCGAAGAGGTCTCTCGCCGTAGCCGGGCACACCCTTCCTGGAGCTCGCCGCTCCCGAGAGCTCCTCAGCGCGAGCGGCTCGGGCCGTCCGGCGTTGTGTTCCGCGGCCCCTCCGGCGCCCTGGGCGACGGCCCCGGGGCTGCCGCTCGGCCCTGAGCACCTCGACCGCCCATGCCCCCGGCGACGTCCGTGTAGCCCCTCCTTTGCCGCCGCACAGGCGGATACGCCGGGAATGCGGGAGGAGCCTGCCGGACTAGGGTGTCGACGGGGTCCGAACGCCGGCCCGACCGAGCCGGCAGCGGAGCTCTCATTGTTCGGTAAGAAGCGGCACGAGCACCGGCCGCTGGTAGCGACGCTCGACTGGCGTGACATACGGATGTTCTCGGCAGCACCTGGTGGTGGTGATGTCGGCATCACCGATGTGCTGCGCCGACGATGCGCCGGCCTCACGCCGGTCTGGGCCACCACCGCGAAAGGCTTGGTCCCCCGATGGGGTTTGGCGGCCTTCGTGGATGCGCCCGTGGTGGGGGCCAAGGTCGACGGGGCGTTCGGCCTGTTCAGCGACCCGGAGTACCAACGACCGATCTGCCGGCTGCTCGAACCCGACAGTGACGGCGACGGCGGCCTTCGGTACACCGCCACCGACGAGCGCGGCGAGACCATCGGCACCATCACCAAGGTGGCGCCCGCCCGGCGGCCCTTCAAGCACACGTGGCGGATCACCACCCGGGACGGACTCAGTGTCCAGGGCAGAAACGCGTGGGCGACGAAGCAACGGCACGTCCGCGAAGCGCGTGGCTACCTGAATCCCCTCAACTACGTGGTCGGTGGGGCCGACGACAGCAGTTGGGCCACGGGCAACCGGGGCCGTGAGCTCTGCTGGGTCGATCCGGCCGACGACAGCAGACGCGCGAACACCACGTACCTGATGTCCTCGACCAGCGCTGACTTCGCCCGTCTCACAGACCAGGGGGCCGGGCTGCTCGACCGCCGACTCGCGCTACTCGCCGTCATCGGCGAGGCCCGTTCCCTCGACCTCAAGCCACCGAGGCCACCGGTGTGAGCACCTCACTCGGCGGCACCACCGAGTGGTGGCGCGGCGCGGGGTATGTTCGCCGAGCCGATCCGCCGTCTCTCCGGAGGGGGCGGCGAGAGGCAGGGCTCCACTGGGAGTCCCTGTGGGGAGGGAATGCTGTGTTCGGCAAGAAGAAGCAGGACGAGGGACCGCTGACGGCCACTCTGGACTGGCGAGACATCCGCAGGTTCACCGCGGCGCCTTTCGGTGCCTCGTACGGCATCAGCCCGGATATGTACCATCGCTGCGCGGGCCTGAACTCCGTCTGGGCGAAGACCCCCAAGGGTCACACGCTGAAATGGGCGTTGGTGGCTTTCGTCGACCAGGAGGTCGAGGGGGAGAAGGCTGACGGAGCATTCGGGCTGTTCACCGACCCGGAGCACCTCCGGCCGATCTGCCGGCTCCTCGAGCCCGACGCCGGTAAGGACGGCAGCCTTGTCTACACCGCCACGGACGACCAGGGCAGGACCATAGGCACCCTGACCAAGGTGCCGCCAAGTCACCGACTCTTCAAGCACACGTGGCGTATCGACACCCCGGCGGGCCAGGTCATTCACGGCAGGAACTCCCGCGCCACCAAGCAGGCGCACCATCTGGCGGCTCGCGAGATCTTGAACCCACTCAACCAGCTCTTCGGCGCCCTGGAAGAGGGCACTGGCACCGACGGCGGGCCACGAGGCCGAAGGCTGTTCTGGATCGATCCGGCGGACAACAGCAAGCGCGCCCACAAGACGTTCGTCATGCAATCGTGCAGCGCGGACTTCGCCAGCGTCACGGACCAGGGTCCGGCGACACTCGACCGGCGCCTCGCGCTGCTGGCTGTCATCGCGGAGGGACGGTCACTGCACCTGGCCTCGAGGTGACGCGGACGCCGGGATCTTCACTCGGCGGGTACCGCACGACACGGCGCACCGGAGCCGGAAGGGCGCGGGCGCCGCTCCTGCCCCGGCCGCCAGAAGCACACCACCGGGAGGAGATCAGGGTGTTCGGCAAGAAGAAGAAGCAGGACGAGGGGCCACTGACGGCCACTCTGGACTGGCGTGATATCCGGAGGTTCTCAGCGGCTCCGTACGCGGGCTCGACGGCGATCAGCCCCGATATGCGTCAGCGATGCGCGGGGCTCACACCGATCTGGGCAATTCTTCCGAAAGGATATCTCCAGAAGTGGGGGCTGGTGGGTTTTGTGGACCAGCCTGTGGAAGGCGACAAGGTGGACGGAGCATTCGGGCTGTTCACCGACCCGGAGCACCTCCGGCCGATCTGCCGGCTCCTCGAGCCCGACGCCGGTAAGGACGGCAGCCTTGTCTACACCGCCACGGACGACCAGGGCAGGACCATAGGCACCCTGACCAAGGTGCCGCCAAGTCACCGACTCTTCAAGCACACGTGGCGTATCGACACCCCGGCGGGCCAGGTCATTCACGGCAGGAACTCCCGCGCCACCAAGCAGGCGCACCATCTGGCGGCTCGCGAGATCTTGAACCCACTCAACCAGCTCTTCGGCGCCCTGGAAGAGGGCACTGGCACCGACGGCGGGCCACGAGGCCGAAGGCTGTTCTGGATCGATCCGGCGGACAACAGCAAGCGCGCCCACAAGACGTTCGTCATGCAATCGTGCAGCGCGGACTTCGCCAGCGTCACGGACCAGGGTCCGGCGACACTCGACCGGCGCCTCGCGCTACTGGCTGTCATCGCGGAGGGACGGTCACTGCACCTGGGCTCGAGCTGACGCGGACGCCGGGATCTTCACTCGGCGGGTACCGCACGACACGGCGCACCGGAGCCGGAAGGGCGCGGGCGGCGCTCTGTCCCGGCCCTGAGAGGCACACCACCGGAGGGAAACCAGGGTGTTCGGCAAGAAGAGAAGGCCTTCGAAGGGACCGGCCCCGGCCACCCTGGACTGGCGGGAGATCAGGAAGTTCTGTGCAGCCGGGGACCGTGGCGGGTTCATGGTGGAGCCGGGGGTGCCTCGGACCTGTCCGGGGTCAACCGTGGTCTTCGCGACAACCGACCGGGGGACCCTGCCGAAGTGGGAAGTCACCGCGTTCGTCGATCAGCAGGTCGACGGGGAGCCCGCGGAGGGCGCCTTCGGCCTGTTCACCGATCCCGACCATCTACGTCCGATCTGCCGTGCCCTCGAACCCGAAGCGGCCGACGACGGCAGCCTGACGTACACCGCGGTCGACGACCGCGGCAGCACCCTCGGCACCGTCACCAGGGTCCCGGCGTCGCACCGGCGGCTGAAGCACACCTGGCGCATCGACGCACCGGACGGTGCGGTCGTGGAGGGCAGGAACGTGTGGGCCGCCCGCGGTCTGCTCACCCGGGGCCTGGGCGACCGCCTCCCCCTCGGGCATCTTGTCGGCGCCTCCAATCCGGGCCGGGACAACTGGACCAGAGGTCGCAGCCTCGACTGGACCATCGCCGCCCCCGAGGACACCGGCAGGCAGGCCGACACGCTGCTGATGTCGTCCACCAGCGCCGACCTGGCGTATCTCACGGAACGCGGGGCGGACGTGCTCGATCGGCGGCTCGCGATGCTCGCCGTGATCGCCGAGGGCCGGTCCCTGCGTCACCGGTAGCCGCGGGCGGGTGGTCGCCGGCGGTCGTCGCGCCGACGGGCGCCGGCGGTCGGTGAGAAGGTCGGCCGGTGAGAACGTCTGCCGGTGAGAACGTCTGCCGGTGAGGCACCGCAGCGGGGCGGCCGCGCCGAGGCCGCCCCGCACAGCGGCGCGCTGCGCCGAGGTCGTGGATCAGTAACGGCTGCGGAACAGCCTGGGGGCTGCCGGGGGTGAACGGCCGGTCTCGTGGCAGTCTGAATCCAGCCACGCGCCGGGGGGCGTCCCGAGGGACGACGGTGAGCCTGCCGCCGGCCGTCGACCACACAGCCAGCCGGCGAGAGGAACGCTCGTGAGCCACGGACCGCAGCCACCCGCGGGGGACGACCCGCCCCGTGACGAGGGGCCGGCGACGCCCGCGTCGCCGACCGCAGGCCCTTACGGCGCAACGGGCGCCGGTCACTGGGGCGGCCCGGGCGAGCACACCGCGCAGTTGAGCGCGGCGAGCGACGGCGGCGGCCGGTCGCACCGCACGAAGATGTCGCTGGCGATAGCCGCCGCGACGCTGATGGTCGCCGGCACGACCGTCGGCGGCGTGCTCCTCAGCCGCGACGGGGGCGAGAACACGCCACCGCCCGTCGCCGCGGGCCCGGGCAGCGACGAAGGCAGCGACGAAGGCAGCGAGGGCACCGACGCCGAGGACGAGGCGGACGGCGACGAGCCGGGCGCGGGCGGCGAGGACGGCGCCGGGGAGGACGACCCCGACGGGGAGGACGAGGAGAAGCCCGCCGACCCGCGCGGCCCCACGGGCAACCGCCAGGAGCCCGTCTCGGGCGACGGCTGGCAGGTGCAGTACCTGGCCGACCGGGACGTGGTCTACGACGTGCCCGACACCGACGAGTGGGACGTCCGCTCCCCCGACACGATTCTGGGCTGGGGCTCGAAGGAGCCCGAGGACGAGGACGGCTTCACGACCCCGGAGTTCGTGGGACGCGGCACGGCGCTGTTCAACGACGCGGCCTGCGGGCGCTACAACAGCCGCGCGGTGACCGCGGTCACGGGGGCCCGGGGGGCCACCGGCACCGCGGACGCGGCGGAGGGCGTCGCCCACGTCTACGTCAACGGCATCTTCGACCCCGACACCACGGGTGAGTACACGCTCGTCGACGCGGAGCCCTTCAGCAACGCGCAGGGGTTCGAGGGGCACATCGCCACGGGTCTGGTCACGGGCTTCGAGCCGGCCGAGGACGCCGACCCGGAGTGCGCCGCGACCAGCGCCGCCGTGGTCGCGGTGGCCTACCTGGATGGATCGGCCGACGTGCAGGTGTGGTTCGCGGTGCTGGAGCGGGAGGTGGACGACGCCCTCGACGACGACACCCTCGCCACCATCACCGACAGCCTCCGCCACTTCCGTACGAGCTGACCACCGACGGGCCCGGTACGATGCCGGGCCGGCAACATCCCCAGGGGGAGCAGGACATGACCGAGGGCCCGAACCACACGCCGCCTTCCGGCGGCCCGTACGGCAGGCCGGAGTACTCCGGGCACCCGGGGCCCGACGCCACGCTGGTGCCCGCCGCGGAGAACGCGAAGAGCGGTCGGGGCCTGTCGCACGGCGCCAAGATGGCGCTGGCGGTCGTCGCCGCGGTGGCGATGGTGGCGGGTACGACCGTCGCCGGGGTGCTGCTGACCGGGGACTCCGACGGTGGCGGGACCACGGTCGCCGGACCGGGCGACGGCGACTCCGGCGACGAGGGCGCGGCGGGGGCCGGCGACGGCGAGGAGCCGGCGGAGGACGAGCCCGAGGAGGAGCCGGACGGCGAGGAGGACGGCGGCGACGACCCCCGCGGCGGGACCGGGCCGGTGACCGACCCCGTCGTGGACGACGACTGGCAGGTGCAGGCACTCCTCGACCGCGACCTGGCCTACGACGTGCCGAGCGGTGACGAGTGGCTGGTGGCCGATCCAGAGAGCTACGTCCAGTGGCGGCCCGTCGTCGTCAACGAGGACGGCGAGGAGGAGGAGCTGCTGTACGTGGCCCGCGGCGCGGCCGTCCTCCACGAGGGGATCTGCGGCGGCAGCTCCAGCCGCGGCGTCCTGGCGGCCACCGGTGCCCGGGGGGCCAGCGGCACAGCGGAGGCCGCGGAGAGCCAGGCGCTGGAGTACGCCCGCGCGGTCTACGACCCGACCTTCACCGGCGAGCTGGAGATCAGCGACGCCGAGCCGTTCAGCAACGACCAGGGGTTCGAGGGGCACATCGCGGTCGGGGAGCTGACCGGTTTCGAGCTCACGGACGAGCAGGACCCGGAGTGCTACGCCACCAACGCCACGGTCGTCTCGATCGCGTACCTCGACAGCGCGCACGACGTGCAGGTGTGGCTGGCGATCCTGGACGCCGACGTGGAGGACGCGTTGGACGAGGAGACCCTCGACAAGATCACCAACAGTCTGCGGCTGGTGAACTGAGCCGGTGCCGGCCGGGCGGGCCCCGGCGGACGACGGGCCGTGAGCCCCCGTCCGCCGGGGCCTTCCCGTTGCCGCACGGCCGAGCGCGGCCCCGCCCGCCCCACCGCGGCGCAGCGCCACGGCAGCGGCAAGCGGCAGCGGCCCGCGCCGCCTCCGCGTCGGCGCGAACGGCCGCTCAGGAGGGCCGGAACGCCTGCCGGATGTCGGACCAGCGCTGCCGCTGCTCCTCGGTCATCCGGCCGCGCAGCTCCGCGAGTTTCAGCAGGTTGGCCTCCGCCCCCCGGGTGAGGGTCTGGGCCTCCGCGAGGTAGTGGTCGTCGATGGCGGACTCCACCTCCTCCTCCGTCATCACCGGGACGACGCGCTCGGCGAGCCGGTTGGTGTTCCGGTAGGAGCCCTGGAGCAGGAACGGCGGTTCGGTCCGGTGCGCGTCGTCCTGGGTCGCCGAGTGGATGTAGGCGGCGTTGACCTTGAGGGTGGTGCGCTGGATGTGGAGCAGCTTGGCGAGCACCGAGGTGATCTGTTCCAGGTCGGCGGCGCTGTAGGGGTGCGAGAGGCGGTCGGCGGAGACCGAGTCGTCGCCGCGGGCCATGCGGACCAGGAGGTCCACGTCGCCGCGTTCCCGGGCGGCCAGGGGCGCGAGCACCGGGTTGGAGGTGAGCGCGTTCTCGATGTGGCTGAGGGCGAACTGCTCCTCGCGACCGGAGAGCACGTCGCCCAGGTTCCAGACGTCGGCGCGGTTGGCGAGCATGTCGGGGACGCGGAACCGGGTGCCGCCCCCGGTGAAGGGGTTGCCGGCCATGCAGATCGCGAACCGCTTGCCGCGCAGGTCGAAGGTGGTGGCGGTGCCGTCGGCGCGGACACCGTCGATGCGGCGCTGGGCGTCGCACAGCGGGATGAAGCGCTGGAGCAGTTCCGGTGAGCAGTGCTGGATGTCGTCCAGGTAGAGGAAGACGTTGTTGCCCATCTCCAGGCCGAAGTTGATCTTCTCGACCTCCCGGCGGGCCGCCGCGTCGGGGGCGGCGGCCGGGTCGAGGGAGGTGGTGCCGTACCCCAGCGCCGGGCCGTCGACCTTGACGAGGACGAGTCCGAGGCGGGCGGCGACGTACTCCATGAGCGTCGTCTTGCCGTAGCCGGGCGGGGAGAGCAGCAGGAGCAGCCCCTGGCTGTCGGTGCGGCGGTCCTCGCCGGTGGTGCCGAGTTGTTTGGCGAGGTTGTCGCCGATGAGCGGCAGGTAGACCTCGTCGATGAGCCGGTTGCGGACGAAGGTGGACATGACCTGGGGCCGGTAGGCCTCCAGGCGCAGCCGGCCGCGTTCCGCCTCCAGCAGCGCGTTGCGCTGCCGGGTGTAGGCGCGGTGCGCGGGGACGCGGACCGTGCGGAAGGCGGTGGTTCGGGCGAGGAACTCGTCGACGCGCAGGGTGAGTTCGCCGCCCAGGACGCGGGGGTGGGTGCCGAGCAGCCCGGTGGTTGCGGTGTGCAGCGGCGCGTCGTTGTGGCGGTGGGCGAGGGTGCCGTCGCAGAGCTGGAGGGCGACGGCTTCGGCGAGGTCGTCGACGGGGCGCCCCGCGGACTCTGCGTAGGCGGCGAGCCAGGCGGCCACCAGCTGGTGGCGGGCGGTGAGGTCGTTGCCGAGGGCTGCGGCGTCGGCGGCCAGCTCTTCGCTGCCGTCGCGTCCCAGGGTGCTGCGGAAGTCGCCGAGCAGTTCGCGCGCCAGGCTCCCGGCTATGAACTCTTCCCCGCCGAGGGCGAGTTCCTCGAAGAGGTAGTCGCCGGCGGCTGCCGTGGTGCCGGGGGTGAGCGCGGCGGGGAGCCCTGCCTCGGTGAGGAAGTCCGTGATGTGTCGGGCGAGTTCGTTGGCCAGGTCGGTCACGGCGGCGGTGGTCCCGAACGCGGCGCGTGCCCGGGCGAGGGAGCGGGCGCGGGTGCGGTAGGCGGTGGCCCGCTCGGTGTCCGTGCCGAAGGCCCAGGTGAGTTGGGCGGCGGCGCGGGCCTCGGGGGTGTAGCGCAGGAGGCCGGCACCGTCGCGCAGCCGCAGCAGGGTCGCCAGGATGGCGGCGGCGTCGTGGTCGTGGACGCCGCGGTCGTAGCCCTCGTCGTAGGCGGCGCCGGCGAACTCCCGTACCAGGGCGATCAGCTGGTCGTCGGCCGCGGCGGTGGCGAGCCGTGCCGGGTCGGTCTCGGCGAGGACGGTCGCGGCGAGGTGCTCCGCACGGTAGACCTCCGGCGACTCCGATGCCAGCGGCTGGTCCCAGAACTCCGCGGTGGCGGCGAACGCCGGGTCGGTGACCCGGGCCCGGTAGTCGGTGCCGGTGACGGCGAAGGCCAGGGCGCCGTCCTGCGGGACGAGGGTGAGGTCGATGGGCTGGGTGTTGACGCCGAAGCGGTGGCGGCCGAGCCGGACGCTGCCGTCGGCGCCGTAGAGGTCGGCGCGGTCGCGCAGGGCGCGGCCCGCCTCCTGGCGGAGTGCCTTGACGCGGCCCTCCAGCTCCTCCGCGCGGACCGTCTCCCCGGTGGAGCGGAGCTCGGCGGCCGCGCCGCGCACCCGCTCGACCAGCGGGTCGGTGGCGAAGTAGGCGTTGATCTCGTCGAGGCTGCCGAGGGAGGCGGTGCGGCGCTCGACGGTGGAGAGGATGCGGTTGGCGGACTCGGTGAGGCGTTCCGCGTGGCGGGCCCGCTCGTCGAGCTGCGCCTGCTTGCGGGCGGAGAAGGTCTCGTAGATCTCCTCGCGCTGCTCGGTGAGTTGGGCGAGGTAGTCGTCGAAGGCGCCGAAGCGGGATTCGAGGTTCTCCAGCTGGAGCAGCAGCCGGCCGAGCTGCTCGTCGCACTCCTCGGGGGTGGTGGCGGCGGCGAGGGCGCCGGAGACGGCCTGGCCGAGGAGGGCGTACTCGGCGGCGAACTCGGCGCGGCCCTCGGTCTCCAGCAGTTCCCGGCGGCGGCGGTCGAGCACGGCGTGGGCGCGGTTGACCGCTCCCATGACCTCGCCGATGCGTTCCAGCAGTCCGGTGCGGACGGTGGCGTCGGAGATCTCCAGGCCGCCGATGACGTCGGTGACGGTCCGCAGCGAGTCGGCCTGTTCGGCGATCTCCTCGGCGACGGGGTCGGCGTCCGCGACGGTCTCGGCGGCGGCTGCGCGGTCGGCGAGTTCGGCGACGGCGGCGTGGGCGTCGTCGAAGGCGTCGGCGCGGGAGAGGAAGGCCACGGCGCGGCGGCCGGTGGCGGCGAGAGCGTCGGAGAGCTGCTCGGCGGTGGCGGTGAGCGCGTCGAGGTCGACGTGGCGCATGTCGCGGAGCGACTCGGTGCGGCCCTGTGCGCGGCGGAGTTCGGTGAGGAGCGCGACCCACTGGGGGGCGGACTTCGGCGCCTCGCCGCGGGACCGGCGGATGAGGGCGGTGACCTCGGCGTCGTTGGTGGTGGTGGCCTCGCGGGCCTGCCGGCGCAGTTCGAGGACGCGCTCGTACTCGTCGATGACCTGCTCGGCGGCGGTACGGAGGGTGGCGAGCGGCTGGTCGAGGCCGTGGAGGCCGTCGACGCCGAGCCAGTGGTACTGCTCGGCGAGCCGGGTGCAGGCGGCGACGACGGCTTCGAAGACGGCGGTGCCGGGGGCGAGTTCGTCGGCCATGCGGGCGACGGTCAGCGCATCGGAGACGCCTCGGACCAGTTCGGCGTTGCCGATGCGGGCGAGCGGGCCGTCGCCCTGCGGCTGGGCCGCCGCGTGGGCGTCGGAGACGAAGGGGGTGTGCCAGACCTGCATCGGGTGGACGCGGGTCGCCTCCTCGCCGGCGGCGCGGAAGACGACCATGGTGCCGTCCTCGAACAGCGTGTAGCCGTGGGAGGCGATCGGGTTGGCGACCTCCTTCCGGATGAGGTTGTAGGGCAGCAGCAGGGTGCGGCCCTCGGCCCGCGCGTGGAAGACGTACAGCACGTCCTCGCCGTTGGGCGAGCGGACGGCCGACTTGTACTCCAGGTCGGTGGTGTCGGTGTCGAAGGTGCGGGCGGCGGCGCCGGTCGGCGCTCCGCTGATGTAGTAGCCGCCGGGGAAGATCAGTCCCTGGTCCTCGGGCAGGGTGTGGCAGGCCTGCCCGATGCCGTCGAGCCGCACGACCTCCTTGGTGCGGGTGTTGTGCACCAGGTAGCGGTGGTCGCTCTCGCCGTAGGGCAGGACCTTCAGGAGGATGAGCGGGCCGCGGCGGGCGTAGGAGATCTCCGCGTCGGCGAGGGACTGCAGCGGCGCCTCGACCGGCTCGCTGTGGATCGCCTCGCCGGTGTCGGTGGAGTCCTCGACCCGGACGGTGAGGTGGCCGCCGACCGCGTCGACGAAGAGTTCGCCGTCGATGGCGACGGTGGGGTGCTGGCCGGAGGTGTGGTGCTCACGCCCGGTGAGAGTCCACTCGAAGTCGTGCGAGGGCGGGAAGACGTGGTCGCGTTCGCCCTTGGCGTCGAGGTAGGTGGGGGTGCCGTCGGCGGCGAGCTGCCAGCGCAGGACGCGGATGTCGCTGACGCGGTCGCCGGTCTGGAAGACGGCGAGCAGCAGCTGGCCGACGGTCCGCAGCTGGAGCAGCTGCGCCTGGCGGTAGTACCGGAACAGGCTCTCGAAGTCGCGGACGAAACCGGGGTCGTCGAGGAGTCCGGGCACCGCGCTCTCGGGAGCGGCGGTGAAGTGCGCGCCCTCGGCGTCGGGCTGGTAACGGTGCAGGCCGAAGACGTCGCTGACGGCGGTGGACTGCTTGAGGCCGAACCGGACGGTGTAGCCGGCGAGCAGGTGGCCGCGGACCTGCACGATGTCCCGGGGGACGCAGTTGTGCTCGGTGCGGATGCGGTCGGTGGTGCGCAGGGCGAGTTCGCTGCCGCCGAACGTCTCGACCCGGTCGTCGTTGAGGCTGCGGGCGCGGCCGGCGAGGTCGGCCGCGGCGGACTTCATGCGGTCCCGGAGCACCTCGTAGGTGCCCGCGTCCATCTCCTGGGTCATGGGTCTCCTGGGGCAGGGCGCACGGCCGGTTCGGCTCCGGGCGGTGCGCCGGGGTGTCCGGGCGGCGCGGGGCCGTGCCGCCGCGCCCAGGTGCGGGCGGGGCGGCACGGCTCGGGGCGGTCAGCTGTCGCTGAGCTGCTTCTGGGTGGCCAGCTGCGACAGCGGGGTGTCGGCGAGGCCCTGTTCGCGGACGGCGTCGAGGAGGCCCCGGAGCTGGGCGCTGTGGCCGCCGCCGCCGGAGATGAGCCCGGAGAGCAGGCCGGCGAGGGTGAGGTCGCGCATGCCGCCGGCACCGAGCCCGGCGACCATGCCGGTGATGTCGTCGGTGAACGTCGAGTTCTCGGGATCGAGCCACTTGCCGGCCAGCGTCCGGGTGTGCTCGGAGTTGTCGACGAAGGCGTCGACGCTGCGGCCGGCGGAGATGGCGCCGACGAGCCGGTCGAAGAAGACCGAGTCGCCGCCGACGATGTCGATCTTGGCGTTCTCCAGGCCGGTGGCGATGAGGGTGGCCTGCGACTCGGCGATCTTGTGGTGGACGTCGATGCCGGCGATGCGGATCTCCTTCTCCGCCTCCAGCCGCAGTCGGTACTCCTCGTGCTCGCGGCTGGCGGCGTCGAGGGCGGCCATGGCGGCGGCCTTCTCGGTGAGACCCTCGGCCTCCGCCTGCATCTTGTCCTTCATGCCCTCGGCCTCGGCCTGGAGCTTGACCTTCAGCCCCTCGGCCTCGGCGGTGAGCTGCTCGCGGACGCCCTCGGCCTCGGCGAGGCGCTTCTGGCGGTCGACGTCGGCCTCGGCGGCGCCGACCTTGGCGATGGCCTCGGCGTTCCGCTCGCGGACCTGCGCCTCGGCGAGGCCCTCGGCCGCGGCCTCGGCCTGCTTGCCCTCGGCGAGCCGGATGGCGGCCTGCGCGTCGAGCTCGGCGGCCTTGCGGCGCGCCTCGGCCATGGTGAGTTCCTCGGCGGCGCGGTGGCCGGCGGACTGCTCGGCGGCCTCGGCGGCCTTGATGTCCTTGACCAGCTGCTCCTGCGCCTCGGCCTCGGCGGCGATCACGACCGCCTGGCGGTTGCGCTCGGCCTCCTCGACGGCGCGCAGCTTCTTGATCTCCTCCTCCTGCTGCGCCACGGTCTTCTCGACCGCGATGCGCTCGCGGATGACGTCGGCGATCTCGCGGCGCTCGCCCTCCAGCTCCTTGTCCTTGGAGATGCGGTGCAGCTCGGTCTCGCGCTCGCGGGCGATGACCTCCAGCTGGCGGTCCTTCTCGATGCGCTCGTTCTCGACGGCGACGACCCGCTCGCGGTTCAGCTGTGCGACGGCGACCTCGCGGGCCCGGTTCTCGTTCTGGACCCCGATCTGCTCCTCGGTCTTGATCGCGGCGGTCTGGGAGCGCAGCCGCTCCTCGGCCTGGACGCGGGCGACCTCGGCCTCCTCGCGGGCGCGGACCGACTCGATCTCACGGGTCTGCTTGATCTCGGCGTCGGCCTGGCGGCGCTCCAGCTCCAGCACGGCCTCGCGGGCGTCGACGTTCTGCCGCGTGATCTCCTTCTCCTCGTTGCGACGGAAGTCGTTGGTGAGGATGTTCTGCGCGGCGGTCAGCTCGGTGATCTTGCGGATGCCCTGGGCGTCGAGGATGTTGTGGCGGTCGAGGTGCCCGAGCGGGGTCTGCTCCAGGTAGTCGACGGCGACGTCCTCCAGGCGGTACCCGTTGAGGTCGCGGCCGATCTCGTTGATGATCCGCTGCTTCAGCTCGTCGCGGCGGTCGTAGAGCGCCTCGAACTCCAGCTGCTTGCCGACGGTCTTCAGCGCCTCGGAGAACTTGGAGTTGAACAGCTCCTGGAGGGTGACCTGGTTGCTGGCGCGCTCGGTGCCGATGGACTGCGCGACCTTGATGACGTCCTCGACGGTGTTGTTGACGCGGACGTAGAACGAGATGCGGATGTCGGCGCGGATGTTGTCCGCGCAGATCAGCCCGTCCTTGCCCTCCCGGCTGATGTCCAGGGCCTTGAGGGAGATGTCCATGATCTCGGCCTTGTGGAGCACCGGGAGCACGACGGTGCCGGTGAAGGTCACGTCGACCTTGCGCATCTTGGAGACGATCAGCGCCTTGCCCTGCTCGACCTTGCGGAAGAGGCGGGTGACGGCGAAGAGCAGCACGAAAAGTATGAGCAGCGAGACGGCGATGAGGACGCCGAGTCCCTGGCCGATGGAGGTGTCCATCCTGGTACGTCCTTCGTGGGTCAGGTCCTGCAGTGGTGTCGGGTGCGGGCCGGCTCGCGGGGCCGGGACCGGTGGGTGGCGGTGCGCTCAGCCGAGCGGGTCGGCGGCGGCACCGGCCGGGGCGACGCGGTAGAAGTCCTCCGCCGCGTCGTAGTCGTAGATCAGGGCGTGGCTCCCGGCCGGGACCGGTTCGGGTTCCTCGCTGCGGATGTCGATCAGGGCGGTGCCGCCGTCGGGCAGGGCGACGAGCCCCTGCCCGAAGCGGCCCGGGGCGCAGCCCACGCGCACCTCGCAGACCTGGCCGACGAGGTCGGCGTTGCGGGACGCCGAGGTGGTGCGGAGCGCGCGGCGCAGCGGGCGGGCCAGCAGCCAGGTGGCCTGCCAGCCGGTGTACAGCGCCACCGCCAGGGCGACGGTGCGGAGCAGCACGCCGTCGAGGAGCACGGTGCCGACCAGGGCGGTGAACCAGGAGACGGCCACGACGAGGGAGAGCACGACGGTGACGGGAACGCCCCCGAGGCCGAGCGCGCTGAGTGCGCCGGTGAAGCCTCCGGTGTCCGCCGAGCCCCCCTCCGCGGTGTCGCCGCCGTCGAGGAGGTCGCCGGCGAGGCCGGTGACCGCGGCGATCAGCCAGTACGCGACGACGACGAGGAGGGGGAAGGTGAAGATGACGGCCGGATACGTGAGCGCGGCCGTGAAGAACTCCCCCATGTGTCCCATCCCCCTGTCATGCCCTCCGTCCGTTTATATGCCAAGGGGCATCCGTACCACCAGCGGCCGGGCAGGAACGGGACCCGTTGGTGACAGGGCTGTGACGTCCGGTCCGGACCATGACCGCACAAGGCGATCGTCAGCCGTTTTTCCGCCCCCTCCGCGCACCGGCCACGCGGCGGGGTCCGGCCCGGGTTCGCGGGCGCCGCCGCCGGGGGCGCTAACCTGCGGGAAACCTCGTCGCGTTCCCGCCGAAGCCACCGGCACACCATGAGATAGCTCACCCGGAACCTCCGGTCCTGGTGGGCTAGGGTGTCCGAAATGGTGTGCCGGGAAGCCTGGTCGGCGACGTCTTCTGTCGACCGCGAAAGGGCTTTCCGTGCCTCTCCCCTTCCTTCTCCGCTGTGCGCCTCCCACAGGTGCGGCTCAGGCACGGGTGGTCTCCGACCTCCCTCCGCCGTGCCGCTCCGCCGCCGCGGCGGCTGATGCCGCGGGAGCCGCGCCCGACCGGGGACGGTGCCCGGCATGACGCTCATGATGCTGCTCGCCGCGGCCGCGACGCTGGCGGCCCTCGCCCCGGCCGTGGCGCGCTCCTGGGGAGGACGGGCCGGCTGGTTCGTCGCCGCGGCGCTCACCCTGCTCACCGCGGTACTGGTGACGCTCCGCCCGACCGGCGGCGCGCTGACCGAGTCCGTCGCCTGGATTCCCGCGGCGGACATCTCCCTGCGGCTGCAACTCGACGGGCTGTCCTTCCTCTTCGCCCTGGTGGTGCTCGGCGTCGGGGCCCTGGTGATGCTGTACTCGGCCGCGTACGTGAAGGAGAAGGCGCCGGGCTTCTACCTGCTCATGGCGTTCTTCGCCTTCGCGATGCTCGCCCTGGTCCTCGCCGACGACATCGTGGTGATGTTCGTGGCGTGGGAGCTCACCACCCTCTGCTCCTACCTGCTGATCCTGCGGTCCTCCCCCGACGCTGCGGCCCCGGCGGGCCGCACCCTGCTGGTGACCGCCGGCGGCGGCCTCGCGCTGCTCGGCGCGGTGACCGCTCTCGTGGTCCGCACCGGCACCACCGAGTTGACCGCCGTGCTGAACGACCCGGTGTGGCGCGAGGACCCGCTCTTCGCGGGGATCGTCGCGGCGCTGGTGGCACTCGCGGCGATGACGAAGTCCGCGCAGTTCCCCTTCCACGCGTGGCTCCCGGACGCGATGGTCGCCCCGGCGCCGGTCAGCGCCTATCTGCACGCGGCGGCCATGGTGAAGGCCGGGATCTACCTGCTGATGCGGTTCTCCGAGGCCGCGTCCGCCACCTGGGTGTGGCCGACGATCCTGGTGACCGTCGGTCTCGGGACCGCGATCATGGGCGCCGTCTTCGCGCTGCAGCGGACCGACCTCAAGGAGCTGTTCGCCTACTCGACCGTCAGCCAACTGGGCCTGCTGGTCGCGGTGATCGGTGTAGGCACCCCCGAGGCGCTCACCGCCGCCGCGCTGCACGTGGTGGCGCACGCCCTGTTCAAGTCGTCCGGCTTCATGTACGTCGGCCTCGTCGAGAAGCGCGCCGGCACCCGGGACATCCGTGAGCTGCACGGCCTGGCACGAGCCATGCCGTGGACCTCCGCGATGGCGGTCCTGGGCGTGGCGGGCATGGCGGGGCTCCCGCCGCTGCTCGGCTTCGCCAGCAAGGAGCTGGTGCTCGACGCCATGGCCCACTCGCCGGCCGGGACGGCGGTGGGGCTGGGGATCGCACTGGCGGCGACGGCGGCGAGCGTCGGGACGGTCGCCTACAGCGCCCGCGTCGTCGTCCGGACGCTGCCGGGACAGCCGATGGAGCTGAAGCCCGCCCGCGGTACGGTCTCGATGGCGGTGGCGGTGGGCGCCACCGCGGTCGCCGGCGCGGTCGGCGGCCTGCTCGTCGGCCTGCTGGACCCGGTGGTGCTGCCCGCTGCGGCGGACGCCACGGGAACCGCGGTGGGCGAGCTGTACCCGCTGTCGCTGTGGCACGGTGTCAATCTCGCCCTGCTGCTCTCCGCGGTCGCCGTCGGGGGCGGCGCGATCGCGGTGTGGCAGCGTGTGCGGGTCGACGCGGCGCTGGACCGCCGGTTGTTCCCCTTCACGGGTGTCGCCGCGGTCACGCGCGCGCAGTCGGCGACGATCGCCGCGGGGCGCCGGGTGGGCGACCTCACCCGGACGGACCACCCCTCCTCCCACCTCGCCGTCCCCCTGGTCGTGATCGCGGGAGGGGGCCTGCTGGCCGCCGCCCTGACCACCGGCGAGTGGGGGCTCGGCGGTGGCGCCCCCGTCGCCGACGTCGGTCTCACCGTGCTGATCGTGGTGGGCGTCGTGGCGGCTGTCGCCTCCCGGACCCGGCTCGGCGCCGTGATCGCCGCGGGGATCGTCGGGTTCACCGTGGCGCTGTGGTTCTACTCGCTCGGCGCGGCGGACGTGGCGCTGACGCAGCTGCTGGTGGAGATCCTGACCGTCGTCGTCATGGTGCTGGTGCTGCGGCGGCTCCCCGCCACGTTCCGCCGACGCGGCGCCGGAGGGCGGCTGCGCGGCGGGATCGTCGCCGTCGCGGCCGGTGCCGTCGCGACCGTCGGCACCCTGGCGCTCACCGGGGACCGGGCGCTGTCGTCCGCCGGGGAGTTCTTCCTGCGCCTGGCCGAGGACGAGACCGGCGGCACCAACGTGGTCAACACGATCCTGGTGGACTTCCGGGCGCTGGACACCCTGGGAGAACTGGTCGTCCTGGGGATCGCCGCGTTGGCGATGACCGCGCTGCTGACCGCGCGGACCCCGGTGGGCGGCACACCGGACGCGGCGCCACCCGGCCCGTTGTCGGACCCCGCGCTGAACACGGTCTTCCTCAGGTCGCTGGCCCGCCCGCTGGTCCCGCTGATGCTCCTGGGTTCGCTGTACGCCCTGCTGCGGGGCCACAACGCGCCGGGCGGCGGGTTCATCGCCGCGCTGCTGGGAGCGTCCGCCCTCGCCCTGCTCTACCTGGCCGCCGTCTCCGACCGCGCGGCGCCGCTCCGCCTGCCCTATCTGGCGATCACCGGCGTCGGCATCCTCGTCGCCGTCGGCAGCGGCGTCCTGGGCCTGGCGGACGGATCGTTCCTGCGACCGCTCCACGCGGATCTGCTGGGCGTGCACCTCACCACCGCCCTCGTCTTCGACCTGGGCGTCTACCTGGCGGTGTTCGGCGTGATCCTGGCCGCCGTCAACCTCCTGGGGATGCCGCCCCTCGACGACCCGCCCCGTTCCCGGGACCGCGCCGGGGCACCGACCGCGCCGCGGCCGACCACCGCCGCGTCCGCTTCCGTCCCGGCGGAGGACGACCACAGCGCCACCGAGGAGGCACCGCGATGATGCTCGCCCTGTCCGTGGGGGCCCTGGTCGCCGGGGCCGCCTACCTGATGCTCGACCGCACGTTCCTGCGGGTGATCATCGGCTTCGTCCTCTTCGGCCACGCCGTGAACCTGCTGCTGTTCAGCTCCGGCGGCATCCTGCGCCGCACGGAGCCCCTGGGGAGCGGGCCGGACCCGGCGGTGACGGCCGACGCGCTGCCGCAGGCGTTCGTCCTGACCGCCATCGTCATCGCCTTCGCGATCACCGTCTACATGCTGGTGCTGGCCGTGACCGGCCGGGCCGACGAGGACGCACCGGCCGCGGGTTCCGACGAGGACGCTGCCCCGGACGCGGCCGACGAGGACGCGCCGAGCGGCACGGACGACCGCGCCGGCATGGACGACCGCGCCGGCACGGACGACCGCAGCGGCGCGGCGCGCCGGACCACCGACGAGGAGAGCCGCGCATGAGCCCGACCCTGCTCCCCCTGCTGGTGGGGCTCCCGCTGGCCGCGGCGGGCCTCACGGCGCTCGGTCGCCGGGGCGCGCGCTGGCCGTCCGTGGTGCTGATGGCGACGCTCTCGCTCAACCTGGCGGCGGCGCTGTGGCTCCTCACGACGACCCGCTCCGGCGACGTCCTCGCTCACGGCGTGGGCGGCTGGCCCGGCGGCATCTCCATCCCCTTCGTCGGCGACACCCTCTCCGCGCTGATGCTGCTGGTGACCTGCCTGCTGACCCTGGTCTGCTCGGCGTTCGCCCTCAACACCGGTCTGGGCGCGGTACGGCTGTTCGCCCCGCTGGTCCTGACGCTGACCGCGGGGGTGAACGGCGCGCTGCTGACGGCGGACATCTTCAACCTGTTCGTCTTCATCGAGGTCATGCTGCTGCCGTCCTACGGCCTGCTGATCCTGGCGCGGCGGGGCGAGGGGACCCTGGGTTCCGTTCTCGGCTCCCGGCTGTACGTCACCTTCAACCTCTTCGTCTCGACGGTCTTCCTCGCAGGCGTCGCCTTCGTCTACGGCACCGCCGGAACGGTGAACCTCGCCGAACTCGCCGGTGCGGCGCGCTCCTCCCCCCTGGTGGCGGCCGCCACGGCCGTCTGCCTCTTCGCCCTCGGGATGAAGGCCGCGGTGGTGCCGACCCACGGCTGGCTCGCGCGGGCCTACCCCTCGACCTCCCCGGCCGTGACGGCGCTGTTCTCCGGTCTGCACACCAAGGTCGCCATCTACGCCATCTACCGCGTGTACGCCGTCGTGTTCGAGGGCGACCAGCGGTACCTGTGGATCGGTGTGGTGGTCTTCAGCGCGACCATGGCGATCGGCGTGCTCGGGGCCGTGGGCGAGGACACGATGCGTTCCATCCTCGCCTTCCACATGGTCAGCCAGATCGGGTACATCCTGCTGGGCGTGGCGCTGTTCACCCCCGCCGGCCTGGCCGCGGGCATCTTCTACCTGCTGCACCACATGATCGTGAAGGCCTCGCTGTTCCTGTCCACCGGCGCCATCGAGGTGCGTACCGGGGAGGGGCGGCTGGATCGGCTGAAGGGCTTCGCGCGGCGGGAACCGCTGCTCGCGGCGGCCTTCCTGATGGCAGCGCTCTCCCTCGCCGGACTACCGCCGTTCTCCGGGTTCGTCGCGAAGCTGACACTGATCCTGGCGGCACTGGACGCCGGTCAGGTCGTCGCCGCCGTGGTCGCGATCGTGGTGAGCCTGGTGACCCTGCTGTCGATGCTGAAGATCTGGAACGCCGTCTTCGTCTCGCGTGAGGAGCCCGACGCGGACCCGGCCGGGTCGGGCGGCTCCGGCGGCGGCGTCGCGGTCTCGCTGCGTGAGCGCACCGACGTGCCGCGGGTGGGGGTGCTCGGCTCCCTTCCCGCCCTGGTCCTGGCCGGAATCACCCTGTCGCTCGGGCTGGGCGCCGAGCTCCTGCTCTCGCTGGCGTCGACGGCCGCCGCCGGCCTGATCGACACGGCCCCCTACGTTCAGGCGGTGCTCGGATGACCCCCCTGGTCACCTTCCCCTTCCGGCTGGCGGCGTTCGGCCTGTGGTTCGCCGTCGAGGTCGTGAAGTCGTCCGCCGCGGTCCTGCGCGACATCCTGACGACCGGGCACCGCTCCCGGCCGCGGGTGGTCGACATGCCGCTGGAGTCGGAGCACGACGGGCACGTCACGCTGATCGCGTCGCTGATCACCCTGACCCCCGGCACGCTGACGCTCGGCGTCACCCGCGGACCGAGCGGCGCGAGACACCTGGCGGTCCATTCGATGTACCACCCGGACGCGGCCTCGGCCCTGGCCGACCTCCGTGACATGGAGGAGCGGATGCTGCACGCCTTCACCTGGAAGGGACGGTCATGACCGGTATCGACGTCGCCGCCGCCTGCTGCGGAGTGGCGGCACTGATCGCCGCGTACCGCATCGTGCGCGGCCCCACCCCGGCGGACCGCGCGGTCGCTGCCGACCTGCTCTCCTTCGCCGTGATCGGGTTGATCGCCACGGTGGGGACGCGGCTCGGCAGCGGCGCCACCATGGACCTGGTGCTCGTCGCCACGCTGGTCGCCTTCCTCGCTGCCGTCTCGCTCGCCCGCGCGCTCACCCGGGGGGCACGATGACCGGGTTCCTCGACCCGCTGGGGCAGGCGATGGCGGTGCTCGGCGGTCTCGTCTTCGTGGCGGCCGGCGTGGGGCTGCTGCGGCTGCGCGACCCCTACATGCGGACCTCGGCGGTGGCCACGGCCGCCGGTGTCGGGGTGGTGCTGGTGGTCGGAGGGTCGGTGCTGACCTCACCGGCCGACTCCGACCTGGTGAAGCTCGCCGTCGCCGTCGTGCTGCAGCTGGCGACGTCGGCCGTCGGGGGGATGACGCTGGCCCGGGCAGCGGTGCTCTCGGGGCACGACTTCGCGGACGGGACGGACACGTCCGCGCTCGACCAGCCGGAGCGGTCCGGCGACTGAGGGGGCGGCGCACCGGGGCCATGGGCGTGGCGGTTCGTTCGCCGCTCGCGTGGCGGCCCGGAGAAGGCGGCCGGACGGGCCGGGGCACCGGCGGCCGAAGAGCCCGGGGGCCGGTCTGCTCGGGTCGGTGCCGCGGGCTGGTCGCGGCACCGGTTCCAGGGCCCGCGGGGTTCGACCGCGCGCCGTGGTGGTGAGGGGCTCAGCGCCGCGCCAGCAGCCGGAGTTCGAAGCTGTGGCGCGAGGCCCGGTAGAGGTGGGAGCCGTACTCCACGGCCCGCCCGGTCTCGTCGTAGGCGGTCCGCTCCATCGTCAGCAGCGGTGCGCCGTCGTCCTCGTGGAGCAGTTCGGCCTCCTCGGCGGTGGCCGCGCGGGCGCCGATGCGCTGGCCTGCGCTGTGGAGCACCACCCCGGTGTCGCGCAGCAACCGGTAGAGGCCGGTGGCCGCGAGGTCGGCCTCCCGGGGCCGGAGCACACCCTGCGGCAGGTAGTTGCAGAGCCGGGCTATCGGCTCCCCGTGGGTGAGCCGCAGCCGCTCCACGTGGTGCACGCGCTCGCCCGCGGCGAGGTTGAGCGCCGCGGCGACCTCCGGCGGGGCGGCGACCTCCTCCAGGGACAGCACCCGGGTGGTCGGGCTCTGACCTGCGGCTTCCAAGTCCTCGTACAGGCTGCTGAGTTCGAGGGCACGCCGTATACGGCTGTGGACGACCTGCGTGCCTACTCCGCGTCGCCGCAACAACACCCCCTTCTCGACAAGTAGTTGTATCGCCTGGCGTACCGTAGGCCGCGACAGGCCCAGCCGGGCTGCCAGTTCGATCTCGTTGCCCAGCAACGAGCCGGGGGGCAGCCTGCCCTGTTCGATTGCCTCTTCCAGTTTCTGGGAGAGCTGGAAGTAGAGGGGGACCGGGCTCGCTCGGTCCACGCTGAGTCCGAGCGCGGCCGCGTCGTGTCTCGTCATAGCGGTGACTCCCGTTCGTCGGAACCGCGTTGTCCAGATGTTAGGACATCAGGTCTTTACGTCGCCGCGTCGCTGTGAAACTCTCGCGAAACGCTTCACCAAGGAGAACCCCCACATGACTGTGTTCACCAGACGTGCTGTGGCGATGACGGGCGCAGCCGCGGCCGTCTCGCTCACCCTCACCGCATGCGGCTCCGGTGGCGGCTCCGGCCCCGACACCGACAGCCTGGTCATCTCTGCCAACGCCATCGCAGGCGGAAAGAACGAGCAAGAGGCGAAGTGGATCGAGGAGTGGGTCATACCCAACTTCGTCGAGCACAAGAAGGAGAAGGACGACGTCGACGTCGACGTCTCCTTCGACGCCAGCGGTGTGGACGACGAGCAGTACAAGACCAAGCTCGCGCTCGACCTCCAGGGCGGTTCCGGCCCCGACATCATGAACCTCGACGGGATCTGGATCGGTGAGTTCGCGCAGGCGGGCTACATCAAGCCGCTGACCGAGGTGGTCACCCAGGCCGACTTCTGGGAGGGCTGGGACCAGATCCCGGAGGCCGTGCAGAAGCTCGGCAGCTTCGAGAACGAGCGGTACGGCATCCCGGCGGGCACCGACGGCCGGGTGCTGTTCTACAACAAGGACCTCTTCGAGCAGGCCGGGCTGGACCGCGAGTGGCAGCCCGAGAGCTGGGACGAGCTGATCGAGGCGGCCGAGGCCCTCGCCGGCATCGACGGCGTGACGCCCGTGCAGCTCAACGCCGGCACGGCGATGGGCGAGGCCACCACGATGCAGGGTTTCCTGCCGCTGCTGGCCGGGGCCGGCGAGCACATCTGGGACAAGGGCAAGTGGCGCGGCGAGTCCGACGCCGTGACCGACACCCTCGGCCTGTACGAGACGATCTTCAGCGACGGCCTCGGCGACCCGCTGCTCCAGCAGGAGGCGCAGGGCCGGGACAAGTCCTTCGAGCAGTTCGCCGAGGGCCGCATCGGCATCCTGCTGGAGGGCGACTACTTCTGGCGTTCCGTGGTCCACCCGGAGCTGGGTATCGCGCCGATGGAGGACCGCGACGAGGTCGTCGGCTACGCCAAGATCCCGGCGATCGCCCCGGGCAAGGGCATCCACGGCCAGGACTACGCATCGATGTCGGGCGGCTCGGCGCGCGTCGTCAACCCGGAGACCGACAGCCCGGAGCTGGCGTTCGAGCTGCTCACCTTCATGAACTCCGACGAGGCGCTGAAGGCGCTGCTGGAGGGCGAGGCCCGCATCACGGCCCGCACCGACACCAACGCCGACGTGCTGGCGGACGACCCGATGCTGACCTTCGTCGCCGACGAGGTGCTGCCGATCACCGCGTACCGGCCCGGTCTGGCGGAGTACACCCGCGTCTCCACCCTGCTCCAGGAGGCGACCGCCTCCGTGGTGTCGGGCAACAGCGCACAGGACGTCGCGGCCTCCTACCGTGACAAGCTGGAAGGGGTCGTCGGCGGTGCCGGCAACATCACCAACTGACTCCGACTCCGGCACGTCGGTGAACGGATCGAAGGGGCGCCCGCTCGCGGGCGCCCCCGCCGGGCGCACGGACCGCTCGGACGCCGCGGGGCTGGGCCGCGGCAGGGCGGCGGGGTTCGTCGCCCCCGCGATGCTGCTGATCGTCGCCTTCCTGCTCTTCCCCGCGCTGTGGACGGTCTACCTGGGCCTGACCGACTACCAGTTGACGGGGTTCGCCGCGGCGAACCCGCAGGTGGTCGGCCTGGAGAACTACGACCGGGCGCTCAGTGACGACCGGTTCTCCAACTCTCTCGTCCTGACGCTGCAGTTCGTGCTGGGTTCGGCGGTGCTCGGCCAGGCCGTGCTGGGGTTCGCCATCGCCTGGCTGATGCGCAACCGGGTGGGCGCGCTGCGCCGCACGGTCGAGGCGCTCGTCCTGCTGGCGTGGATTCTGCCCAGCTCCGTGATCACCTTCCTGTGGATCGCGCTGCTGGACCGGGACGGCGGGACGCTGAACGCGCTGCTGAACACGCCGGGAACGGCGTGGCTGCTCGAGTACCCGATGGTCTCGATCATCGTCTTCAACATCTGGAAGGGCGCCGCCTTCTCCATGATGCTGTACGCGGCGGCGCTCGGTAACGTGCCGCCCTCGCACCTGGAGACGGCACGGCTGGCGGGAGCCGGAACGTTCCAGCAGCTGCGCGACGTGGTCTTCCCGCGGATCAAGGGCCATGTGCTGACCAACCTGCTGCTGATCAGCCTGTGGACGTTCAACGACTTCACGCCGTTCCTGCTGACGGCGGGCGGGCCCGAGAACCGCACCGAGATCATGCCGGTCTTCATCTACCGGATCGCCCTGGAGAGCGGTGAGCTCGGCTTCGGCGCGGCGATCTCGGTCCTGATGCTGCTGATCAACCTGGTGATCGCACTGGTCTACATGCGACTGCTCAGGCAGCGGAAGGACGCGAGCACATGACTTCTCACCCCGACCACGCCGCCGTCCCCAGCGCCTCGGACGCCGCCCCGGTCGCCGTCGCGACCACGCCGTCCGGTCCGCCGCCGCCCGATGCGGAGCACCGCCGCCGGGAGGCGCAGCGTGCTGCCGGCCGCGCGGGCGCCCGCAAGGCGGTCGCCGGGATCGGCTTCTACACCTTCGTCAGCCTGGTGCTGGCCTTCTTCTCGCTGCCGCTGCTGTGGCTGGCCGTCGCGCCGTTCGACGCCAACCCCGGGCTGTCGGCGTCGCTGCCGGAGTTCACCCTCCAGAACTTCCGCGTGCTGTGGGACAACCCGTACGCGATGCGGTCGCTGGGCAACTCGGTGATCCTCGCCGGCGGCACCGGGCTGCTGGTGGTGGCGTTCGCCGCGCTCGCCGCCTACGCCCTCAGCCGGGTCCGGCTCCCCGGCCGCGACATGCTGCTGTACGTCCTGCTGCTGCTGTCGTCGATCGTCACCGGCACCGCCGCCATGGTCCCGCTGTTCAACCTGGCGACGGAGCTGCGGCTGATCGACTCCCAGCTCGGCGTCATCCTGGTCCTCAGCGGCGGGCTGCTGCCCAGCGCCATCTTCATCCTCAAGGACTTCATGGACGGCACGCCGCGGTCCTACGAGGAGTCCGCGCGGGTCTTCGGCGCCTCACCGTTCCAGATCATGCGGGACATCGTCGTGCCCGTGGTCCGCCCGGGGCTGGCGACGATCGGCGTGTGGTCCGTGGCGCAGGTGTGGGGCAACTTCCTCATCCCGTTCCTGCTGCTCCGCTCGCCGGACCAGTACCCGGCCGCCGTCGTGATGTACACGTTCTACACGGAGGGCGGGCAGGCCAACCTGGCGCTGATCTCGACCTTCTCCCTGCTCTACTCCGTCCCGGTGATCCTGATGTTCCTGTTCGTCAGTTCCCGTTACGGATTCCGTTTCCACGGAGGTATCAAGCGCTGATGGCAGCCATCACGACGGACCGGCTCACCAAGGTCTACCCGGGCGGGGTCCGCGCCCTGGACGAGATCGACCTCACCGTCGAGGACGGTGAGTTCTTCGCGCTGCTCGGCCCCTCCGGCTGCGGCAAGACCACCCTGCTCCGCACCGTCGCCGGTCTGGAGGAGTCCTCCGGCGGCTCGCTGCACATCGGCGACGTGGACGTCACCCGCACCCCGCCGGGCAGCCGCGACGTGGCGATGGTCTTCCAGGACTACGCCCTCTTCCCCCACATGACGGTCGCCGAGAACGTCGCCTACCCGCTGCGCATCAAGAAGGTCGCGCGCGCCAAGCGCACCGAGAAGGCGGCGGCGACCGCCGGGGAGCTGGGGCTGAGCGACTACCTGGAGCGGCGCCCCGGGCAGCTCTCCGGCGGGCAGCAGCAGCGGGTGGCGCTGGCGCGCGCCATGGCGTGCCACCCGAGCGTCTTCCTCTTCGACGAGCCGCTGTCCAACCTGGACGCGCGGATGCGGCTGGAGGCGCGCACCTTCCTCAAGCGGCTCCAGCGGGAGCTGGGCGTCACCACGGTCTTCGTCACCCACGACCAGGCCGAGGCGCTCGCGCTGGCGGACCGCATCGCGGTGATGGAGAGCGGCCGCATCCGGCAGCTCGGCACGCCCAGCGAGGTGTTCCGCCGGCCCGCCAACACCTTCGTGGCGTCGTTCATCGGTTCGACGCCGATGAACCTCCTCGACGGGGTCGTCCGGCCGCGCGGCATCGAGGTCGCCGGCGAGCTGCTGCCCACGCCGCCGGAGCCCGCGGGCCGGCTGGTCGACGGGGAGAAGGTCGTCTACGGCATCCGCCCCGAGTACCTGGTCCACTCCCCCACCGCCGTCCCCGGCTCGCTGGCGGGCGAGGTGCGGGTGGTGGAGAACCTGGGCCACGCCCAGTTGGTGACGCTGGAGGGCCCGGCCGGTTTCGTCCAACTGGTGGTGGACGAGGACACGCCGGTCGCCCTCGGGGACCGCGGCTTCGCCGTGCCGCGGCAGGACCGGGCGCTGGTCTACCGCGACGGGGAGCTGGTCACCAGCGGCGACCCGACCGGGCTGGCCGCGGCGGGCGCCTCGGGGACGGCGTGAACCGCGAGGTCGCCGTCCACCGCGGTCGCTGGTCCCTGACGGACCGGCTGGACGCGATCCTCCGGGAGCTGCCCTTCGAGGTGGCTCCCGGGGCCGCGGGCGTCACCGTCGAGTTGGAGTACGACCGGCGGTGCGGGGTGCTCGACCTCGGGTGCGAGGGCGCCGGCGGCTACCGGGGCTGGTCCGGCGGCGCGCGCGACCGTTTCACGATCGCCGAGCGGTGGGCCACCCCCGGCTACCTGCCGGGCGCCCCCGAACCCGGCCCCTGGCGCGTCCTGCTGCGGCTGCACCGGGTACCGCCGGCGGGGCTGGAGTACACCGTGCGCGTGACCGCGCACGGTGCGGCGCCGCCGGAGCCCACGCCCCCGCCCGTGCCGCCACCGCGTGAGCGGCCGCCCCGCCGCGAGCTGCCGGTGCTGCGGAGCGCCGGCGGCGAACTCCGGTGGTACGCGGGCGACTTCCACGCGCACACCGTCCACAGCGACGGCGCCCTCACCATCGACGAGCTGGCGTCGCTCGCCGCCGGGCAGGGGCTGGACTTCCTCGCCGTCACCGACCACAACACCACCAGCCACCACCCCCACCTGCCCGCCGCCGGCGCCCGGCACGGCATCACGCTGGTCCCCGGCCAGGAGGTGACCCGGGACGACGGCCACGCCAACGTCTTCGGCGACACCGGCTTCGTCGACTTCCGCCGACCGGCCGACGACTGGTACCGCGCCGCGCGGGAAGGCGGAGGGGTGATGTCGCTCAACCACCCGCTCAGCGGCGACTGCGCGTGGCGCCTTCCCCTGGCGGAGAGGCCCCGCCACGTCGAGCTGTGGCATTCCAGCTGGGCGGACCGACGCTGGGGCGCGCCCCTGGCGTGGTCCCGCGCCTGGCGCCCGGACACGGTCGCCGTCGGCGGCAGCGACTTCCACCGCCCCGGGGAGGGGAAGACCCCCGGCACCCCCACCACCTGGGTGCTCGCCGAGGACCCCTCGCCCACCGCCGTGGTGGCGGCGCTGGCCGCCGGCCGCACCGCGGTCTGCGCCGGGCCGGGCGCCCCGCTGCTGCTGCGCCACGGCGACGAACTGCTCGCGCGCGACGCGGACGGCCTCGTCCTCGTCCGCCCCGACGGGACCCGCACCGTGGTGCGCGGCGACCGCGCCACCGCGGCGGCCGACGCCGGTCCCCACCGTCTGGAGACCTACGAGAACGAGGTGATCGCACTGTGTCAGTGACCATCCGGGTGGCCAACGCCCCCGTCAACTTCGGCATCTACCAGCCGGACAGCGCGCCGTTCACCGCCCCGGAGCTCCTCGCGGCACTCGCCGACGCCGGGTACGCGGGCGTCGACTCCGGCCCGATCGGCTACCTCGGCACCGGCGACACGCTGCGCGCGCGGCTCGCGGAGACCGGGCTGCACCTGGCCGGCGGCTGGGTGGACCTGCGGTTCACCGACGAGGACGGCTGGCGGGAGGACCTCGCCGGCCTCGACGCCGCCCTCGACGTCTTCACCGCCGCCGAGGTGGACGACCCCCGGTTCGCGCCCCGCCCCACCCTGTCGCTGCCCGCGGACCCGGTGCGGTTCGCCCGCCCGGGGCTGGCGCTGGGCGGCATCGAGGACTGGCCGGGCTTCGCCCGCCGCCTCCAGGAGACCGCGGACCGCTGCCGGGAGCGCGGGCTGGAGGCCGTCTACCACCACCACCTGGGCACGCTCGTGGAGAGCGAGGCCGAGGTGGACCGGGTGCTGGACTCCACCGACGTCTCGCTCTGCCTGGACACCGGGCACCTCTACCTCGCCGGCGGGGAGCCGACGGCCGCGCTGCGCCGCTGGGCGCCGCGGGTCAAGCAGGTGCACGTCAAGGACGGCTCCCGCGCGCTGACCGAGCGCTCCCGCGAGGCGGGGCTGGACTTCGACCAGCTCGTCGCCGAGGGCGGCTTCACCGTGCTGGGCGAGGGCGACCTCGCGCCGGCCGACACCGTGGCCGTGCTGCGCGAGATCGGCTACACCGGCTGGGTCGTCGTCGAGCAGGACGCGCCGGCCACCGGCCGCGCCCCGGCCTCGCTCCTCGCCGACCAGCGCACCAACCGCGAGGTGCTCCGGAAGGCCGACCTGTGACGGGCTCGACCGCCGGGGGCGACGGCCCCGGCGGGGACCGGCCCGAACGGGTGCGGGTCGCGGTCGCCGGCCTGGGCACGGTCGCACAGACCGTCCACCTGCCGCTGCTGGAGCGCCTCGGCGACCGCTTCGCCGTCGCCGCGCTCGCCGACCTCTCCCCCGGCGTGCTGCGGCGGACCGGCGACCGGTTCGGCGTGCCCGAGGAGCGGCGGTTCACCGAGGTCGGCGCGATGCTGGACCACGGCGGCTTCGACGCCGTGATGCTGCTGACCTCCGGTTCGCACGTCCCGGACGCGCTGGACGCGCTGCGCCGCGGCCACACGGTCCTCGCCGAGAAGCCGCTCGGCTACGCCCACGGCGAGCTGGCCGGGCTGCTCGCCGCCGACGGCCCCGACGCGGGGCTCGCCGACCGGCTGATGGTCGGCTACATGAAGCAGTACGACCCGGCGACGCGGCGGCTCGCGGCGCTGCTGGCGGAGGCCGGCGGCCCCGAGGCCGTGCACAGCATCGAGGTCACGGTGCTGCACCCCTCCGCCGAGGCGCAGTTGGCCTTCGCCCGGCTCCCCGCTCCGCCCGGCGACGTGGACCCGGCGGTCCTCGCGGCGCTGGCCACCGCGCAGCAGCTGCCGCTGACCGCGGCGCTCGGTGCCGACGCGGCACCGGAGGTGCGGACCCTCTACGGCATCACGATGAACAGCGTCTGCCACGAGCTGTCGCTGATCCGGCTGCTGGCGGGCGCCCCTGCCGGGGTCGACCACGCGGCGCTGTGGCGCGCCCCCTCCGCCGGGGAGGGCGACCCGCCGTCCGCGGAGCTGTCGGGCAGCCTCGCCCACGGCGGCCGGTTCGGCATCCGCTGGCTGTACCAGCCCGGCTACCCGGCCTACCGGGAGACGGTGGCCGTGCACCACGCCGGCGGCTCGCTGGAGCTGGTGTTCCCCTCGCCGTACCGACTGAACGTCCCCACCACGCTCACGGTGAGCGGTGGTCGCGACGAGCTGGAGCACCGCACCGTCCACACCGCCCCCACCGGGGGTTTCGAGGCCGAACTCGTGGCGTTCCACGAGCTGGCCACCCGGGGCACGCCCCCACTGTCCGGCGTCGACGAGGCCGCCGCCGACATCACCTTCGCCCAACAGGCCGTCGCGCGGCTCGCCGCCGCGCACGGCTACGCACTGACCGGGGAAGCAGCCCATGCGTGATCTCGTCATCGTTCCGCACACCCACTGGGACCGGGAGTGGTACCTGCCGTTCCAGCGATTCCGCCTCCAACTGGTCGGCTTGCTGGACGAGTTGCTGGAGACGATGGAGCAGGACGACCGGCACCGGTTCACCCTGGACGGGCAACTCGCCGCCGTCGACGACTACCTGGAGGTGCGCCCGGAGGCCCGGGAGCGCGTCGTCGCCCTGGTGGAGGCCGGCCGGCTGGCGATCGGCCCGTGGGACATCCTCATGGACGAGTTCCTCTGCTCGGGCGAGCAGATCGTCCGCAACCTGGAGCGCGGCATACGGCGCTCCACGGAGCTGGGCGGCGTCATGCCGGTCGGCTACCTGCCGGACATGTTCGGCCACATCGCGCAGATGCCGCAGATCCTGCGGCGCGCCGGGCTGCACCACGCCTGCGTCCACCGCGGGGTGCCGACCGCGGTCACCACCGACTCCTTCGCCTGGACGGCGCCGGACGGCACCGCGGTGCGGACCCGGTACCTCGCGGCCGGCGGCTACGGCAACGCGGCCGGCCTGCTGGCCGACGCCGACTCCGTGGCGGACCGTGTCGCGGAGCTGTCGCAGCGGATGACGCCCTGGGCGCTGCCGGGCACCACCACCCCGCTGCTGGGGATGCTCGGCTCGGACCACACCGCGCCCGCCCCGCAGGCGCCGGACCAGCTGGCCGCGGCGACCGCCGTCACCGGCGTCCCGACGCGGCTGGAGACGCTGGCCGCGTTCTTCGCGGAGCTGCCGGAGTCGGTGGACGGCCTGCCGGTGGTCCACGGCGAGCTGCGCTCGCACGCGCGCGCCAACATCCTGCCGGGGGTCAACTCGGTCCGGCCGCAGCTGAAGCGGGCGATGAGCCTCGCCGAGCGCGCCGTGGAGCGGTACGCGGAGCCGCTGGCCGCGCTGTACGGCGACGGCGGCGAGCAGCGGTTCCTCGACATGGCGTGGCAGCGGCTGATCGCGGTCTCGGGCCACGACTCCGTCACCGGGTGCGGCTGCGACGAGACGGCGGTCCAGGTCGGCGCGCGGATGGCGGAGGCCGAGCAACTGGGCCAGGCCGTCTGCGACATGATCGGGCGGCGGCTGGCCGCCGAGGTGCCGCAGGACGCGGTGCTGGTGGTGAACCCCTCCCCGCACCCGCGCTCCGGCGTGGTGATGGTGACGGCCGAGCGGGACGGCGGCGAGGTCCTGGCCGACGACCGGCTCCCGGGGGCGGTGGCGCTGGCGCGGGTGCACGGCACCGAGCTGTACGGGCGGCACATCACGGCCTGGGACCTCACCGGCGACACGCTGACCTTCCGCGTCGCGCGCCACACCTCGCTGCCGTTCGACGTCTCCGAGGTCCGCGAGGCGCTGGCACGGCCGGGCGGCGACTGGCGGCGGGACGAGGTCCGGGTGCGCATCCTGGCGCTGCCCGAGGAGGAGGTGCCGGTGTGGGTGGAGGTGCCGCCGCTGGGCCACGCGGCGGTGCGGGCGCCGGCCGCCGGCACGGTCCCCTCGCTGCCGCCGCACGACGTCCGGGCCGACGGCCGCGCGCTCACCAACGGACTGCTGCGGGTCGAGGTGGCGGCCGACGGCACCCTGACGCTGGAGGCCGACGGGGTGCGCACCACGGGCGTCGGCGCGCTGGAGGACGGCGGTGACCTGGGCGACACCTACAACTACGCGCCGCCGCAGGCGGACGTGCTGGTGGGCGACCCGGACGAGGTGCGGGTCGGCGTGGTACGCCGCTCGCCGCTGACCTCGGCGCTCCGGATCGAGCGGGACTACCGCTGGCCGGCCGCGGGTGACTTCGCCACCGGGGGCCGCTCCGCGCGGACCGAGCCGGTGACGGTGACCACCGAGGTGGAGCTGCGGGCCGGTGAGCGGTTCGTGCGGCTGACCGTGCGGTTCGACAACCGCTGCGAGGACCACCGGCTGCGGCTGCGGCTGCCGCTTCCCCACCGGGCGGCGTCCTCCTTCGCGGAGGGCCAGTTCGCCGTCGTCGAGCGGGGGCTCACCGCCGAGGGCGGCGGCGGGGAGGAGCCGGTGGCGACGTTCCCCGCCGCGGGCTTCGTCGCCGCGGGCGGGCTCGCCGTGCTGCTGGAGGAGTACAGCGAGTACGAACTCACGCACGGCGGCGACGAGTTGGCGCTGACCTTGCTGCGGGCAGTGGGGAGCATCTCCCGCAACCGCCATGTGTACCGCGACGAGCCGGCCGGACCGCAGGTGCCGACGCCCGGCGCCCAGGCGCGCGGCGAGCGGACCGTCACCCTCGCGCTGGCGCCGTACGCGGGCGACTGGCAGGACGGCGACGTGCTGCGGTCCGCCGAGGAGTTCCGCCACGCGCTGTACGGCGTCCCGGGCCGCGCGCCGCGGGGCGGTCGGCTGCCCGAGCCCGTCACCGGCCTGTCGGTCACCGGGCCGGGCGTGGCGCTGACCGCCGTCCGGGCCCGCGACGAGGGGTGGACCGAGGTGCGGTTCGTCGCCGAGGGCGGCTCCGCGACCCGGGCCCGCCTCGCCGGCGACTTCACCCGCGCCCGCCGCGCGGACCTGCTGGGACGTCCGGGAGAGGAACTGCCCGTCACCGACGGGGTGCTGACCGTCCCGGTCGGCGCGTGGGAGATCGCGACCGTGCAGCTGGCCCGGTGAGCGGGCCGGTGCCGGCGTCGGAAGGAGAAGCGGTGGGAGCACCACGGACCGACGGCGCCGGCCCCCGGCCGGCGGACACCACCCGGTACGACCTGATCACCATGGGACGCATCGGGGTGGACATCTACCCGCTGCAGACCGGGGTGTCGCTCGCCCGGGTGGAGACCTTCGCCAAGTACCTCGGCGGCTCCCCCACCAACGTGGCGGTGGCCGCCGCCCGGTTGGGCCGCCGCACCGCGGTGGTGAGCCGCACCGGCCGCGACCCGTTCGGGGCCTACTGCCGCCAGGCGCTGGCCGAGTTCGGGGTGGACGGCCGCTGGGTGACCGAGGTGCCCGAGTACCCCACGCCGGTCACCTTCTGCGAGATCTTCCCGCCCGACCACTTCCCGCTGTACTTCTACCGGGAGCCGAAGGCACCGGACCTGGAGATCCACGCGGCGGAGCTGGACCGGCGGGCGATCCGGGAGGCGGCGGTCTTCTGGATGACCGGCACCGGCCTCTGCGCGGAGCCCAGCCGGGCCGCCACCCTCGCCGCGCTGGAGACCCGGCGCGCCGACCGTTCGGGGCAGGTCGCCACCGTCTTCGACCTGGACTGGCGGCCGATGTTCTGGGAGGCGGGTCCCGACGGCGCCCGCACCCACTACGAGCAGGCGCTCGCCCACGCCACCGTCGCCGTGGGCAACCTCCAGGAGTGCGAGGTCGCCACCGGCGAGAGCGAACCGGAGGCCTGCGCGCAGGCGTTGCTGGAACGCGGCGTCGAGCTCGCGGTGGTCAAGCAGGGCCCGCGCGGGGTGCTGGCCGTGCACCGCGACGGCACCATCGCCGAGGTGCCGCCGCATCCGGTGGAGGTGGTCAACGGCCTCGGCGCGGGTGACGCCTTCGGCGGCGCCCTCTGCCACGGACTGCTGGCCGGCTGGGAGGTGGAGCGCACGATCCGCCACGCCAACGCGGCGGGCGCCCTGGTCGCCTCCCGGCTGTCCTGCTCCGCGGCGATGCCCACCGCCGAGGAGGTCACCGCCCTGCTCGGCGGGGAGGGGGTGCCGGGACGCGGCGAGGACGGCGCGGACCCCGGCTCCCCCGACCCGCACGACCCGAAGGGGGAATCCCCGTGACCATCACCATCGCCGACCTGCCGACGGTACGCAGCCGCACCCCGGAGGCCATCGGGGAGGCGGCACGGCGCCGCGTGCGCCGCCCCCTGCTCGGGGAGAGCGGGCGGCTGATGATCGTCGCCGCGGACCACCCGGCGCGCGGAGCCCTCGCCGCCGGCGGCCGCCCGCTGGCCATGGCCAACCGGGGCGAGCTGCTGCGGCGCCTGGTGCTGGCCCTCTCACGCCCCGGCGTCGACGGCGTGCTGGCCACCGCGGACATCCTGGAGGACCTGCTGCTGCTCGGCGCGCTGGAGGGCAAGGTGGCGCTGGGGTCGATGAACCGCGGCGGCCTCGCGGGCTCCGCCTTCGAGGCGGACGACCGGTTCACCGGGCACCGCGCCGAGGACCTGGAGCGGATGCGGTTCGACGGCGGGAAGCTGCTGCTGCGGATCGACCGCGACGACCCCGGCTCGCTGAGCACCCTGCACGCCACCGCGCGGGCGGTGGACGCCATGGCCGAGCGGCGGCTGCCGCTGTTCGTCGAGCCGTTCCTCTCCCGCCGGGACGACCGGGGGCGGCTGGTCAACGACGTCTCCCCGGAGGCGGTGACGACCTCCGTCGCGATCGCCTCCGGGCTGGGCGGCACCTCCGCCTACACCTGGCTGAAGGTGCCCGTCACCGCCGACCCCGACGAGATGGGGCCGGTGCTGGAGACGTCGACCCTGCCGGCCGTGCTGCTCGGCGGCGACCTGGGACCCGACCCCGGCGAGGTGTTCCACCGGTGGCGGCACGCGCTGCGGCTGCCGACGGTCCAGGGCCTGGTCGCCGGGCGGTCCCTGCTCTATCCGGCCGACGACGACGTGGCCCGGGCCGTGGACACGGCGGTCGGACTGCTGTGAGAGAGCGCGCTGTCCCGCCGGAGCTGTTCGACGGCCCGGGCGGGGCAGCGCGCTCTTCGAGGCCTCGCGCGGCGGCCCCGCCGCGGAGACAGTGGAGTGGGCCGGTCACCGCACCGGGACCGGCCCGGGTACCGGCGGGCGCCGGCGCGGCACCGGCACAGCCGGCCGCCCGCCGGGAGCACGCCAACAAGGAGAGCGGGCCATGACCTACCACCTTCCGGCGGGCACCACCGCCACCGGGCCGTACCACCTGGACATCAGCCCCGAGCGGGCCGGCTGGGCGCACAGCGCGCTGCGCGTGCTCCACCTGGACGCGGGCGGCTCCCACACCTTCCGCACCGCCGACAGCGAGTGGATCGTGCTGCCGCTCGCCGGCGGGGCGACCGTCACCGCCGAGGGCGAGCACCTGGAGCTCCGCGGCCGGGCGTCCGTCTTCGCCGGTCCCTCGGACTTCGCCTACGTGCCGCGCGACACCGAGGTCACCGTCGCCTCGGCCGGCGGCGCCCGCCTCGCGCTGACCGGCGCCCGCTGCGAGCGGCGGCTGCCGGTGCGGCTGGGCCGGGCGGAGGACGTCCCGGTGGAGCTGCGCGGCAGCGGCGTCTGCTCCCGGCAGGTGCACAACTTCGCCGCCGCCGGGGTCTTCGAGGCGGACCGGCTGATCGCCGTCGAGGTCTTCACCCCGGGCGGCAACTGGTCGTCCTACCCGCCGCACAAGCACGACGAGGACCGGCCGGGTGAGGAGTCGGTGCTGGAGGAGATCTACTACTACGAGTTCGCCGCCGACGACACCGCCGGCACCCCGCCGGGCACCCCCGGTTTCGGCTACCAGCGGGTCTCGTCCTCGGGGCGCGGGCGGGGCACGGAGGTGCTGGCGGAGGTCCGGGACGGCGACGCCGTCGTCATCCCCGACGGCTGGCACGGCCCGTCCGTGGCGGCGCCCGGGCACCACATGTACTACCTCAACGTGATGGCCGGGCCGAACCCGGAGCGGGCCTGGCTGATCAGCGACCACCCGGACCACACCTGGGTCCGCGCGACCTGGCCGGCGACGCCGGTCGACCCCCGGCTGCCACTGCCCGCCGCCCCCGGCGGCCGCGCCGGCGGGAACGGGGCGGAGGCGGCCGGTGAGGACGGGGAGGGCGGGTACGAGAGCGGTGACGCGGCGGGCAGCGGGCCCGCCGGGGAAGGGACGCGTGAGCCATGAGTGAGCTGTCACCCGGTACCGGTCCGGCCGTGGAGCGACTGACGGTCGCCCAGGCGCTGGTGCGCTTCCTCGCCGCGCAGTACACCGAACGGGACGGCGTCCGCCGGCGGTTCGTCGAGTCGATGTGGGGGGTCTTCGGACACGGCAACGTGGCCGGCGTGGGGCAGGCGCTGGTGGAGTACCGGGACCGGATGCGGTACCTCCAGGGCCGGAACGAGCAGGCCATGGTGCACGCCGCCGTCGGCTTCGCCCGCCACTCGGGGCGGCTGCGGGCCCAGGCGGTCACCACCTCGATCGGGCCGGGCGCCACCAACCTGGTGACCGGCGCGGCGCTGGCGACGATCAACCGCATCCCGGTGCTGCTGCTGCCGGGCGACAGCTTCGCCACCCGGCCCGCCGAGCCGGTGCTCCAGCAGCTGGAGCACCCGTCGGCCGGCGACGTCACCGTCAACGACGCGCTGCGCCCGGTCAGCCGCTGGTTCGACCGGATCACCCGGCCCGAGCAGCTGGTGCCCGCCGCGCTCCAGGCGATGCGCGTCCTGACCGACCCGGTGGAGACCGGCGCGGTCACGCTGGCACTGCCGCAGGACGTGCAGGCCGAGGCGTACGACTGGCCGGCCGGGTTCTTCGCCGAGCGGGTCTGGCGGATCGCCCGGCCGGCGCCGGACCCCGACGCGCTCGCGGCGGCCGCCGCGGCGGTGCGGGCGGCACGGCGGCCGCTGATCGTGGCGGGCGGCGGCGTCCACCACAGCGAGGCGCACGAGGCGCTGCGGGAGCTGGTGGACGCCACCGGTATCCCCGTGGCCGTCACCCAGGCCGGGACCGGCGCGCTGCGGCACGACCACGCATCGGAGACCGGGGGCATCGGGCACACCGGCACCGCCGTCGCCAACTCGCTGGCGCGCCACGCGGACCTCGTCATCGGGGTCGGCACCCGGTACACCGACTTCACCACCGCCTCCCGCACGCTGTTCGCCGCCGAGGACGTGCGGTTCCTCAACCTCAACATCGCCTCCCACGACGCCCACAAGCTGGCGGGGCTGCCGCTGGTCGCCGACGCGCGCACCGGGCTGGTCGCGCTGCGCGCCGCGTTGGAGGGCCACCACGTGGAGCCGGCGTACGAGGCGGAGTACGCGGCGGGCCGCGCGGACTGGGAGACGGTCGCCGGCGCGGCGCTCGCCACCCCCGAGGACGCCTCCCGCCCCACCCAGGCGCAGGTCATCGGCTTGCTGGCCGAGACGGTGGGCGACGAGGACGTCGTGGTCAACGCCGCGGGTTCGCTGCCCGGGGACCTCCACAAGCTGTGGCGGCCCCGGTCGCCGCGCCAGTACCACCTGGAGTACGGCTACTCCTGCATGGGGTACGAGATCCCCGCCGCGATCGGGGTGCGGCTGGCGGCGCCCGACACCCCGGTCTGGGCGCTGGTCGGCGACGGCACCTATCTGATGATGCCGACCGAGCTGGTGACGGCCGTCCAGGAGCGGCTGCCGGTCACCGTGGTGCTGGTGCAGAACCACGGCTACGCGTCGATCGGCGGGCTGTCGGAGGCCACCGGCGGCGAACGGCTGGGCACCGCGTTCCGGTACCTGGCGGCCGACGGCACGTTCACCGGCGACCCGCTCCCGGTCGACCTGGCGGCCAACGCCGCCTCCCTCGGGCTCGCCGTCGAGCGAGCCTCCACCGTCGGCGAGTTGCGGGCGGCGCTGGCGTGGGCGCGGGCGGCCTCCGGGCCGACCTGCGTGTACGTGGAGACCGACCCGGAGCCCACCGTCCCCGCCGCCCAGGCGTGGTGGGACGTACCGGTCGCGGAGGTGTCGCGCCGACCGGCCGCCCGTGCGGCGGCGGAGGAGTACGGACGGCTGCGGGAGACGCGCCGCCACCACCTGTGATCGGGCCCGACCCCGAGAGAGAGGCCAACCGAGGATGACGCACACCATCGGCCACTGGATCGCCGGAGCCGCCGTGCCCGGAGACTCCGGCCGGACCCTGGCGGTCCACGACCCGGCGACGGGCGAGGAGAGAGCACGGCTGGCCGTCGCCTCCCCCGAGGAGGTCGACCGCGCCGTGGCGGCCGCGCGCGAGGCGCTGCCCGCGTGGGCGGGCAGCTCGCTGGCACGGCGTACCGCGGTGCTGTTCGCCTACCGGACGCTGCTCGACGCGCGGCGCGAGGAGCTGGCCCGGCTGATCTCGGCCGAGCACGGCAAGGTGTTCTCCGACGCGCTCGGCGAGGTGGCGCGGGGGTTGGAGGTCGTGGACCTGGCCTGCGGGGTGCCGCAGCTGCTGAAGGGCGAGCTGTCCACGGAGGTCTCGGCGCGGGTCGACGTCGCCTCGTTGCGGCAGCCGGTCGGCGTCGTCGCCGGGGTGACGCCGTTCAACTTCCCGGCGATGGTGCCGCTGTGGATGTTCCCGCTGGCCGTGGCCTGCGGCAACACCTTCGTGCTGAAGCCGAGCGAGAAGGACCCCTCGGCGGCGATGCTGCTGGCGTCGCTGGCCGCCGAGGCCGGGTTGCCGGCCGGGGTGCTGAACGTCGTCAACGGCGACCGCGCGGCGGTGGAGCGGCTGCTGGACCACCCGGAGGTGGCCGCCGTCTCCTTCGTGGGCTCCACCCCCGTGGCGCGGGAGGTGCAGCGGCGGGCCGTCGCCGCGGGCAAGCGGGTGCAGGCGCTCGGCGGCGCCAAGAACCACATGGTGGTGCTGCCCGACGCCGATCTGGACCTGGCGGCCGACGGCGCGGTCAACGCCGCGTACGGCTCGGCGGGCGAGCGGTGCATGGCGGTCTCGGTGGTCGTGGCCGTGGGCGCGATCGGTGACGAGCTGGTGGCGCGGATCGCGGAACGCGCCCGGGCGGTGCGGGTGGGGCCCGGCGACGATCCGGCGTCGGAGATGGGCCCGCTGATCACCGCGGAGCACCGCGACCGGGTGGCCGGGTACGTGCAGCGGGCGGCGGCCCAGGGCGCCGAGGTGGTCGTCGACGGCACGGGGCTGCGGGTGCCGGGCCACGAGGACGGCTTCTTCCTCGGCGTCTCGCTGCTGGACCGGGTGCCGACGGCGTGCGACGCCTACCGGGACGAGATCTTCGGGCCGGTGCTGTGCGTGGTGCGGGCCGACTCCTACGAGGAGGCGGTGACGCTGGTCAACGCCTCGCCGTGGGGCAACGGCGCTGCGGTCTTCACCCGGGACGGCGGCGCGGCGCGCCGGTTCCAGCTGGAGGTGGAGGCCGGGATGGTCGGGGTGAACGTGCCGGTGCCGGTGCCGGTGGGCCACCACTCCTTCGGCGGCTGGAAGGACTCGCTCTTCGGCGACCACCACGTCTACGGCGAGGACGGCGTGCGGTTCTACACCCGCGGCAAGGTGGTGACGACCCGTTGGCCGGACCCGGCAGACGCCGGGGTCGACCTGGGGTTCCCCGCCAACCGCTGACCGCCGACCTCTGACCGCCAACCGCTGACCTGCTGCCGCCGCGGGCGCTCACCCGCAGCGGTGAGCACCCGCACAACCGTCCCGCCACCGCGTGTGACGGGGCGGTCACAAATGTCACCGGACGGCCGGTCGCGCGTCACAGGGCGCCGACACGGCCGGGTCCCGTGCGGGCCCGACCGCGGGCAGCGGGCGAGGCTCTCGGACCAGCCGCCGCCCGCGGCCACCGGGCGGCCCCCACCCCCCGACGCGGCGCGGGGCGGGAGGTGGAATGACGTGACGGACCGCCGCGAACTCTGGTCCTACCGCGAGATCGCCGCACACATCGGCGTCCGACCGGACACCGTCCGCTCCTACCGCAAGCACGCGCTGCTGCCGGAGCCCGATGTGGTGGAGCGCGGGCGGCCCCTCTGGTACCCGGAGACGATCCGGGAGTGGGTGAGCCGCCGCCCGGGGCACGGCTGGCGGCGGGGCTGACCGCGCGCGGCGGCCATGCCCTCCCGGGCCCCGGGGCGCCACCCCGCACCCCCGGCCGGTGCCCCGGGTCCGCGCCCCGCGCGTCCACCACCCCGCCACGGAGCCGTGGTGCCCCGCATCGACCTCCCGAGCAGCGGCACCCCGCCGACCGGAATACCCCTTGGGGGTATTATCGGCCAGTGGCGGGGCACCCCGACCCGCCACTGGAGCGACTCTCCTCCGGACCGCACCCCGCCGCGGGCGCGGGCGGCGGGCCGGGCGCGAGTCGGAGACCGAGAAGGAGAGCCCATGAGCACCGTCACCTACCAGGTCACCGGGATGAGCTGCGGCCACTGCGAGAAGGCCGTCTCCGAGGAGCTGTCGGCGCTGCCGGGCGTCTCCTCGGTGACGGCGAAGGCCGACACCGGCCTGGTGACCGTGGAGTCGACCGAGCCGCTCACCGACGAGGCGGTCCGGGCAGCGGTGGACGAGGCCGGGTACGAGGTCGCCGGCCGCGCCTGAGACGCGGGCGGCGGACGGCGGGACGCCCCCGGAGCGCAGGGCGCCCGCCGACCCCCGCGCCACGGGCACCCACCGCCGCGCGCACCCACCGCCACGCGCACCCCACGGCCCGCCCCGGACACCCCGGGAGCGGGCCGTCGCTGTACACGAGTGGGTGAACTGTCCGGCGAAGATGGACACATTCGGTGAACGAGCGTTTCCACAGCCGGACATCGGGCAGACGGACCATTGGAGGCGATCGGCCCCTTGCGCCGCGGAAGCGGCACTGGATCCGACTCACCTCCACCGAGACGGCGGGAAGCCTCCCGCGCGCGGCACGGCGGTGCCTCGGTTTCCCGGACCCCTCCCCGGGCAAAGCGAAGCGCCCCGTGCCGGGTCCCCCCACAGGGCCCGACGCGAGGCGCTTCTGTGCCGTCTGCGCAGAGTGTCCCCCCACGGGACCCCGGCCACGACGGCCACCGTCACGGATCCAGCCGAAACCGCGACGATGTCACTCCATAAGACCTCCCCGCGAGCAAAAAGTTGCTCCCCCGCACGTGTGACCTGCGTCACATTTACGGGGGAGCGGTGAAGATCCTTCACCCGGCCGGCACCCCGAAGGGTGCCGGCGGGGTGATCAGCGCTGCTCGACGGGGATGTAGTCCCGCTCGACCACGCCGGTGTACACCTGGCGGGGGCGACCGATCCGGGAGCCGGGCTCCTTGATCATCTCGTGCCACTGGGCGATCCAGCCGGGCAGGCGACCGAGGGCGAAGAGCACGGTGAACATGGAGTTCGGGAAGCCCATCGCCCGGTAGATCAGCCCGGTGTAGAAGTCCACGTTCGGGTAGAGGTTGCGCGAGACGAAGTAGTCGTCGTTGAGCGCGCGCTCCTCCAGCGCCAGCGCGATGTCGAGCAGCTCGTCGGACTTGCCGAGCGCCGACAGCACGTCGTGCGCCGCCTCCTTGATGATCTTGGCGCGCGGGTCGAAGCTCTTGTACACCCGGTGGCCGAAGCCCATCAGGCGGACGCCGTCCTCCTTATCCTTCACCTTGCGGATGAAGGTGTCCACGTCGCCGCCGGACTGCTGGATCTGCTCCAGCATCTCCGGCACGGCCTGGTTGGCGCCGCCGTGGAGCGGGCCCCAGAGCGCGTTGATGCCGGCGGAGATCGAGGCGAACAGGTTCGCCTGCGAGGAGCCCACCAGCCGCACGGTGGAGGTCGAGCAGTTCTGCTCGTGGTCCGCGTGCAGGATGAGCAGCTTGTCCAGCGCGGCCACGACGACCGGGTCCGGTACGTACTCCTCCGCCGGGACGGAGAAGGTCATGCGGAGGAAGTTCTCCACGTAACCGAGCTCGTTGCTGGGGTAGACCACGGGGTGGCCGACCGACTTCTTGTACGCGTACGCGGCGATCGTCGGCAGCTTGGCCAGCAGCCGGATCGTCGAGATGTGGCGCTGCCGCTCGTCGAACGGGTTGTGGCTGTCCTGGTAGAAGGTGGACAGCGCGCTCACCACCGACGACAGCATGGCCATCGGGTGGGCGTCCCGGGGGAACCCGTCGTAGAAGCGCTTCACGTCCTCGTGGAGGAGGGTGTGCTGCGTGATCTCGCTGCGGAAGCCGGAGAGCTCGTCCGCGGAGGGCAGCTCACCGTTGATCAGCAGGTACGCCGTCTCCAGGAAGGTGCCGTGCTCGGCCAGCTGCTCGATCGGGTACCCGCGGTAGCGCAGGATGCCCTGCTCACCGTCGAGATAGGTGACCCCCGACTTGTACGCGGCGGTGTTGCCGTAACCGGAGTCCAGGGTCACCAGACCGGTCTCGGCACGCAGCTTGCCGATGTCGAAACCACGGTCACCGACCGTCGAGTCCACCAGCGGGTAGCGGTACTCGCTGCCGGAGTACTTGACCACTACTGCGTCATCACTTGCGCGGTGTTCGCTCACGTCTATCCCTCACCGACGTCGTGCCTCTTCTTCGAGGTGCCCTGACTGCTTCCACTGTCCCCCATCAGAGGCCACTTAGTGCACTCGGGGTCGGCCGAACCCAAAAAATCTGGCACGCCGTGCCGGACAGTAGTACACAAGCACGGGCATAGCGCTCACTCGCCCTGCCGTGAGTACCGTCACGTCCGCCACCCGGTGCCGGGCGCAGGCGGCGACATTCAGCCGATCGGCCCGCCCGGCGGCGGCTCGCCTCCCGCGGACGGGCGGTCACCCGGACGGGTCACCAGCCGGCCGTCCAGCCGCGCGTCCAGCGCGGTGAACCGGCGGCCGGCGGAGGCCGTGCGGACCGCCTGGCCGAGCGCGCGCCGCGAACCGACGAGGACCACCAGCTTCTTCGCCCTGGTCACCGCGGTGTACAGCAGGTTCCGCTGCAGCATCATCCAGGCGCTCGTGGTCACCGGCACCACCACGCAGGGGTACTCGCTCCCCTGTGAGCGGTGGATGGTCACGGCGTAGGCGTGCGACAGCTCGTCGAGCTCGGTGAAGTCGTACCCGATCTCCTCGTCCTCCTCGGTGAGCACCGTCAGCCGCTGCTCGTCGAGGTCGAGGCCGGTGACCCGGCCGCCGGTGCCGTTGAAGACGCCGTTGGCGCCCTTGTCGTAGTTGTTGCGGATCTGGGTGACCTTGTCGCCGACGCGGAAGATCCGCCCGCCGACGCGCTTCTCCGGCAGGCCGGGGCGGGCCGGGGAGATCGCCTCCTGGAGGAGGCCGTTGAGGGCGCCGGCGCCGGCCGGTCCGCGGTGCATCGGGGTCAGCACCTGGATGTCGCGGCGGGGGTCGAGCCCGAAGCGGCGGGGGATGCGCCGGGCGACCACGTCCACCGTGAGCGCCCCGGCCGCCTCGGTGTCGTCCTCCGCGAAGAGGAAGAAGTCGTCCAGCCCCCGGGTGAGGGGGTGCTCGCCGGCGTTGATGCGGTGGGCGTTGGTGACGACCCCGGATTGCTGCGCCTGCCGGAAGATGCGGGTCAGCCGCACCGCCGGCACCGGGCCGGGCTCGGCGAGCAGGTCGCGCAGCACCTCCCCCGCGCCGACGGACGGCAGCTGGTCGACGTCGCCCACCAGCAGCAGGTGGGCACCGGGCGCCACGGCCTTCACGAGCTTGTTGGCCAGCAGCAGGTCCAGCATGGACGCCTCGTCGACCACGACCAGGTCCGCCTCCAGCGGACGGTCCCGGTCGTACGCCGCGTCACCCCCCGGCTTCAGCTCCAGCAGCCGGTGCACGGTGGACGCCTCCGCGCCCGTCAGCTCCGCGAGGCGCTTGGCGGCCCGGCCGGTGGGGGCGGCGAGCACCACCTTGGCGCGCTTGGCGCGGGCCAGTTCGACCACCGAGCGGACGGTGAAGGACTTGCCGCACCCCGGGCCGCCGGTCAGCACGGCGACCTTCCGGGTGAGGGCGAGCCGGACGGCGTCCCGCTGCTCGGTCGCCAGCTCGGCGCCGGTACGACCGGCGAGCCACCCCAGCGCCTTGTCCCAGTCGATCTCCCCGAACGCCGCGAGCCGGTCGTCGGAGGCGCGGAGGAGCCGGGTCAGCTGCGCGGCGAGGGAGACCTCGGCGCGGTGGAACGGCGTCAGGTACACCACCGTCAGCTCGTCGGCCGGGTCCTCGGGGTGCGGCACCTTCTCACGGACCACGGCCTCGCCCTCGGCCGCCAGTTCGCCGAGACACTCGATGACCAGGCCCGTGTCGACCTGGAGCAGCTTGACCGCGTCGGCGATCAGCCGCTCCTCGGGGAGGAAGCAGTGGCCCTGGTCCGTGGATTGCGACAGGGCGTGGCTCAGCCCGGCCTTGACCCGTTCGGGGCTGTCGTGCGGGATGCCGACGGCGCGGGCGATGCGGTCGGCGGTGAGGAAGCCGATGCCCCAGACGTCGGCCGCCAGCTGGTAGGGGCGCTCGCGCACCACCGAGATCGAGTCGTCGCCGTACTTCTTGTAGATGCGCACCGCGATGGAGGTGGAGACCTCGACGCTCTGGAGGAAGACCATCACCTCCTTGATCGCCTTCTGCTCCACCCATGCCTCGGCGATGCGGGCGGTGCGCTTGGGGCCGAGCCCGGGGACGGCGATCAGCTGCTTCGCGTCCTGCTCGATGACGTCGAGGGTGTCGGTCCCGAAGTGGTCCACGATGCGCTCGGCGGTCTTCGGGCCGATGCCCTTGATGAGGCCGGAGCCGAGGTAGCGCCGGATGCCCTGCACGGTGGCGGGGAGCACGGTGGTGTAGTTCTCGACGACGAACTGCCTGCCGTAGGTGGGGTGTGATCCCCAACTGCCCTCCATGCGGAGGGACTCCCCCACCTGGGCCCCGAGGAGGGCACCCACGACCGTCAGGAGGTCGCCGCCCCGGCCGGTGTCGACCCGGGCGACCGTCCAGCCGTTCTCCTCGTTGGCGTAGGTGATCCGCTCCAGGACCGCTTCGACGACCGCGCGTGACATGTGACGACGGTAGCGGGGGTGACCGACAGGGCGGGAGGGGCGGCCGTCCCGGCCGAGGCGGCCGGGGCCCGACGGCTCGGCGCAGACCGGGCGGCTGCGACCCCGGGAAACACCGAAGGGCCCGGTTCACGGGCCCTTCGATCCCCTCCTGCGTTCCCCCACTCACGGCCTAAGACACGACTGGGGCCGCGGCGGTTGCACCCCGAGACCGATTCGTTGCCGAAGTGACCGAGTGGGCACCGGCCGGGCCCGACGGGTCCGGGTCCGGCCGGACTTCGGGCAGTCGGGCGGTGACGGTCGCAGGTCAGCGGCGGCGCGGCCGGGACGGCGCGGACGTGCCCACTCGGGCACCGGGGCGGACGCACGCCGGAACCGCGGCGGGAGGGCGCCCCGGTCGGGCGGTCGTCAGCAGGCGCAGAGGCAGAAGGGATGGCCGGCGGGGTCGGCGTAGACCCGGAAGTTGCTGGTGGGGGTGGCGTTGCCGGCGAGCAGGACGGCGCCCAGCTCCAGCACCTGACGCTCCGCGTCGTCCTCCGTCCCCTTCGGGATCTCCAGGTCCAGGTGGAGCTGCTGCGGGTGGGCCGGGTCGGGCCAGCGGGGCGGCCGGTGGTCCGCGGCGCGCTGGAAACCGAGCCGGCGGTCGTGGGGGCCGACGATCTCGACCCAGTCGTCGTCACTGCCCGGGTCGACCGGCCAGCCGAGGAGGGCGGTGTAGAACGCAGCCAGCGCGCGGGGGTCGGGGCAGTCCAGGACAACGGGGCCGAGGGTGGCTACCGCCATGGGGATCTCCGTTCGGTCGGGGGCGGGTTCCGGCGTGGCCGCGGGCAGGACGGCGCCGCGCCGTTACCGCCTTTCGAGTGGAGCAGGTAACCCAGACGTTACCGCTGAAAGCCGTTGAGCGGTAACACCTGACGCGGGTTACGGTAACGGCGTGAGTGAGAGCGACGCCCCCGGGGAGCTGGGGCTGGTCCAACGGCTGGTGAACACCCTCGACGTGGAGACCGGCAGGGACGAGCTGGCCGCGACCGGAGGGCCGGCCGCCTTCGCCGCCACCCACGGACTGGACCTCTCCGGGGTCGCCACGGCGGAGCTCGTCGAGTTGCGCGAAGGGCTGCGCGCAGCGCTGCTCGGCCACGCCGGGGCGGAGGCGCCGACCGGTGGGCTCGCGACGCTCGGCACGCTGCTCGGCCGGGCTCCGCTGGTGGTGCGGCTGGAGCCGGGCGGACAGGCCGTGTTGGCCGCGGCGCCGGGCGCGCGCGGCATCGCCGCGCTCACGGCGCGGGTGGCGGCGGCGGTCGCGGTGGGCGAGGTCTCCGGCGAGTGGCGCCGCCTCAAGGCGTGCCACGCCGCGGACTGCGCCTGGGCCTACTACGACCGCAGCCCGGCGGGTCGTCGCCGCTGGTGCTCGATGAGCGTCTGCGGCAGCCGCGCCAAGATGCGCAGCTACCGCGACCGGCGGCGGTCGGCGGCGGGGTGAGGGCGGGCGCCGCCCGCCGGCCACCACGGGCGACGGGCGCGCGCCGTTCCGGTGGCCCGGGGCCACGGACGGCGGCGGCCCGGGTCAGAGCGTGGGGCGGCCCAGCGCGCGGTAGGTCCAGCCGGCGTTGCGCCACGCCACCGGGTCGAGCGCGTTGCGCCCGTCCAGGATGTGCCGCCGCCCGACCTGCTCGCCGAGGACCGCCGGGTCCAGCTCCCGGAACTCGGCCCATTCCGTGAGGTGCAGCACCACGTCGGCGCCGCGGACGGCCTCCGCGGCCGAGGCGGCGTACCCCAGGGTGGGGAAGATCCGGCGGGCGTTCTCGTTGCCCTTGGGGTCGTAGACGGTGACCTGCGCGCCCTGGAGATGCAGTTGCCCGGCGACGTTGAGCGCCGGGGAGTCGCGCACGTCGTCGGAGTCGGGCTTGAAGCTCGCCCCCAGCACGGCGACCCGGCGCCCGAGCAGGACACCGCCCAGCGCGTCCTTGGTGAGCTCCACCATGTGCCCGCGGCGGCGCATGTTGATGGAGTCGACCTCGCGCAGGAAGGTGAGCGCCTGGTCGGCGCCCAGCTCACCGGCGCGGGCCATGAAGGCGCGGATGTCCTTGGGCAGGCAGCCGCCCCCGAAGCCGATCCCGGCGCGCAGGAACTTCTTCCCGATGCGGTCGTCGTGGCCGATCGCCTCGGCCAGCTTCACCACGTCGCCGCCGGCGGCCTCGCAGACCTCCGCCATGGCGTTGATGAAGGAGATCTTGGTGGCGAGGAACGAGTTGGCCGAGGTCTTCACCAGTTCGGCGGTGGCGAAGTCGGTGACGACGAAGGGCGAACCCTCCGCGATCGGGGTGGCGTACACCTCGCGCAGCACGGCCTCGTGGCGCTGGTCGCGCACGCCGACGACGATGCGGTCGGGGTGGAGGGTGTCGTCGACGGCGAACCCCTCGCGGAGGAACTCCGGGTTCCACGCCAGCGCCGCCTCCTCACCGGCGGGGGCGAGTTCGGCGATCCGTGCCGCGAGCCGGTCCGCGCTGCCCACCGGGACGGTGGACTTGCCCACCACCAGGCAGGGGCGGTCGAGATGGACAGCGAGGCTCTCCACGGCGGCATCGACGTACGACATGTCGCAGGCGTACTCGCCGTGCTTCTGCGGGGTGTTCACGCAGACGAAGTGGACGTCGCCGAAAGCCGCCACCTCCGCCCAGTCCAGGGTGAAGCGCAGCCGCCCGGTGGAGCCGGGGAGTCCGGCGACGTGCCGGCGCAGCAGCTCCGCGAGGCCGGGCTCGTACATCGGGATCTCGCCCCGCCCGAGCAGTTCCACCTTCTCGGGGACCACGTCCAGTCCGAGCACCTCGAACCCCAGCTCCGCCATGGCGGCGGCGTGGGTGGCTCCGAGGTAGCCGGTACCGATAACAGTGATCTTGGGCGCCATGCGGGCTCCTGTGACGGGCGGCGGTGAGCGGGTCGAGCATAGCCGCGGGGCGCCCCGCTCCCGCGCGCCGGGGCGGGCCCCGGCCGGGCGGTGCGGCAGGGCCGGGAGGGCGGCGC
>NZ_JAAVJD010000119.1 GCF_012033735.1 Streptomyces lonarensis | reverse complement strand
CCGCTGCGGAGGGCGCGGCCCCCGCCGCCGCGCCCGCCGGTGCTCCGGCCGACGACGGCCCGAGCGCCGCTGCGGGAACGGGCGCCACGACCGATGCGGCTGCTGCTTCCGGAGCCGTCAGCGCATCCGGCGCGGCTGCCGCGGCTGCCGACGGGGACGTCTCTGCCGATGGCGCTGCCGGCGCGGTCGCCGGTGAGGCACCGGCGACGGAGGACGGCGCGGCCGAGCAACCGGCCGGCGGCGCCGCGGCCTCCGGGACCGAGTCGGCCGAGTCGAGCACCGCCGAGCAGGCGCAGAAGGGCGTTCCCGGTGCCGCAGCCGGTGCCGCCGCTGACGCCGACGAGGCAGCCGGTGCGTCCGCGGCCCCCGCCACCGACGGGGCACCGGCCGGCGCGGCACCGGAGACCGACGCCGCCGCCGACACCGCACCCGCGCCCGACCCCGGCGCTGCCCCCGGCACCGACCCCGGCGCGGGCGGCGGCCGGACGGGCGGTACGCCGTGAGCGGCGATCGGAACCCGGCCAGACCCGGCCGGGGGTGGCCCGAGCTGACCTGGCCACCGCTGGCGCGCCCGCTGCACCCGGGCGCCTGGTGGCTGTGGGCGCTGGGCCTGGCCGTCGCGGCCAGCCGTACCACCAACCCGCTGCTGCTGGCGATGATCCTCGCCGTCGCCGCCTACGTCGTGGTCCGACGCCGGGGCGACGCGCCCTGGGCGCTGTCCTTCCGGATGTACCTCGCCCTGGGCGCCTTCATCATTGTGATGCGGGTCGCGTTCCGCGTCGTCTTCGGCGGCGGTCAGGGCGACACGGTGCTGTTCACCCTGCCGGAGATCCCGCTCCCCGAAGCCGCCGCCGGAATCCGCCTGTTCGGCGAGGTGGCGGCGGAGCAACTGCTCGGTGGGTTCTACGACGGGTTGCGCCTGGCCACGATGGTGGTCTGTGTGGGCGCGGCCAACTCGCTGGCCGATCCCAAGCGGATGCTGAAGGCGCTGCCGGGCGCGCTCTACGAGGTCGGTGCCTCCGTGGTGGTCGCGCTGACCGTGGCCCCGCAGCTGGTCGAGAGCGTGCGGCGGGTGCGGCGCGCCCGTCGGCTTCGCGGGGCCGGCGGCAAGGGGCGCCGCGCGCTGCGCGGCATCATCATCCCGGTCCTGGAGGACGCGCTGAACCGGTCGCTGGCGCTGGCGGCGGCCATGGCGTCCCGCGGGTACGGCAGAACCGGGGGAGCGGACCCCCGGACCAGGTTGATCACCGGTGTCCTCGTCATCGTCGGACTGGTCGGTGTCTGCGGCGGGTTGTACGGGGTGCTGGACGCCGCCGCCCCGGCGCTGCTGGGCGCACCGCTGCTGCTCGGAGGTGGCGCGGTCGCCCTCGCCGGCTTGCTGGTGGGCGGCCGGCGGGTGCGCCGCACCGGCTACCGACCCGACCGGTGGCGGCCCGCTGAGCTGCTGACCGCCGGGGCGGGCGTGACGACGGCGGCGCTGATGTTCCTCACCGCCGGTGTCGACCCGGACAACCTCTATCCCTCGCTCTCGCCGCTCAGTTGGCCCGAGCTGTCGCTCGTGCCCGTCCTCGCGGTCCTCGCGGGGGTGCTGCCCGCGTTCCTCACCCCCGAGCCGCCGCGGTCCGCGGCCCCGCCGGCCGGTGTGCCGCGCGCCGGCGGGGTAGAGAGCGGCACCGGCGCAGCGCCCGCCGCCCCCTCCGCCCCCGCCGCGAACGGCGCCGAACCCAGGAAGGAGCCCGTGCCGTGATCACCTTCGAGGACGTCAGTTTCCGCTACGAGGAGGACGGCCCGGCGGCGCTCGCAGGTGTCGATCTGCACATTCCCGAAGGGGAGTTGTGCCTGGTGGCCGGCCACACCGGCACCGGTAAGTCGACGCTGCTGGGCGCGGTCAACGGACTGGTGCCGCGCTTCACCGGCGGTCATCTGCGGGGGCGCGTCACCGTGGCGGGGCACGGCACGGAGAGCCGCCCGCCCCAGGAGTTCGCCCACCTGGTCGGCCGCGTCGGCCAGGACCCGCTCGCCGGGTTCGTCACCGACAACGTCGAGGAGGAACTCGCCTACGGCATGGAGCAGTTGGCGGTCCGTCCCGAGGTGATGCGAAAGCGCGTCGAGGAGACGCTCGACCTGCTGGGCATCGCCGATCTGCGCGGCCGTGCGCTGCGGTCGCTCTCCGGCGGCCAGCAGCAGCGGGTGGCGATCGGCTCGGTCCTCACCACCCACCCTTCGGTGCTGGTGCTGGACGAGCCGACCTCCGCCCTGGACCCCACCGCCGCCGAGGACGTGCTCTCCGCCGTGCTGCGCCTGGTCCACGACCTCGGCGTGACCGTGCTGATCGCCGAGCACCGCATGGAACGCGTCCTGCAGTACGCCGACCGGCTGCTCCACCTCCCCGGCGACGGGAGCGTCCGGGACGGCACCCCTGCCGAGCTGATGCCGGACTGCGCGGTCGCACCGCCGGTGGTGCAGCTGGGCCGGGCGGCCGGCTGGTCGCCGCTGCCGCTGTCCGTCCGCGACGCCCGCCGCCGGGCCGCCGGACTGCGGCAGCAACTCGCCGACCGCACTCCGGGCCCGCCCCATCCCGTCGACACCGACACCGACACCGACACCGGGCCCGGGGCCGGCACGGCTGACGCCGGGGGCTCGCAGCGCACGCCGCTCGGCGAGCCGCTGCTCACCGCGCGGTCGATCACCGTCACCTACGGCTCGACGGTCGCGGTGCGCCGCGTCGACCTGCGGCTGGCCGCCGGTGAGGTGGTGGCTCTCATGGGCCGCAACGGCTCCGGCAAGTCCTCCCTGCTGTGGGCGGTCCAGGGCTCCGGACCGCGCCGCTCCGGCACGGTCGAGTCGGCCGGGGGAGACCCCGGCGACCTGCCGGCCGCCGAGGCCCGCGCCCTGGTCGGGCTGGTGCCGCAGACCGCCGCCGACCTGCTGTACCTCCAGACGGTGGACGAGGAGTGCGCGCAGGCGGACGCCGAGTCGGCCGTTGCGAAGGGGAGTTGCCGCGCGCTGCTGGACGAGCTCGCACCCGGCATCGACGGCGCCTCCCATCCGAGGGACCTCTCCGAGGGGCAGCAACTCGCGCTGGTCCTCGCCATCCAGCTCACCGCCGCACCACGGGTGATGCTCCTCGACGAACCGACGCGTGGTTTGGACTACGCCGCCAAGCGCCGCTTCGGCGCCATCGTGCGGCGCCTCGCCGCCGACGGCCGGTCGGTGGTGATCGCCACGCACGACGTGGAGTTCGTCGCCGCCGTGGCCGACCGGGTGGTGGTGATGGCGGACGGCGAGATCGTCGCCGACGGCGCCACCCCCGACGTGGTCTGCTCCTCACCCGCGTTCGCCCCGCAGGTCGCCAAGGTGCTGAGCCCGCTGCCGTGGCTCACCCCCGATCAGGTCGCCCGGGCGCTCGCGCACGCCGGTGCGGAACCGGCGGCCGCCCTCCCCTACGAGGGGGCGCCCCGATGACCGCCGCCACTCCACCCGGCGCCACCCCGCCCGCCGCCACCCCGCCGCACCCCGACCCGGCCGGACCGGACGCCCCGAGCGGACCGGACGGCGCGCCCGGACCGACGGGGCCCGACGGACCGGACGAGCCCCGCGCCGCCGACCCGGTGGCCACCGACCCGGTGACCGCCGGCCCGCGCCGGACGCCGACCCCGCCGGCGAAGCGGGCGGCCGCCGCCCGCTCCCGGGTCACCGCGCTCCGCGTCGGACCCCGCGCCGCCATGACGCTGCTGGTGGCGAGCCTGCTCGGCCTGGCGATGTTCTGCTGGCCGCTGCTGGTCCCACCGCAGCCGCAGGGCGTCGCCCACGCCGCGCAGGCACCGCTGCTCTTCGTGGTGCTGCTGCCCGTGATCCTCGCCGTCGTCCTCGCGGAGTTGACCGAGGGCGGCCTGGACCCCAAGACCCTCGCCCTGCTGGGAGTGCTGGCGGCGTTGAACGCCGCGCTGCGGCCGCTCGGCGCCGGGACGGCCGGCATCGAGACGGTCTTCTTCCTGCTGATCCTGGCCGGCCGGGTCTTCGGCCCCGGCTTCGGCTTCGCTCTCGGGGCGACCTCGCTGTTCGCCTCCGCGCTGCTCACCGCCGGCGTCGGGCCCTGGCTACCGTTCCAGATGATGGCCGCCGCCTGGGTCGGACTCGGCGCCGGCCTGCTGCCGCGCCGCCCCACCGGCCGGGCGGAGATCGCCATGCTCGCCGCCTACGGGGCGGCCTCCGCCTACGTCTTCGGCTTCGTGATGAACCTCTGGTTCTGGCCGTTCGCCATCGGCGACGGCACCCAGTTGTCGTTCGATCCCGAGGCCGGTCCGGTCTCCAACCTCCACACCTTCTTCCTGTACACGCTCGCCACCTCGGCCTTCGGCTGGGACACCGGCAGGGCGATCACCAACATCATCGCGATCGCGGTGCTCGGCCCCGCCGTACTGGCGACTCTCAGGCGCGCCGCCCGGCGCGCCGCCTTCGACACGCCCGTCAGCTTCGCCGCTGCCGAACCCCAAGGAGCACGACGACCATGAGAACCACCCTGCGGCGCGCGGCCCTGCTGCCCGGCGCGATCCTCACCGCGGCGCTGATGGCGCCCACCGCCGCCCACGCCGAACCGACCGCCGCACAGGAGGTGTTCACCCACCCCTCGAAGGCCGCCGCGACCTGGGCCGCCTCGCAGCTGGACGAGAACGGCAACTACCGCGGTGACCACGGCCTGAACTCCGACATCATCATGGGCCTCATATCCACCGGCACCAGCGGCGCCACCGCCGACCGCGCCACCGACTGGCTGGAGGCCAACGCGGCCGACTACGCGCACCGCGGAGGCTCCGACAACATCAACGCCGGCGGCACCGCCAAGCTGGCCCTGGTCGCCGGCATCCAGGGCCGCGACGCCACCGACTTCGGCGGGCTGGACCTGATCGGGCTGCTGAACGACCGGCTCCAGGAGAGCGGCCGGGTCAGCGACCTCGGCCGCATGGACATGTCCAACCAGTTCAGCCAGTCGCTCGCCGTCCTCGCCTTCCACGAGACCGGCGACATCCCCGCCTCCGCGGTCGACTTCATCGCCTCCACCCAGTGCGCCGACGGCGGCTTCCCGCTCTCCCTGGCGCGCAACCCCGACCGCTGCAACGCCGACCCCGACTCCACCGGCATGGCCGTCCAGGCGCTCCTCGCCGCCGGTGAGACCGGCGCGGCGGCCAAGGGGCTGGACTGGCTCGCGAGCAAGCAGCAGGACAGCGGCGGCTTCTCCTACAACGGCGCCGCCAACGTCGGCGCCAACTCCAACTCCACCGCGCTGGCGGTGCAGGCGCTGGCCGCCGGCGACCGCGACGCCGAGGCGAAGCGGGGCGTGGACTACCTCCTCTCCCTCCAGGTCGGCTGCGACGCCGCCGACTCCTCGCACCGCGGTGCCGTCGGCTACGACGACGCCTCCGTGGACGGCATGACGCTGCGCGCCACCGCCCAGGTCATCCCGGCGCTGGCCGGCAAGGCCCTGTACGAGCTGGACCGCGGCACGGCGGCCGACGCGGCGTACACCATCGAGTGCGGCCCGGCGGGCGGCCCCGGCGGCAGTGACGGCGGCACCGGCACCGACGGTGGCACCGACGGCGGTACCGGTACCGACGGCGGCACGGGCACCGACGGCGGCACGGACGGTGCGGACGGCGGCACCGACGGGGCCACCACCGACGGTTCCGACGGGACCACCGGCGACACCGGCACCGACGGCACCACCACGGACGGTTCCGACGGCACCACCGGCACCACCGGCGACACCGGCGACACCGGCACCGACGGCGGTATCGACGGCGCCACCACCGAGGGTTCCGACGGCACCACCGGCGACACCGGCGACACCGGCACCAGCTACGCGGGCGGCGACGTCGCGACCGGCGGCTACGGCAACGACCACACCGTCGACGGCGGCCTCGCCAACACCGGCAGCAACGTGGTGCCGCTCATGGCCGCAGCGGTCGGCCTGCTGGCCGCCGGCGGCGTCGCCTACGCGGTGACCCTGCGCCGTCGCCGCGCGACCGCGGTCTGAGCCACCCGGCCGACGCGCTGCCTGCTCGCGGCGCCGTGACGCGGCGCCGCCCCTGATCGCGGGCGCCCCGGACCGCTCCACCCCGTCGTACCACCGTCCGGGGCGCCCGCCGCACCACCGCACCACCGAGCACGACGCACCACCGAGCACCACCGTCGACAACGCCACCACCTACGGAGGAGTCACCCCCATGACACGCACCCTGACCCGCAGAGTGACCGTCTCGCTCGCCGTGCTCGGCCTCACCGCCGGAGCCGCCGTCTCCACCGCCGCCGCGGCCCCCTCGCTGCAGGCGGCTCCCGTCACCGTGAACCTCACCGTGACCGGGCCGACCTCCGTCCTCTTCGACGACCAGGTCACCACCGACGGCGGCGTCGTCACCCCGCTGACCGAGACCGCGCAGCTCTGCGACGGCACCAACTTCGGCGCCAACCCGACCGCCGGCGCCACCCCGACCACCGCCCTCAACGACTCCGGCCTGGACTGGGACGGCATCTGGTACACCTCCTTCGAGGACTACCTCGTCACCGAGATCGACGGTGTCGTGCAGACCGACTCCGACTTCTGGCTCATCTCGGTGAACGGCCAGGCCACCCCGGTGGGCGGCTGCCAGTTCCTCGTGGAGAACGGCGACGACGTCGAGTTCGTCTGGACCGATTACTGATCCCGACGGCCCACCGCCCCGCAGCCGCTCCTCGGCCCGCCGCCGCGCCCTTCGCCCGTCACGGGCGCGGGACGGGAACACCGGCGGAGCAGGCGGGGCACCCCCGCACCACGGCGCCCGCCGGACCACCGTCCGGCGGGCGCCGCCGCGAGCCGGACGCCCGCCGTGATGCCGGTTCGCCACGACGGCACCCGGGGCCGCCCGTGCCGCTCAACCCGGTCGGCGCGCCACAGCCGCTCAGCTCGTGCCGTCCGCCTCCCACGGCAGCTCCAACTCCCGGCCGGGGCGCGGTGCGAAGCAGCGTTCGACGTCCTCCTCGGTGACCTCCTCCGGCGTCGCCGGCGACCACGTCGGGTTGCGGTCCTTGTCCACCAGCTGCGCGCGCACCCCCTCCACGAAGTCGGGGACGGCGAGCATGGCGCAGGAGACCCGGTACTCCTGGCGCAACACATCGTCCAGCGACGGGAGTTCGCGGGCCCTGCGCAGCGCGGCCAGCGTCACCTTCAACGCCGTCGGCGACTTGACGGCGATGACGTCGGCCGCCGCGTCCGCCTCCGGCACCCCCGCCGCCCGCAGCCGGCGCAGGATCTCCTCCACACCGTCGGCGGCGTAGCAGTGGTCGATCCACGCCCGCGCCTCCGCCAGCGGGGCGGGCGGCGCGGTGGTCGCGAGCCGAGCCACCACCTCCTCCGCCGGTTCGGTCGCCACCGCGGTCAACAGCTCGGGAAGCGACTCGGACGGCACGAAGTGGTCGGCCAGGCCGCACAGCAGGGCGTCGCCCGGGCCGACCGGGCCGGCCGTCAGGGCCAGGTGCGTACCGAGTTCGCCCGGGGCACGGGAGAGAAGGTAACTGCCCCCGACGTCCGGCACGAAGCCGATCGTCGTCTCCGGCATCCCGACCAGCGACCGTTCCGTCACCACACGCACCGAACCGTGCGCGGAGACGCCGACGCCCCCGCCCAGCACCAGCCCGTCCATCACCGCGACGTACGGCTTCGGGAACCGCGCGATGCGGGCGTTCATCCGGTACTCGTCGTGCCAGAACCGCTCGGAGGCGTCGGCGGCCGCCGACTCGCCCGAGGTGCGGATGTCGTCGTAGACGGCCCGGACGTCGCCGCCCGCGCACAGCCCGCGGTCGCCGCTCCCGGTCAGCACCACGGTCCGCACCGACGGGTCGCGTTCCCAGGTGACCAGTGCCTCCTCCACGGCAAGCACCATGGTGTGGTTGAGCGAGTTCAGCGCTCGGGGCCGATTGAGGGTGAGGAAGCCCGCTTCGCCCTCGACGTGGCGCAGCACCGGCGCGTCATCGGCCCCGCCCGGGGTCATCGGACGCCTCCGTGCGGTCCGGTGCGGTGGTCGGTGAGCAGTGTCATCGGAAACGACCCTTCGACGTTCGGCGGGGGCGCCGCCGTCCGCGGCGGCACACTCGGGCGCAGTGGTGCGCCGGCCGCCGCGGCGACCGGCACACCACCGCTGTCGATCATGCCCTCGTGCCGCCCGCGAGGACAGCGCCCGCCGCACACCGGCCCATACCCGCCCCCACCGGCACGGGCCGGTCGGACGCTCCCGCGACCGCCCGGTCGGACCACGCATCACCTGCGACGCCGGGGCGGCACGGCCGCTATGCTGCTCTAGCGGGCCGTTAGCTCAATTGGCAGAGCAGTGGACTTTTAATCCATTGGTTGTGGGTTCGAGTCCCACACGGCCTACCGGTGAACCGCAGCTCAGCGACGCACGAGGGCCCGGACCGCTTCTCAGGGAAGCGGTCCGGGCCCTCTGCTCACTCACTGCTCACTCCGGCGCGGTCCTGCCGGGAGCGGGGGTCGGCGACGGGGCGAGCACGGGAGGAGAGCGCGGTGCGGGAGGAGTCGGCGGCCGCCGAGGGCGTACCGTCCGCGGGCCTGCTGCCCTACGGCGCGACCGGATTCCTCCGACGCGGGGCGGGGCCGCTCCCCGAGGTTCCCGCCGCCGAGTTCCGCGCCGCGCTGCACCACGCCGCGCGCGTCGCGCGGGGCCGCATCACGGCGATGAACGAGCGTTCCTACCCGCTGACCTACCACCATGCGCTGATTTCCGACCGGCAGGGCGACCACACCGTGCTGGGCCACTGCCACCTGCGCTGGATCGCCTTCGTCGACGACGTGGCGGAGATCCACCGGGAGGAGTTCGTGACGCCGCCGGACTGGGCGGTGGCGTTCACCCACGCCGGGTTCGCCGTGCTCGGGAGGGAGACGTTGCGACTGGGCCTGGACCAGGCGGGGTGGGACGCGCTGACGCCGTTCGAGCGGCGCGAGGCCCGGTTCCACGAGACCCGGACACTCGGTGGCGCCGTGTTCAACCGCTGGGACTGACCCCGGCGCCGCGGCGGCTCCGCGGTCGTCCGGCGGCTTCTCCCGGCGGTGTCCGGCTCCAGAAAGCGGGTCGGGTCGGGACGTGCGACGGCCCGTGGCGGGTGGGTCCCGCACCACGGGCCGTCGTCATCGCCGCCCAGCGGCGGCAGTTGCGGTGGTGTCTCAGCGACGCTCCAGCGTCCAGCGCTGCGCGCCCGCGTCGTTGCAGTTCCACTGGTGGATCTTGGTGCCCACGTCGGACGAGTTGCCCGCCACGTCGAGGCAGTGGCCGCTGACGACCGACCGCAGTCGGTAGACGCCGTCGCCCACGCTCTCCATGCGCCAGCGCTGCGCGTCGGTGCCGTTGCAGTTCCACTGGTGGACCTTGGCGCCCGGCGACTGGGAACTGCCGTTGACGTCGAGGCAGTTGCCCATGGCCTGCAGGTTGTAGACGCCGTCAGCGCCGTCCTTGCGCAGCGTGAACTGCTGGGCGGTGGAGTCGTTGCAGTTCCACTGGTGCAGGTCGGCGCCGGAGCTGGTGACGCTCCAGGCGACGTCCAGGCAGAGGTTGGAGCCGGTGCCGGCACGCAGCCGGTAGGTACCGCCGTCGTCGAGGGCGGCGAGGGCGTTGTTGGCGACGGTGCCGGTCTTGGCCGGTGCCTTGGCCGCCTCCGGCTCCTTCTTCTCCTCCTCCTGCCCCTCTTCTTCCTGCTCCTCTTCCTGCTCCTCTTCCTCTTCTTCCTCCTCCTCGGTCTCCTCCTGCTCGACGACCGGGGCGGGCGGCGGTGGCGCCTGGATGACGTCGGTCAGGTCCTCCTCGGCCTCGCTCGCGTCCTCCTCCTCGTCGTCGGCGACGACGCTCGGCGCCGGCTTCTCGGGCACGGAGGGGGCCTTGGTCGACGAGACCGGGGCGACGAGCGTCTCCGTGTCGGAGTCGCCAGGGATGACCGCGGACGCGCCGTAGGCCGTGGCGGCCACGAGAGCGGCCACGGCGACGCTCCATGCGGTCGTGGTGTAGACCCGCTTGCCGGGGAGCAGGCCTCGGCGGCCCACGGTCGGGCGCCGCGCGAACGTGTCGGCGAATCGGGGGTTTGGCTCCTGGGTCATGGGCGATACCTCAGGGTCGGAGTAGACGGGGTGTGGGACGCCCGGAGCGCTCGGCCGCACCCCGCGTCCGGCACCCGCGGCCCACCGGCGTGCGGTGGCGTGCGGTGGCGGTGCCCCGCAGGTCGGGCTGCGGAAGGGCGGGACGGCGGAACGGTCGGCATCGTCGGCTGGCTCCAGCTGCGCGTCACGGGGGTCCGCTGCTGAGGCTATGCCCAGGTCGGGGAAGCGCGCAGTTGCGGGTACGTTGCGCCTTCCTCCAAGAGCGACATAACGGCACGGAACCACCTCATGTCAACCTCTGAATTCTGTGTCGGTTTCCGGGAGAAGCGACACTTCGCCACGTTAGGGATGTCCCGCGGGGCGCCGCGCAACCGGCCCGGCGCGCGTTCCGGACCACTCAACTACAGCTCGGCCTGCGGCCGCTGCCCCGCGCGCCGACCGGGTCGATAGCCGCCCCGGAGGGGGAGGCGCTCCCGGCGCGTGCCGGGCGCCGCGCCACCGCACGCCGCACCACGCGCGGCGAAGTGCACCACAGCGCCCGGGGACCGCCGCCCCGGGCGACGCGCAACGGCCCGGCCGGTGGGGCAGTCTGCGGGCATGACACTCACAACTCGCCCTCATCGGGCCGCACTCCCCACCGCACTGCTGCTGCTCGCCCTCGCCGGGTGCTCCGCCGAGAACGCCGACACCTCGGACTCCGTCGGCGGTGGCACCCCCGACCCCGCTCAGACCGCCGAGGACCCGGGAGGCCCCGGGCCGGACGACGACGCCGGAGGAGAGGACGGCGGGGAGGGCGGCTCGGGCACGGCGCCGGGGGGCGGACTGCCCGAGGTCATCGCAGCGCTGGCCGGGGTCGACATCGCCGACTGGGCCGAGCACCTCGCCGGCGTGCACGGCGTCACCTGGACGGAATCCGGCGTCGAACTCGGCACGGACGAGGGCGATGGACGGCTCCGCTGGCAGACCGACACCCGCGAGGGAGAGGGCGGCCTGCTGCTCTCGGCCGAGGCGGTCACCGACGCGGAGGGCCGCGCGACCCGGATCAACTGCACCGCCGCCGAGGTGCCCGACTTCCCGGCCGGCCAGTGGGAGTTCCTTGCCGACTGCGTGACGGCCGCCGGGGTCGAGGGGGTCGAACGGCGGGCGGCGGAGGTGTGGATCACCGACGCCTTCGCCGCGCTCGGCAGCACGGCGGAGACCACCCGGGACAGCACGGTGATCGGCGGCGCGGAGATCACCGCCTCCCGCTCCAGCGACACCGCCTCCGTGGTGATCACCGCCCCCTGACCCGTCGCCGCGCTCCGGTGCCCTCGCCCCCGACGGCCGAGTGTCGGCCGTCATGCGTCGCCCGTCCGCCCGCCCGCCCGTCCGCCCGCCCGCCTGCCCGCCTGCCCGGCCTCGCTGCCGCGAGCGAGCCGGACGCCGGAAAGGCGTCGGTTCCCCGCGCGACCCCACGCACCGCGGCGCGCACACCGCGGCCGAACATCCGTGTTCGAACCGGCCCGGGACGGACCGCCGATGTCCCGCCGACACCGCGCGAGGGTCCGGTCGGCGGCACCCGGCGGGCACACTGCGGGCGGGTGCTCCCACCGGAGTTCCGCCGCTCCGACCTGCAGGGGAGCGCCCCGCCGACGGTGCCGGGCGCACGCCGGTACGCGCCCGGGGGCGCAGATCGAACACCCGAGGCTCGGGGGAACACACTTCCGGCCAACTGCGGTGGTGCGGGCACACCTTGGGATGACACACGCCGCCGGTCGTACCGATCGGCCGACGCTGCGGCTACGTTGGTCCGCCCGTACCACTGAGCGAACGACACCGAGGCGAGTACCGAACGCACGTACCACGCAGCGGGGTTCGGCGCCGACCGGAACAGGCCGGCGTTCCGCCCCGAACGATTCGATGTCCCCCCACATCAGACACTTCCGACGCCCGGCACCCCGGGCGCCCAGCACCCGTCGCGGCCAGCCGCCGCGACGCACGAGACCGGACCCCATGGAGGTTCCGATGGCCACCCCCCTCACACCGGCCAACCTGATCACCGCCCTCCGAGCCGAAGGCGTCGACGTCGTCGAGGTCGGCTCCTGGCGCACCCACAACCGCGGCACCCGCGGCACCGGCTGGGGCCCCGTGAACGGCGTGATGATCCACCACACCGTCACCTCCGGCACCGACGCCTCCGTCCGCATCTGCCGGGACGGCTACAGCGGGCTCCCCGGACCGCTCTGCCACGCGGTGGCGGACAAGGCGGGCCGCATGCACCTCGTCGGTCACGGCCGCGCCAACCACGCGGGCAACGGCGACCCCGACGTGCTGGCGGCGGTGATCCGCGAGGAGAAGAGCCTCCCAGCGCCCCGCGCCGCCAGCCAGGACGGCAACTCCCGCTTCTACGGCATCGAGGCGATCAACCTCGGCGACGGCAAGGACCCCTGGCCGGCAGCCCAGCTGGAGGCGATCGCGCGGTACACCGCCGCCATCTGCCGCGCGCACGGCTGGAACCAGTACAGCGTGCTGGCCCACGCCGAATGGCAGGCCGGCAAGATCGATCCGCGCGGCACATTGGGTACGTGGCGATCCACCGGACACTGAGAGCAGTGCGCGCCCCCGGGCTCCGCAGGGCGGCCGCCGCGCTGCCCACCCTTCTGCTGGTGGGCGCGTTCCTGCTCACCCTCGCCACGCCGCCACGCGTCACGTTCGCCCCGTTCCTGGCGGCAGCTCCTCTGGTCGCCGCAGCCGTCCAGGGCCTTCGCGCCACCGTCATCACCGCCTGTGCCGCAGTGGCCATGGCGACGATCATGCACATCTGGATCGACCCCTCGACTTCTTTGGAGGCGGTCTTCCAGGTGCTGACCGTTGCGACGGTCAGTGCGATGGCCGTCGGCATCAACCAACTGGTCGGGCGCCGCACCCGGCAGGTCCTCACGGCCCGGGAGGTCGCCGCGGCGGTGCAGCGCGCCATGGTGCCCGACCCACCGCCCGCCATCGACGGCGTCCGGCTCGCCACCCGCTACCGCACCGCCGACCGGGAGGCGCTGATCGGCGGCGACCTCTACGGTGCCGTGCAGACGCCGCACGGGGTGCGGCTGATCCTCGGGGACGTGCGGGGCAAGGGGCTGGAGGCCACCGACTCGGTCGCGGTCGTCCTGGGCGCCTTCCGGGAAGCCGCCGAGTACGAGACCTCGCTGGGCGACGTCTCCGCCCGGGTGGACTCCGCGCTGCGCCGCGCCGCCCGACTCCGCGCCGGGCGGCTCCGGCTGGGAGAGGACGAGAGCTTCGTGACCGGGGTGCTGCTGGAGTTCCACCCCGGGGACCTGCCCGGCACCGGCACCGGCGCCGGCACCGGCACCGGCTCCGGCACCAGCGCCGGTATCGACACCGGCACCGACGCCGGCACCGACGCCGGCACCGGCTCCGGCACCAGCGCCGGTATCGACACCGGCACCGACGCCGGCACCGACGCCGGCACCGGCTCCGGCACCAGCGCCGGTATCGACACCGGAGCCGGAGCCGGAGCCGTGACGGTGACCGCCCCGGGTGCGCCGCAGGGTACCCCTGGGGCGCACCTCCCGCCCGGTTCGGCACGGCCGCCGGGCGCCACGGCACGACCGGCCGCCGCGCCCCGCCCGGACCCCGGCGCGGTCGCACCGCGCGCCGGGCAGGGCGGTGGTCCCGCGCCGGGCGGCGTGTCGTCCGCCGTCTCCCGGGGGTGGCGGCCCGATCCCGGCCTGCCGCACGGCGACCCCTCCCTCGACGACCTGCCCGTCAGCGAGGTGCGCGTCATGAACCAGGGGCACCCGCCCCCGCTGCTGCTCCTGCCCGACGGCGGCGTGCGCGCGCTCACGCCCGCCGAGCCCGCGCTGCCCTTCGGCCTGCTCGCCCTCGGCGGAGGGCGGGCCGAACCGGCGCGGCTGCTGCTGCCTCCCGGCGCGGTGCTGGTCCTGTACACCGACGGGCTGAGCGAGGCGCGCGACGCGCAGGGGCGCTTCTACGACCCGGAGACGCGGCTGCTGGGCTGCCCCACCCGCGACCCCGACGAGGTGCTCGACTGGCTCATCGCCGACGTGACCCGCCACGGCGGCCTGGGCCACGACGACCTGGCGTTGATGGCGGTGCGGGCGGCGGCGCCCGGCCGGCCGGTCACGGCGGTTGTGCCGCCCGGCGACACCGCACGAGCCGTCCTTCCGGCCTCCTGAGGTGGCCCGTTGCCCCTTTTGCGGCGATGTGCGGGCCGAGTACGACGTAGATCACACCTATCGGACCGGCCGTGGCCACGCTGCGAGTTGACGGCGGAGCGTCGCTGGGTGCGCACCCGGTGCGGCCGCACCCGGTCCGACGTGCGCCGGGTCGCGCCCGGCCGTACAGCTCCGCACGGTGCGGACGTTCACTTCTGATGACGCTGAGTCACGCGACGGCGGCGTTACGCATAACAATTGGGGTGACGACGGTATCGATCCGGTCTCCGGGGGCATGGCGACGCTGCCCCATTTATGGAAGTTCCTCCCGAAAAGCGTGACTGATGAACCAGGTTGATTCGTCGGAGGCACTTGGAATACACGCCTGCCCTCTATTAACGTTTCATAACGCAGCGCGGTCGTCACCGCCGATGCAAGTGTCGGCGCCGTGCTCTGTCGCTCAATCCCCAGGCGTCGCCGCAGTCGAGCGGTGCTCGGGGAGCCGGGGAACCACTTCTCAATGGGGTGAATCGGCCCACCGGTCCGCCGGTGGACCGTAGGAGACCTTCCTGCTCCGAACCCGTCAGCTAACCCGGTCGGCGAAGGAAGGAAAGGAGAACGCCCACGTGGCGTCAGATCGGCATGCCGCCGGTGGGGACCTCCTCGGTTCCGGCGACACCTACGAGCCCTACGGCTCGCAGCACACCTACGCAGGCGGCTACTACGGGGCCGGCAACGGCTCCGACTCCCACGCCCCGCAGTACGGCGACTTCGGCGGCGACGCCTACGCCACCCCCGGCCATGCGGACCACGCGTACGGGGACCACCAGGGCGGCGCCCTCGGCGACGGCGGCCGGGCCGACCACCACGTGACGGGCGGTTACGGCGAGACGCCGCAGCCCGCCTCCTACGGCGACCCCACCGGGTACGCGACCCACGGGGCCGACGCCCCGTACGACGCCTACTCCTACGGCGACTCGTCGTACACCGGCTCCGCCGCCACCGACAACGGCTACGCCGCGGACGCGTCCTGGGCCGACCACGGCTTCTCCGACTCCTCCTCCTTCGACGGCGACGCGCGCTCCGCGACCGACGAGGCCGTCTCGCCCCTCGCGCAGACCTCCTGGGACGACGACGTCTTCGGCGCCACCGCCGCCTACGGCGCTCCCCACGGCGAGACCGCGGGCACCGCGACCGCCGAGCAGGGCGGCACCGCGCTCCTCACCGAGCCCGCCGACGAGACCGCGACCACCGGCCTCATCGACACCTCCGTGCCGGCCTACTTCGGTCCTGAGTACGACACCGAGTGGGGCCCCGAGCGCGTCGAGGGCGAGACCTTCACCGAGTGGAACCCCAGCGCGGCGACCGTCGCCCCGGCCCGCGGCCGCCGCCGCGCCCGCCAGCGCGGCGGCACCATGGCGCGCAGCCGCGCGGTGCTCGGCGTCGGCGTCATCGCCGCCGTGGGCGCCGGCGGCATGGCCACCGCCCACGAGGACCCGCCCGGGCTCGCCGGAGCCGGCGACAAGGTCAAGTCCGTGCCGGACAAGATCGGCGGCTTCTTCGGCGGCGACGCCGACAAGAACACCACCACCATGATCACCGCGGCGCCGCTGACCTCCGCCGGTCTCATGATCGGCAGCAGCAGCGACGTCCTTGCCGCCGGCGAATCCGTGGACGGCGAGCCGGGCGACGCCCTGCGCTCCCGCATCCTGCGCCAGGCCGAGAACCAGGACGCCCTCGCCGAGGCCGAGCAGCGCGACGCCGTCATCAACGCCGCCATCGCCAGTGCCTCCTCCGACGCCGCGGCCTACGCCGAGGAGGAGCGGCTGGAGGAGCAGGAGCGCAAGCGCGCCGAGGAGGAGCGCAAGCGCAAGGAGGAAGAGGAGCGGAAGAAGAAGGAGGAGGAAGAGCGCCTCGCCAAGCTGCGGGCCAGCTTCACCGCCCCCCTCTCCGGCTACACCCTCTCCGCCTACTACGGCCAGTCCGGCGGCATGTGGTCCTCCGGCTACCACACCGGCCTCGACTTCCAGGCGCCCAGCGGCACCCCGATCAAGAACATCCACAGCGGAACCGTCACCCAGGCGGCGTGGGCCGGCAGCTACGGCTACCAGGTCATCGTCAAGCTGGACAACGGCACCGAGCTGTCCTACAGCCACATGTCGTCCATGTCGGTGGTCGCGGGCCAGCAGGTCACCACCGGCGACCTGCTCGGCAACGTCGGCTCGACCGGCAACTCCTCGGGCCCCCACCTCCACCTGGAGGTGCGGCCGGGCGGCGGCAGCGCCGTCGACCCGCTGTCCTGGCTCCGCGGCAACGGCATCAGCATCTGACGCCGCGGTTCCGCCCGCCCCGGCGGGCGGAACCCCGCCACCGCGCCCAACCCGGCCTGCCTGTGATCCCCTGCCCGGCATGCCGCCGGCTCCGCCGGTGGCGGGGGACCACCGGGCGGCTTCAGCCCGACCGCCGCGTTCGCGCTGCGATCGGCGCCCCCGAACCCCGGCGGCCCTGACGATTCCCCCGACGTCAGGGCCGCC
>NZ_JAAVJD010000118.1 GCF_012033735.1 Streptomyces lonarensis | reverse complement strand
TTCACGTTCCGGGCGCCCGTGCCGGTCATTCGGCCCCGGGAATCCGCCGCTTCTTGTCGACCCCCGCCCCGATCCGCACCTCGCACCCCCGGACACGGACTCGCATCCCCGGACACGGAAAAGAGCCGCATGGACGCCATCACCGTCATCCGCGCCAAGCGGGACGGCCACGCCCTCACCGACGCACAGATCGACTGGGTGATCGACGCCTACACCCGCGGCGACGTCGCCGACGAGCAGATGTCCGCCCTCGCCATGGCGATCCTGCTCAACGGCATGGGCCGCGAGGAGATCGCCCGCTGGACCGCCGCGATGATCGCCAGCGGCGAGCGGATGAACTTCGCGGCGCTGGACCGCCCCACCGCCGACAAGCACTCCACCGGCGGCGTCGGCGACAAGATCACCCTGCCGCTCGCCCCGCTGGTCGCCGCCTGCGGCGCGGCCGTGCCGCAGCTCTCCGGCCGCGGCCTCGGCCACACCGGCGGCACGCTCGACAAGCTGGAGGCCATCCCCGGGTGGCGCGCCTCGCTCAGCAACGAGCGGATGCTCGCCGTCCTGGCCGAGACCGGCGCCGTCATCTGCGCCGCCGGCGACGGCCTCGCCCCGGCCGACCGGAAGCTCTACGCGCTCCGCGACGTCACCGGCACCGTCGAGGCGATCCCGCTGATCGCCAGCTCGATCATGTCGAAGAAGATCGCCGAGGGCACCGACTCCCTGGTGCTCGACGTCAAGGTCGGCTCCGGCGCCTTCATGAAGACCATCGACGACGCCCGTGAACTGGCCCGCACCATGGTCGGCCTGGGCACCGACCACGGCGTCCGCACCACCGCACTGCTCACCGACATGTCGGTGCCGCTCGGACTGACCGCCGGCAACGCGCTGGAGGTCCGCGAGTCCGTCGAGGTCCTCGCCGGCGGCGGCCCCGCCGACGTCGTGGAGCTGACGCTCGCCCTCGCCCGGGAGATGCTCGACGCGGCCGGCCTGCCCGACGCCGACCCCGCGAAGGCGCTCGCCGACGGCTCCGCCATGGACGTCTGGCGGCGGATGATCGCGGCCCAGGGCGGCGACCCCGACGCGGACCTGCCCGTCGCCCGCGAGCAGCACGTGCTGACCGTGCCCGCCGACGGGGTGCTGACCGGGCTCGACGCCTACGCCGTCGGCCTCGCCGCCTGGCGGCTCGGCGCCGGCCGCGCCCGCAAGGAGGACCCGGTGCAGGCCGGTGCCGGTGTCGAGCTCCACGCCCGCCCCGGTGACACGGTGCGCGCCGGCGACCCGCTGCTCACGCTGCACACCGACACCCCCGAGCGGTTCGACGCCGCCGTGGAGGCGCTCGCCGGGGACGCGATCCGCGTCACGGCCGACGCCGAACCCGGCACCGGTGCCGGCCCGATCGTGCTGGACCGCATCGCCTGACGCGCCCCCGACCCCCGCGCCCCCGTCCGCCCCCGAGGCACGGGGGTGCGGTGCGTCCGGGGTCGGTTCGCGGCGGGCGGCGGCCCGGACGCAGGTCGCACGCCGGCGTCGGCGGGGCGGTCACGGCCCGGCGGGCGGTGCGCTCGCGGTCGACCGCCGGTCGGCCGGTGGACGACCGGCTGCCGACCGCCGGTACGCGCCGTGCCGCACCCCGCGCCGCCGTCCGATCCGCCGCCGTCTCTGTCATGATCCTTGCTCGACGACCTGTAGCCTGAATGCTGGTTTCGGCAACACGTCACGGCTGGAGGTGGTACTGCGATGCGCAGTGAGCCTCCCAGTCATCCCCGGCGCCGCTCCGGCGCGTCCAGGGCACCCGTCGTCTGACGCCGCGGTCCTGGGCGGATCGGTGCGTGCGCGACCACCGGATGTCCACGACCAGCTTCCGTTGCCTGGGGGTAACCCGCCATGACTCACCTGCCTGTCCTGCTGGAGGACCAAGACCTCGCGGGCGCCCTGGAGTGGCTGGAGACACAGCCCGCCTACTCCATCGCCGACGAGATCGCGCGGATGGACGCCGTCGAGTCCGTCATCACCTTCCGCCTCCTCGACAAGGACCGCGCGCTGGAGGTCTTCGAGGAACTCGACCCCGTCGACCAGCAGCAGATCCTCGAAGGCCTGCGCGACCAGGCCTTCGGCGACCTCGTCGAGGGCATGGACCCCGACGACCGCGCCCGGATGCTGGGGGAGGTGCCCGCCAAGGTCGCCCGCCGCGTCCTCGCCGGACTCAGCGCCCACGAACGGCACATGACCGCCGCGCTGCTCGGCTACCCCGAGGGCTCGGTAGGCCGCTACATGACCCCCGAGACGGTCGCGCTCCAGCAGAACCTGACGGTCTCGCAGGCGCTGGAGGTCGTGCGGCGTCGCGGCGCCAACGCCGAGACCATCTACACGCTGCCGGTGGTCGACACCGGCCGCCGCCTCACCGGCATCGTGGAGCTGCGGGAACTCGTCCTCAGCGACCCCGACCGGCACGTCGCCGAACTGGTGGTGACCGAGCCGCCGTCCGCGCGGGCCACCGACCCCGCCGAGGACGCCGCGCGGCTGATGCGCGAGACCAACGCGCTGGACCTGCCGGTGGTCGACAGCGAGGACCGGCTGGTCGGTCTGCTCACCATCGACGACGCGGTCGAGGTCATCGAGGCCGCCGACACCGAGGACGTAGCCCGGCAGTCCGGTGCCGAGCCGCTGGAGCGCCACTACATGTCGGCAGGCGTCTTCGAGGTCTCGCGCAAGCGGGTCGTCTGGCTGATGCTGCTGCTCGTCGCGGCGACCCTCACCGTGAGCGTCACCCAGGCGTTCGAGGACGAACTGGCCACCGCCACGCAGCTCGCGCTCTTCATCCCCTTGCTGATCGGCACCGGCGGGAACTCCGGGGCCCAGGCGGCGACCGCCGCCGTCCGCGCGCTGGCCGTCGGCGAGGTGCGGACCTCCGACCTGCTGCGTGTCATCTGGCGGGAGTGCCGTACCGGCCTGCTGCTGGGCGCCATGCTGGCGGTACTCGGGCTGCTGGTCGGCGCGCTGTTCGTCGGCTGGAAGATCGCCGTGGTCGTCGCCATCACCCTCGTGGTGATCTGCATGTGGGCGGCGACCGTCGGCGGCACCATGCCGCTGCTGGCCAAGAAGCTGCGGATCGACCCGGCCGTGGTCTCCGCCCCCATGGTGACCACCCTGGTGGACGCCACCGGGCTCATCATCTACTTCACCACCGCCAAGATCGTCCTCGGCATCTGAGCTGAGCGCGTGTCTGAGACCCCACGCCGGGCCCGCGACGCCGGCTACGGCCATCTGCTGCGTTGTCCAAAGACGCCCGCATACAACCCGGTATGAGGGGCGCCCCTCCGCCGTGCAGCTGACCGCATCCGACGCCGCGAGCTGATCCGACGCGGGGTCGCACACACGCTCTGACGACGCGGCGGCCCGGACACGGTCCGGGCCCCCGGGCGGCGTCGGCGTGTCAGCCGCCCGCGAGCGCGGGCTCGGGCAGCGGCACCGGCGCGGTGAGCGGCCCCATGTCGGCCCGCGCAGCGTCGCTGCCGTCCGCGAGCTCCAGGACGGCCCGCTCGTGCGGTCGCGCCGTCAGCCGCCAACGGGGGGCCAGCGCCGCGTAGGTGACCACGTCGTGCCAGGTGCCCTGGGTGTGGAACAGCTCCCGCAGCGTCGCCTCGGGATGCATGTCCCCGGCGAGCATCACCTCGCGCATCCGCCGGTGGTCGTGGCGGTGCCCTGCCCAGATGCGGTGCATCCCCAGCGGGCCGAAGCCGTACGCCATCGCCAGGCGGCCGGCCTCGGTGCCGTGGCCGCGCGCCGCGCCGTCGGGGAGGACGACCAGGCCGGTCAGCATGGCGTTGCGGCCGTAGTCCTCCACGAGCAGCCCGACGCAGCCGGCCATGGTGTCGTCGTCCCGACCCGTGATCGCGAACACGTGGCGCCGCCGGGGGCGTTCCTCGCGCCGGAGCAGCGTCGCCTCGAACGCGCGGTCCGCGGCCTCGGGCGTCATGCGCTCGACGCCGAGGTACCGGGTGAGCACCGGGTGCGTGTAGATCCGCCGATGGGCGGCGGCGTCGGACGGCCGCAGCTCCCGCAGGCGCACGTGGTCGCCGACCAGGTCGATCTCCGTCCTCATCGGGTCCCACCTCCCGGGTGCGGACGGCGCGGACGCACCGGCGCGGCCGGCGCGGGGGACAGGGGGCGGACCCCTGCGCGCGGGGCGCCGGGGGTCGTGGGGCGAAGCGGATTCAGGTGGTACACGAACAAGGAAACTAGCAGCGGGAAGGGAGCAGGCCGGGAAATGTAAACCCGTCACCCGCGTCGAATGCATGTGCTTCTCCGAGGGTGGCGCATTGCGGAGCGTGAGGCGTACCGGGAAGCCGCTCGCCGGGCCGGACGGACGGGCGGCGCCGTTGATCCACTCGAAAGACGTGCAGGTGACAGCGGTGTTGACCCCGGCGGGCCCGCGCTTCCGTCCGGTGCCGGAAGAGCGGCGGACAGCGCCCGAAGACGCCCTTTCGGCCCCCGGAATTCCCGAAAGAGTTCCCGCGCGGTGTGGCACGCGGCACCGAGAGCGGGAGGCGGTCGGCGCGAGAGGGGGAGGCGGCCCGGCGCGCGTGGCGGGAAACACTGACAACACCCGCGATGAGTGCATGTATGCACCGCGGGCAGGTGCGACGGTGTCTTCGTCCGGCCGGTCCGCCCGGGACGGCACGGCGCGCGTCCGACGCCCACCGCCCCGGGACGTGTCCCCACCCGCGTCGTCACCGGAGCCGTCATGTCCGTCGCGCCACTTCGCCACCTCGCCGCGTTCCCCGCCGCGGTCCGCCGTGACACCCGCCAGCTGCTGGACGCCGCCCGGAGCGCCGCCCGGGGCCCGGGGCGCCAGCGGGACCTCGTGGTGCAGTCGCTCAAGGCCGCGCTGGCGGCGTTCCTGGCCTACGCCCTCGCCCACGCGCTGCTGGACGACGAGATGACGCTGATGGCTCCGTGGGTCGCGGTCGTCCTGGTGCAGGCGACGGTCTACCAGTCGGTCTCGCAGGGCGCCCGGCAGGCGGTCGCCATCGCACTGGGAACGGCGGCGGCGACCGGCACCGCGCTGCTGCTGGACAACCAGGCGGCGGCGCTGGTCCTGGTCCTGCCGGTGGCGCTGCTGCTGGGGAACCTGCCGCGGTTCGGGAACCAGGGCATATACCTCGCCACCTCCGCGATCTTCGCGTTGATCGGCGGGCCGCTCACGCTGGAGGTGAGCGCCCAGCGGGTGGTGGCGGCGCTGATCGGTGCCGCCGTCGGCATGGCGGTCAACGCGCTGATCCTGCCGCCGCGCTACCTGCGGGACGTCCGCCGGGCGATCCGCGGTGCCGCCGAGGAGACGGCAGAGCTGCTGCGGGCGATGGCCGACGGCGTCGCCGACGACGACATCGACCGCCGCGCCGAGGGCTGGGTGAGCAGCTCCGCCCGGCTGCCCCGGCTGGTGCGGGGGGTGAGCTCCGCCCTGGAGTGGGACCGGGAGAGCCTGCGCCTCAACATGCGGCGGCGCCGCAGCGGCGCCGCGCTCCCCGCCGACTACGGGACGCACGACGTGGTGAGCGTGCTGGGCCACGTCACCGACCACACCCGGGAGATCGTACGGACGCTGGCGGAGACCGGCCGGTACGCCAGCGACGAGCGGGCGCTCACCCCGCAGCTGGCCGACAGCTACCAGCGGCTGCTGCGGGACGTCGCGGACGCGGTGGAACTGTACGGGCCGCTGGTGACCACGGCGGACCGCGAGGTCCACCAGCAGCTGGAGAGCGCCGTCGAGCGCGCCGAGGCCGGCCATCACCGGCTGCGCCACCTGCTCACCGAGGCACCGCCGGACGCCGCGGGGGCGGAGGTGATGGGCCCGCTCCTCGCCGACGTGCGCCGCATCGTCGCTCAGCTCGACTACCGCGAGGCCGGCCGGGGCTGACCTCCGCCGTCCCGACCGGGACCGGGAGGGGAAGGGCTCCGGGCCGCCGTCCCGACCGGACCGAGGAAAGGAAAAGGCTCCGGGCCGCCGCCGTGACCTGGACGAAGATCACGACGACGGCCCGGAGGGCCGGTGGCGGGCGGCCGCACCGGCCGCCCGCGGTCAGTGCGAGGCGGCTGCGACCCGCTGCGCGGAGTGGCTGCGCAGCGTGGCGTAGAGGGTGACGCCCGCCGCGGTGAGCAGGGCCACCAGGGCGAAGGCGACGGTGCCCTCCCAGTGCGCCGTGTGGTAGGTCAGCGCGCCGAGCACGCCACCGGCGCTGGCGCCGCCGTAGTAGGTGACGGTGTAGAGCGCCGACGCCTGGGCGCGGGCCCGGGTGGCGGCCCGGCCCACCGCGGCGGAGGCGACGGCGTGGCCGAGGAAGAAGCCGCCAGTGATCAGGACCAGGGCCAGCAGCAGCAGCGTCAGGTTCTGCGACAGGCTCAGCACCAGCCCGGCGGTGATCGCGCCGATGCCGACGTAGAGCGCGCCGCGCCGGCCGAGCCGGGTGACGGTGACGCCGGTCATCGACGAGGAGCAGGTCCCCACCAGGTAGATGACGAAGACGGTCCCGGCGACACCGGCCGAGAGGCCGAAGGGGTCCTCGGTCAGGCGGAACGCCACCGCGGTGTAGACGGCGCTGAAGGCGGCCATCAGCAGCATGCCGATCGCGTACAGCCGCAGCAGGAGGGTGTTGCGCAGGTGGTGCGCGACGGTGCCCAGCGCCTCGCGGGTCCGCAGCGGGGTCGGGGTGAAGTTGCGGGCGGCCGGCAGCAGCACCAGGTACAGGGCGGCGCCGATCGCCGCGAGCCCGGCGACCGCCAGCAGCGCGGCGCGCCAGCCGAGCGCCTCGGAGGTCCACCCGGCGAGGATGCGGCCCGACATGCCGCCCACGCTGTTGCCCGCGATGAACAGGCCGACGGCGCCGACCATGGCGCGCTTGTCGAGCTCCTCGGAGAGGTACGCGACGGCGGAGGCGGGGATCGCGGCCAGCGCGGCGCCCTGGAGCACCCGCAGCGCGGTCAGCGCGGTCAGGCCCGGGGCGAAGGGGATCAGGCAGGCCAGCACCAGGGCGACCAGGACGCCGATCGTCATCATCCGGCGGCGTCCGACGCGCTCGGAGACCAGGCTCAGCGGCAGCACGGCCAGCGCCAGCCCCACGGTGGCGCCGGAGACGGTCCAGCTGACGTGGTCGGGGCGCGAGTCGAACGCGGCGGCCAGCTCGGGGAGGAGCGGCTGCGTCGCGAACAGCATGGCGAAGGTCGCGAGGCCGATGCCGAACAGCGCCGCGTTGATGCGGCGGATCGGTGGGCGGCCGGCGTCGGCGCCGTCGGGGGTGGCGGTGTCGCCGGTCCCGCCGGCGGCCCGGGTCTCGGGTCGCGCTGCGGGGCCGGTGGCGGTCCGGGTGTCGGGAAGGGTGCTGGTGGACGGACGCGGGGACGGCGGGGTGAGAGCCCCCGCTGTCGCAGGAGCCCTGGTGGCGGTGGAGGGCATATAACGAAAGTAGAACGGCGGGTTTCATCCGTCCAATGCACAGAACGCTAGACTTCAATGCGGATATGCATAAGTCGAGGTGAGGACGGTCCGTGTCACCTGCCGGCAACAAGAAAGACAATCGTGTGACAACGGGCTCATCGGGCCCCTCGGACAGCGCGGGCCTCGGCCAGGAGTCGTGGGCCTCGCTGCTGACACCCCGACTGGCCCAGTTCGCGGCGGTCGCCCGCCACGAGCACATCACCCGCGCCGCCCACGAGCTCGGCGTCCCGCAGTCCACCCTCAGCCGCGCCATGGCACGGCTGGAGGAGGACCTGCACATCTCGCTGCTCGCCCGCCACGGCCGCGCCGTCTCCCTCACCCCCGCGGGCCGCGCCTTCGCCCGCGCCGTCGAGCGGGCCCTGGGCGAGGTGGAGCGGGCGGCCGAGGTGGTACGCACCGACGCCGACCCGGCGACCGGCAAGGTCGCCTTCGGCTTCCTGCACACCATGGGCCCGGAGACGGTGCCGGCGCTGATCCGCGAGTTCCGGTCCGACCACCCCGGCATCCGCTTCTCGCTCGTGCAGAGCTACGGCGAGGACATGATGGAGCGGATGCGGGAGGGCGAGCTGGACCTCTGCCTCACCTCACCGATCCCCGACGCCCCCGATCTCGTGACCCGCCGGCTGGCGCTCCAGCGGCTGCGGCTCGTCGTCCCCGCCGACCACCGACTGGCCGGCCGCCGCCGGGTACGGCTGGCGGAGGCGGCCGAGGAGGCGTTCGTGACCCTGGAACCCGGCTACGGGCTCCGCAAGCTCACCGAGAAGCTCTGCGCCCAGGCCGGCTTCACGCCGCGGGTCGCCTTCGAGGGGGAGGAGGCCGAGACGCTGCGCGGCCTGGTCGCCGCGGGGCTCGGCGTCGCCCTGCTGCCGCCCCCGACCGTCCCGCGGCCGGGGGTGCAGGAGCTGAGCGTCACCGCGCCGGCGGCGGTGCGCGAGATCGGGGTCGCCTGGATGGCGGGCCACCCCGACACCCAGCCGGTGGCGGCCTTCAAGGCCTTCCTCCTCAGCCGCCGCGACCGGGTGCTCGCCGGGTCCTCCGAGGCGCCCCACGGGCCGGCCGCCACCGACGTCGGGGCGTGAGAGGCGGGGCTGTGCGACTGCCCGCGCACAGCCCCGGACCGCGGCACCGGCCGGCACGCACCTGCGCTGCTGCCGTGGCGCCGTTACCGTGGCGCCATGGAGGCGTTCGCGTGGTCGCCCGCCCCGCTGCGGCGCCGGACCCGGCAACCGTCGGCCGCCGCCAGGGCCGGCCGGCGCGGTCAGCGACGCCGGGCCGCGGGGATCGGGCCGGGCCCGCGACCGGGGCGGCTCCCGTCACCCGGCGTCCCCCCCCTGTCCCCGCCTCCGGCGGCACGCACCCAGGAGCAAGCGATGACCGACCGCACCCCCGCCCCCGAATCCGGCGGCGAACCGCTCGACCTCGACCGCCAGGCGCGCGAGGTGACCCGCGGCGTCCGGCCCGGCAGCCGCGACGGCCGGGAGACGGAGGTCGTCACGCTCACCCAGTCCCACCCCGTCGGCCGCGAGCAGCTCTGGGCGGCGTGCACCACCGTCGAGGGGCTCGCCCGCTGGATGCCGCCCGTCTCGGGCGAGCTGCGGGAGGGCGGCCGGTACCAGCTGGACGGCAACGCCGGCGGCCGAATTCTCCGCTGCGACCCGCCCCGCTCCTTCACAGCCACCTGGGAGTACGGCGGCGACACCAGCTGGGTCACGGCCACCGTGGAACCCGACCCCGACGACACCGCCCGGGCCCGCCTCACGCTGGAGCACGCCTCCGTCCCCGACCCCGCGTTCCGCGCCCGCTACGGCCCCGGGGCCACCGGCGTCGGCTGGGACCTCGCGCTGTCGGCACTCGCCGCCCACCTCGCGGGGGCGGCTGCCTCCGCCGGCCCGGACTCGGCGGCGACCGACCCCGCGTACCAGCGGTTCGTGGCGGCGACCGCGACCGCCTGGGCGGAGCAGGACATCGTCGCCGGCTCCCCGGCCGAGGCGGCGCGCGACGCCGGCCGCCGCACCACCGCGTTCTTCACCGGCGCCCCCGAGCCCGGCGACGGCTGACCGCCCGGCCGCCGGGCGCGACCGCCGGGTGGGACCGCCGAGCCGCCCCTCGGTGCGGACCGGTCGGTCCGTGTTCCCCCACTGTCTACGCGCGTAGGAGTAGCCTGGGCGGATGACTGAGAGCCACACCGTTCCCGCCGCGAGGGCGCCCTCCGCGGACCAGATCATGCGCGCGCCCAAGGTGCTCCTGCACGACCACCTCGACGGCGGCCTGCGCCCGAGCACCGTCCTCGAACTCGCCCGCGAGCAGGGGTACGACCGCCTCCCCGCCGACGACGCCGCCGCGCTCGGCGCCTGGTTCCGCGAGGCCGCGGACTCCGGCTCGCTGGAGCGCTACCTGGAGACCTTCGCGCACACCTGCGCCGTGATGCAGACCCGCGACGCCCTGGTGCGGGTCGCCGCCGAGTGCGTCGTGGACCTGGCCGCGGACGGCGTGGTCTACGCCGAGGTGCGCTACGCCCCGGAGCAGCACCTGGAGGCGGGGCTCACGTTGGAGCAGGTGGTCGAGGCGGTGAACGACGGCTTCCGGGAGGGCGAGCGGCAGGCCGCCGCCGTCGGCCACCGCATCCGCGTCGGTGCGCTGCTCACCGCGATGCGCCACGCCGCCCGCTCACTGGAGATCGCCGAACTCGCGAACCGGTACCGGGGTTCGGGGGTCGTCGGGTTCGACATCGCCGGGGCGGAGGCCGGGTTCCCTCCCACCCGCCACCTGGACGCCTTCGAGTACCTGAAGCGGGAGAACAACCACTTCACCATCCATGCCGGTGAGGCCTTCGGGCTGCCCTCCATCTGGCAGGCGCTCCAGTGGTGCGGGGCCGACCGGCTCGGTCACGGCGTCCGCATCATCGACGACATAACGGTCGCCGAGGACGGCACGGTCACCCTCGGGCCGCTCGCCGCCTATGTGCGGGACAAGCGCATCCCGCTGGAGATGTGCCCGACCTCCAACCTCCAGACCGGCGCCGCGTCCTCCTACGCCGAGCACCCGGTCGGCCTGCTGCGGCGACTGCGGTTCCGGGTGACCCTGAACACCGACAACCGCCTCATGAGCGGAACCAGCATGAGCCGTGAGTTCGAGGAACTGGTGCAGGCGTTCGGCTATTCACTCGACGACATGCAGTGGTTTACAGTCAATGCGATGAAATCCGCATTCATTCCTTTCGATGAACGTTTGGCGATGATCAATGATGTGATCAAGCCCGGGTATGCGGCTCTGAGGTCCGAGTGGTTGTTCGCCAGTGGGCTGCGGCACAGGGTCTGAGCTGCGCCGTAGTTTCCCTGTGCGAATTCCGCACGGTTTTCCGTGCGGCTTCTCGGGTGAGTGGCGCGCGCCGAATCGGAGGTGTTTCGGTGTTTGGCGGGTCGCACCCGGAGCTGGTTAGGTTGCGACCCGCTGCTCACCCATCTCCCCACACGAGGACGTAGCCAGAATGAAGCACGGAACTGTGAAGACCCTCGGTGCCGCCGCGGTCGGCGCCGCGTTCGCCGTCGCCGCCGCGGGCACCGCCTCCGCCGCCACCGACCAGGTCGGCCAGGTGGCCGGCGACGTGCTGGGCTCCCTGTCGGTCACCGACGCGCTCCCCGTCGACCAGCTCAACACCCTCGCCGCGGACAAGACCCTCTCCCAGGTGCTGCCGTCGAGCCAGGAGGACCTGCTCAACTCCGCGGGCCAGGTGGTCAGCGAGGCGGCCTCGAACCCGACCAAGGTCACCCAGGACCCCACGTCGCTGCTCGGCGGTCTCCCGCTGGACAGCGTCGTCATCTGAGCCGGGGAGCCGGACTCCCGCGAGGCCACCCAGATCGTCGCGCTACCCCCCGGCGCGCACGCGGCAGGGCCGCACCCCGTTCACGGGGTGCGGCCCTCGGCCGTGGTGGCGCGGCGGGGCGGGGCGGGCCGCGCCGGGGCTCAGTGCGCCCAGGCGTCGCTCTTCGCGGGACGGTCGCTCGGCAGCAGCAGCCACAGCGCCAGGTAGGCGACGAACTGCGGGCCGGGCAGCAGGCAGGAGAGTACCGCCAGGATGCGGACGGTACCCGCCTTCATCCCGAACCGGCGGGCGATACCGGCGCAGACACCGCCGATCCACCGTCCTCCGGTCGGCCGGGACAGCGTCTTGGTCCTCACGTGCCTCACCTCTCGTGTCGCGGGTCGTCATCGCTTCCGCCGGCGCATACCCACTCTCGCGGGGGTGACGACCTCTTCCTCTCACCGTAGGGAGAGCGGGCCCCCGGCCGCGTCGGACCCAGGGCCCATCCGCACCCCGGAACCTCTCAGGGCTGTCCCCTCCGGGGCGGCCGGCAGACCGCCCGGACGTCGGGGAATCGTTCCTGCACGGGCGGCGGCCGCGCCGGAGCCGCGCGACCCGCCCCCGCCCGCCCGGCCCGCCGTTCCCGGCCCGTCACGGTCGTTGCCGGGATGCCTCCCCGGCAGCAGCCGCGTGCGCAGCCACCCGTAGGTGATCAGGTGCAGCACCCCGGCGCCCGCTGCCGCCAGCAGCACCTGGTCCACGTCGGAGACCCGGCTGGGGACGGCTGAGCGCACCACCTCCAGCAGCAGTGCGATCACGCCCGTCGCGAAGACCGCCCGTGCCAGCGACACCAGCCGCGTCCCGCCCAGCTCCCGGCCGAGCAGCGGCAGCAGCACACCCAGCGGCGCCAGCCGCAGCAGTCCGCCGCCGATCGTCGCCGCGGCGTTCCGCGGGTCGCCGTCGAGCTCGGCCCGGAGGGTGGCCAGCGGCTGCAGGTTGCCGGGCGACACCCAGGGCACCGCGGCGGGGCGCAGCGTCAGCCAGGCGACGACCCCGACCAGCAGGGCCGACAGCAGCAGGGCGGCCAGCCGGACGCGCCGGTCCACGGCCGCGCCGCCCTCGCTTTGCCCGAGGCCCGTCGCGGGGCGGGGCGTGTCATCACGCAGCACGGCAGGGACGACGCCGCGCGCGGGGGCCGCGGTTCCCCGAGCTGCCGGCACGTGACGTACGCCGCTCGCACCGCCCGGGCCGGGCGGTTTCCGTGACGCACACGGGTACGGGAAGCAGGCACGGCCCGGGGCTGCCGGGGAGCTACGCCACCCGCCGGGGCGCGGCGGCCCGGGGGCTCAGGGTGCGGCCGGCCGCAGCGTGTCGGGACGGTGCCGCACCGCCGAGGTGCAGGTGTACTGCCGGTCCTGCCGGTCGGTCTCGGCATCGGGGCCGCCCAGGGTCACCGGGGCGTCGTCGGCGAACACCTCGGACTGGGCGAAGGTGCAGATCACCTGCGCCAGCGCGAACGCCGGCAGGTCGTCAGGGTGCCAGTTGAGGCGCAGCAGCGGTTCGTCCTGCTCACCGGCGGCGCCGGTCACCCGGAGGTCCCCGGGGACGTTGGTCGAGAACCCGGCCGCCCGCTCCTCGTCGGGCGGGTCGCCCTGCAACTCACCGAGCAGGGCGTTGGCCAGGGCTATCCGCTGCTCCGGGTCCTCCGGGGGCTGCCGGTCCAGCTCGCGCTCCACCGACTCCACGCGCGAGTCGCAGACGAGGAAGACCTCGGTGCCGCCGGCGTCACCGGGCGCGGCGCAGCTGGCGCGCGTCGGCGCCGGTCCGTCGTCGACGGGGACGTCCATCGACCGGATGCCGCAGCCCGCGGTGGCGAGGGTCAGCACCGCCGCGGCGACGGCGGCGGACGCCCCGGGGCGGCCGGGTCGTGCTCTCCGCATCCGCCGCATGGTCATCGTCCTCCTCGTGTCGTCGTCCCGTGCTCTCCGCCGGGGTCGTCCCCGTCGCCGCCGCCCTCCGGGGACCCGCCCCGCAGGACTCCCGGCCCGGGGGCGGCGCCCCCCTCGGCGGCAGGCCGGCCGCCGTCCGTCACGCCGTCGTCGCCTCCGTCACCGCTGTCGCTGTCCTCGGCGGAACCGGAGGGGCCGGTCGGCCGGTGCGGCAGCAGCAGCGAGAACACCGCGCCGCCGTCCGGGCCGTTGCGGGCGGTGATCTCACCACCGTGCAGATGGGCGTTCTCCAGCGCGATCGACAGGCCGAGGCCGCTGCCCTCGGAGCGGGGCCGGGAGGCGCTGGCCTTGTAGAACCGGTCGAAGACGTGCGGCAGCACCTCGGCGGGGATGCCGGGGCCCGCGTCCGCGACCTCGATCAGCACCGCGCCGTCGGGCGGCACCGGGACCGGCGTGCGACCGCTGCGGGCCACCGGCCCCTCCGCCAGCGCCGAGAGCGCCGTCGCCCCGCCCTGCCGCGGCTCCACCTCGTGAACGGAGACCCGCACCGGCGAACCGCCGTGGCGCAGGGCGTTGCCGATCAGGTTGGCGAGGATGACGTCCATCCGCCGCGGGTCGACCCGCGCGATCACGCCGCGGTCCGCGTCGAGTTCCACCGCGTCCAGCCAGGCGCGGGCGTCGATGCAGGCCGTCACGAGGTCCGCGACGTCCACGTCGTCCAGCACCATCCGGGCGGTTCCGGCGTCGAAGCGGGTGACCTCCATGAGGTTCTCGACGAGGTTGTTCAGCCGACGGGTCTCGCTGACCACCAGGGAGACCGCGGGCGCGATCATGGGGTCGAGGTTGTCGACCTCCTCCTCCAGCACCTCGGTGACGGCGGTGATCGCGGTCATCGGCGTCCGCAGCTCGTGGGACATGTCCGCGACGAACCGGCGGCTGGACGCCTCCCGGGCGCGGAGATCCGCCACCTTGTGCTCCAGCGCCTCGGCCGCGTTGTTGAAGTTCCGTGTCAGCTCGGCGAGTTCGTCCGCGCCCCGGACCGGCAGCCGGGTGGACAGCTCGCCGTCGCCCAGCCGCCGCGCGGCGCTGTTGAGCCGCCGCACCGGGCGCAGCACGGTCGTGGCGGCGGCCTGCGCCAGCATCACCGAACCGAGCAGCGCCAGCGCCGTGGCGATCCCCAGCGACCAGGCCAAGGAGTTGAGGTCGTCGCGCTCCGGGCCGAGCGAGGCCAGCATGTAGCCGGTCGGCCCGGACTCCGCACCCCGGGCGCCCGCCACCAGGTACGGGTCGTCCTCGTACGTGATCCGCTGCCAGTACAGGTGGTAGGGCGCGTCCCCGCCCCGCGGCTCGTGCACCGCGCGCTCCAGCGAGGCCGGCACGACGTCCAGCGAGAACAGCAGCGGGTCGGACTCCTCCGCGCACTCGCGCCCGTCGGGCTCCTCGCCGACCAGCACCACCTGGTAACTCTGCGAACCGCCCGCCATGTGGCCCGCCGCGTTGCGCAGCTCGTCGCAGGAGGGCGTCTCCGGCAGTGAACTCATGGCGTCCCCCAGCGACTTGCGGAAGTCGGACAGCGCCGAGTTCTGCGCCCGGGTGAGGACCGCGTCCCGGTTCAGCCAGTAGGCGATCCCGGCGACGGAGACCGCCGCCATCAACGCCACCAGCGCGAACACCGTGACCAGGCGGAACCGCAGACTCGTGGGCCGTGCCAACCGCCGCAGCCGCGCCGACCGGCCGCGCGGGGCGGTCTCCTCGCCCCTCCCGGTCCGCTCCGCCGACGGCCCCGCGGGCGCGCCGGGGTCGCCCGCGGCGTCCTCCCCGCGGGCCGCACCCCGGCTCACTGCGGGTTGTCCAGCCGGTAGCCGACCCCGCGGACCGTGCGGATCAGCTTCGGCGAGGACGGCACGTCCTCGACCTTGGCGCGCAACCGCTGCACGCACGCGTCGACCAACCGGGAGTCGCCCAGGTAGTCGTGCTCCCAGACCAGCCGCAGCAACTGCTGCCGCGACAGCGCCTGCCCCGGCCGACGGCTCAGCTCCAGCAGCAGCCGCAGCTCGGTCGGGGTCAGCTGCAGGTCCTCGCCGTTCTTCGTGACGGCCATCGCCGCCCGGTCGATCACCACGGGGCCGAACGTCGCGGCGTCGTTCGACTCCCGCTCGCCGCGCCGCATCACCGCGCGGATACGGGCGTCGAGCACCCGTCCCTGCACCGGCTTGACGACGTAGTCGTCCGCGCCCGACTCCAGGCCGACGACCACGTCGATGTCGTCACTGCGCGCCGTCAGCAGGATGATCGGCAGCTGGTCGGTGCGCCTGATGCGGCGGCACACCTCGAAGCCGTCGATCCCGGGCAGCATCACGTCCAGCACGATCAGGTCGGGCCGCTGCTCGCGCAGCAGCTGCAACCCGTCCTCACCGGTCGGCGCGGTGATGACACGGTGTCCCTGGCGGGTGAGGCCCATCTCCAGGGCCGTCCGGACCGCCTCGTCGTCCTCGATCAGCAACAGGAAAGCCACGGGGGTCATTGTGTCGTATGAACCCAGCGGCGCTCGACCGTGTGTGCGCCGTCCCACGCCGATCCGTGGCCCGAGGGCCGCCTGTCGGACACCGCGCCGACCCACCGTGACGACGGCCGCCGTATCCGTCACCGGGCGTGCGGGCGCGCCGCGCCGACCGCTGTGACACCGCTGTGACAGTCGGGCGACGGGCCCATGAAACTGGCCCGGCAAGGTAGTACCCATCGAACGAAGCACGGACGACTCCACGATGGGGGAGCGGGATGAGCGCCTTGCGCAGTGAACACCGAGCAGGCAGTACGACGCGCTCGCACACCACCGTGGTTCCCGTCCGTTGCGAGGGGACGTCCGGTGCCGCGAACCGGCTTGGGGGTCGCCGCGGCACCGGGCACCGGCCGACGTATCTCGCGGTCGCCGGCGAGGGGGACCGGCAGCTGCCGACCGCCGCCTCCCGGACGCCGGACGGGGTCGCGGGGCAGCCCGGCGGGGCCGGCCACGCCGCCGCCGCCGAGGCGGAGTTCACCGCCTACGTGCAGCAGCGCCGCGCCTCCCTCTACGCCACCGCCTACCACCTCACCGGCGACCGGCACGAGGCGGAGGACCTCCTCCAGTCCGCGCTGCTCTCCACCTACCGGGCGTGGGACCGCATCAGCGACAAGGGCGCCCTCGGCGGCTACCTGCGGCGCACCATGACCAACCTGCACATCAGCGCCTGGCGCCGCCGCAAGTTGAACGAGTACCCGACCGAGGAACTCCCGGAGTCGGCCGGTGAGCACGACACCATGCGCGGCACCGAACTGCGCGCGGTGCTCTGGCAGGCGCTGGCGCGCCTCCCGGAGCAGCAGCGCACCATGCTGGTCCTGCGCTACTACGAGGGCCGCACCGACCCGGAGATCGCCGAGACGCTCAACATCAGCGTCGGCACCGTGAAGAGCAGCATCTGGCGCACCCTGCGCCGGCTGCGCGAGGACCGGGCGCTCGGCCACGGAGGGGACCGCCAGGACTCCTTCGGCGAGCTGGTCGCCTGAGGCGGGGGAGGGGCCGGCCCCGGGGCCGGGTGCGTTCGGTGGACGCGACAGCGGGTTCACGGCCGGGGGGCCGGGAGCCCGGCGGCCACCGAGGCACCCGGGCCGGGGCGCGGGGGAAGAGAGCGGGGAGACCCGAGGGGAGCAGGACCGGGGGACGGTGCGCGGCCGGGGGGCCGTGCGCCACGGGGGAGGCGGGCCGCGCCGGGGAGACGGGGCCCGCGACGGGAGGGGACGGTGG
>NZ_JAAVJD010000117.1 GCF_012033735.1 Streptomyces lonarensis | reverse complement strand
CCGCCGGCCAGGGCCCAGTCCCGGCCGACCGCGGCGGCCGACGCGACCGCCTCCAGGCAGCCGGCCTGGCCGCAGCCGCACGGCGGGCCGCCGGGTCGCACCACGAGGTGGCCGAACTCCCCGGCGCCGCTGTGCGCGCCCGGTTCGACGCGGCCGTCGATCCCGATGGCACCGGAGATGCCGGTGCCGAGCGCCACGAAGAAGAACCGGTCGGCGCCCTCGCCGGCTCCCAGCCGCCCTTCGGCGAGCCCGCCGGTGCGGACGTCGTGTCCCAGCGCCACGGGCACGCCGTCCAGTCGCTCCGCGAGCAGCTGTCGCAGTGGCAGGTCGCGCCAGCCGAGGTTGGCCGCGTAGCGCACCACGCCCGCTTCGCTGTCCACGATCCCCGGCACGGCGACCCCGGCGGCCGACGGAGCGGAGCCGAACCGGCGCAGCGACTCCTGCCGCAGGTCGGCCGCGAAATCCAGGACCGCGTCGAGCGTCGCCCGCGCGCCGCCGTCCTTGGGGGTGGGGCGGCGTTCGCGGAGCAGCGGCCGGTACGCGCCGTCCAGCACGGCCGCCTTCATGCCGGTGCCGCCGACGTCGAGCGCGATGACGTGGCCGGGCGGCGTCGCGCCGCTGTCGCCGGGGACGGTGGCTGCGTGGGGGGACGACTGCGGTCCGGGCAGGGCGTTGCGGACCGCGGAACGGTCGGTGTCCGGTGGGTTCACGGGGGACAGTGTCGCCCGAACCTGCACAACAGGTCTAGTCCACTGCGCCGCCCGGATGGCTTCGTTTCCCGGGCGTTATCGCTGTCACCGCTCCGCCGTACGATGCGCCCATGCGTGCAGACGGTGAGGAGAACCCGGCCCGACCGGCTCGGACGCCGCCCGCGGCGGCCGAGGCTGCGGACGCGCCGCGAGCGGCGACCGGGGGAGCGGCGGCGGCCGTGCGCCCGGAACCCGCCGTCCCGGGTTCGGGGTTGCCCGACCCGGAGTTCGCGAAGCCGGGACACCCCGAGCCGGGCGACGCCGAACTGGGCCACCCCGAACCGGGCCACCCCGAAGCTGAGTACCTCGAACCGGAGTACCCCGACCCGGAGGAGTTCGCCGAGCCGGAGGATCTCGGTTCGTGGGAGGACCTCGGCTCGTGGGAGGAGTTCCGGAAACCCGGCCAACTCCCCGCCTCCCCACCGGAGGCCGGGCGGCCCGCCGGAGGCGACGCCCCCGAGACCGGCGGCCCGGCCACGCCCCCGGCGCCGGCAGGCCCCGGCGGGACCCGGCCCGACACCCTCCCCGACGCCACCGCACTCCCCGATGCCACCGCACTCCCCGACGCCGGCGGGCTCAGCGCACAGGACGTCGCCGTCCTGGAGTTGGAGAGCCGCGGCGGCCGCGTGCGCGGCGGTGCCAAGGAGCGCGTCATCCGGGAGCAGCTGGAGATGTCGCCCACCCGCTACTACCAGCTGCTCAACGCCCTGCTCGACGACCCGGCGGCCCTCCGCCACGCACCGGTGACGGTCAACCGGCTCCGACGCGTACGCGACGAGCGACGGGCCCAGCGGTAGGGTCGCCGCATGGTCAGCCTCCCGGTACCCCAGACCGACGCGGGCCACGACGGCCTCGCCGCGTTCCGCAGGTCCCCCCGGCGCGCGCTGCTCGCGCTGGACTTCGACGGCACCCTCGCGCCCATCGTCCCCGACCCCGAACAGGCCCGCGCCCACCCTGACGTGCTCCCCGCGCTGGCCCGGCTCGCCCCGCTGGTCGGCACGCTCGCGATCATCACCGGCCGCGCCGCCGCGACCGCCGTCCGGCTCGGACGGCTCGACGCGGACGAGGCCCCCGCCGACCTCACCGTGCTCGGTGCCTACGGCGCCGAGCGCTGGGACGCCGCCACCGGCCGGACCCGGACCCCCGGACCGCACGCCGGGGTCGCGGCCGCCCGCGCCGAACTCCCCGAGGTGGTCAGCGGATCGGTCCCCTCCGGCCAGGCGCACATCGAGGACAAGGGCGGCGCGCTCGCCGTCCACACCCGCCGGGCCGCCGACCCCGCCGCCGCGCTGGAGGCGCTGCGGCGCCCCCTCACCGAACTCGCCGCCCGCCACGGGCTGCACGTGGAGCCGGGCCGGCTCGTCCTCGAACTACGGCCGCCCGGTATGGACAAGGGCGCCGCGCTCACCCGCCTCGTCGCCGAGCGAGACCCGTCGGTGGTGATCTACGGCGGGGACGACCTCGGCGACCTCGCCGCGTTCGCCGCCGTCGAGCGGCTCCGCGCCGACGGTGTCCCGGGTATCCGGGTGGTCTCGGCCTCGGCCGAGGTCCCCGAACTCGCCGCCGCGACGGACCTCGCCGTCGACGGACCCGCCGGGATCGCGGCCCTGCTGGCCGCCCTGGCCGATGCGGCGCACGAGGCGGACCCCGACCCGCGGGACTGAACCGTCCGCGCCGACCGCCACCGGGTCCACCACCCGGTGGCGGCCTGCGGCGGGTGGTACCGCTCGGCCGCCGTGCGCCGTATCGTGGCGCGCCGCGGGAGCCGGACCGCCGCAGACGGCGGCCCGTCCCCGCCGGGCGGTGGGCCCCGCCGCCCGCTCCGCGACATCGTCCGACGGACCCGGGGCAGAGGTACTGCATGAGCACCATCGCGATGAAGAACGTCACGCTGGACAGCGGAGTCCGGCTTCCCTACGCCGAGTCCGGCTACCCCGGCGGCATCCCCGTGGTGTTCGTCCACGGTCCGGGCGAGTCCTGGCGGTCCTTCCAGCCGGTTCTCGGGATGCTGCCGACGACCCTCCGGGGATTCGCCCCGACCCAGCGCGGCCACGGCGACGCCTCGAAGCCCAGCGAGGGCTACCGGCCCGACGACTACGCCGCCGACCTGGTCGGCTTCCTCGACGCCCTCGGGATCGAGCGAGCTGTCCTGGCCGGCGGCGGCAGCGGCGGCGTCGCCGCGCGCATCGTCGCCGGGGGCCACCCGCACCGCGTCGCCGGACTGGTCCTGCTGGGCACTCCCGCGTCGCTGGACGGCAAGGAATGGGCCGCACAGGCGCGTCGCGTCACCGACCGGCTCGGGGAGCCCGACGGACCGGACCCGGCCGAGCTGCTGCCCGAGGACGGCGGCGACGGGCCCGCCTTGGAGTGGTTCTCCACCGCCATGGCGGAGGACGCCCGCGCCACCCCGCCGCACGTCTGGCGCGAGACGATGGACGGCCTGCTCGACTCCGAGGTGGGGACGACCCTGGGCGGCATCCTCGTGCCCACGCTCGCCCTGCGCGGCGACCGCGACCGGCGGGTCACCCCCGACGACCAGGCCCGCATCACCGACACCGTCCCCGGCGCGCGGCTGGACGTGCTGGAGGGGGTGGGGCACGCCGTCCACTGGGAACAGCCGGCGTCGGTCGTCGCCCGGCTCGCCGAGTTCGCGGAGGCGGTCACCCGTAGGGCCGCCTGAACGCGCGGGTCCCCGGGGGCCGTCCCGGGGGCCCGGCCGGGCGCGGCGGGATCAGATGGTGAAGGTGCCGATGACCAGCACCAGCAGTGCCCAGAACGCGAGGCCCAGGTAGCCGAAGACGAGCCCGGTCACCGCCAGGCCGTCGCCCTGCTCGCGTTTCTGGCGGATCTCCGCCCGCGCCTTGTGCCCGAGGATGACGGCGGGGATCGAGGTGAGGCCGTAGAACATCCCGCCGAGCCCGCACAGCAGCGCGCCGATCGCCAGCCGGTTGGTCGGCGCGTTCGGAGGCGGCGCCAGCCAGCCGGGGTGCGCGGGGCCGGGATAGACGCCCGGCACGTGGTAGTTGGGGGCGGGCGGCGCCGGGTAGAACGTCGCCGGCACCTGCGACTGCGGCACGGCGGGCGGGCCCATCAGCGGCCCGTTGGGAAGATCGAGGATCAGCTGCTGGAGATCGCCCTGGGTGACGGCCCGCGCGCTGAGATCCACCCGGCGGTCGAACTCCGCCTTGTCCAGCCTGCCCTCGGCGAACCCCGAACGCAGGACGTCGGTGGTTCGCTCCCGGTCCGCGTGCGAGGCGCGCATCCCGCCACTGCCGCTGGACTGGTGCTGCCAGCTCGACATGCCATCACCCCATCCGTGGCGCCTGCCTCTCCCCGGCGGCGCTGGTCTTCCCGGCCCATCATGCAGGAAACGCCGGTCGGGACGGCCGCGCGGGGGCGGACTGGTGCGGATCGGTTACGAAAAGGGGGCGGACGTCGCCGCGCGGGCGCCCCCGCGCGGCGGGCGCCCGGTCAGGCCCGCAGGGCGGCCAGCTGCGCCAGGAACCACGACTGCGGGGGGAGCGCCGTGGCCGACGCGGCCAGCCGCCTGCTCCGCTCGGCCCGCTCGCCCGCCGGCATCAGCAGCGCGGCGTGCAGCGCCTCGGCGGTCCCGGCGATGTCGTAGGGGTTGACCTCCAGGGCGTCGTCGCCCAGTTCGGCGAAGGCACCGGCCTCCCGGGAGAGGACCAGCGCGCAGCCGCGCTCCGCGAGCACGGGGATCTCCTTGGCGACGAGGTTCATGCCGTCCCGGATCGGGTTCACCAGCGCCACGTCCGCCATGCGGTAGGCGGCCAGCGAGCGCGCGAAGTCGTCCTTCACGTGGAGCACGACGGGCTGCCAGTCGGCGGTGCCGAACCGCTCGTTGATCGCCGCCGCCAGCCTGCCCACCTCCTCGGTGTACGCCCGGTACACCGCGAGGTCCTGCCGCGAGGGGTAGGCGAAGGCGACGTGCACGACCCGGTCGAGCCACTCGGGGTGGTCCTCCAGCAGCCGCTCGTAGGCCAGCAGCCCGCGCACGATGTTCTTGCTCAGCTCGGTGCGGTCGACCCGCACGATCGTGCGGCGGTCGCCGACCTGCTCCCGCAGCGCGGCCAGCCGCTCGTCCACGTCCGGCCGCGAGGCGCGCTCCCGCAGGAACGCGCCGTCCGCCCCGAGGCCGTGGACGCCGATGCGGGTGGTGGAGCCGTCGTGGCCGATGCGCAGCTCGTGCCCGTGGTCGGTGACCTCCGCCCCCAGCAGCACGCGGCAGCACTCGGCGAACGCCTCCGCCCAGCGCCAGGTCAGGAAGGCGGCGCGGTCGGCGCCGAGAATGCCGAGCAGCACCTGCCGGGCGATCGGGTCGGGCAGCAGCCGGAAGGCGTCGACCGGCGCCCAGGGGGTGTGGGAGAAGTGGCCGACCCGCAGGTCCGGGCGGAGGGTCCGCAGCAGCCGGGGGACCAGCGAGAGGTGGTAGTCCTGGACCAGGACGGTGGCACCGGCCGCGGCCTCCTCGGCCAGCGCCTCCGCGAAGGCGGCGTTGTACCGCTGGAACTCCGCCCAGCGACCCTCGAACTCGCGGTCGAAGACGGGCTCCACGGGGCTCTGGTACAGCATGTGGTGCACGAACCACAGCACCGAGTTGGCGATGCCGTTGTAGGCGGCGTCGAACGTGCGCTCCGGGATGTCGAGCATCCGCACCGCGCGGCCACCGGTGTCGTCCGGGTCCAGGGTGCCGCCGCCGGCGAGGCGGGCGGCCTCCCGGTCGGCGTCGGAGAGCGCCGCGCAGACCCAGGTGCCGGAGTCCTCGCCCAGGGCGCTGAGCCCCGAGACCAGCCCGCCGCCGCCGCGCCGGGCCGTGAGGGTGCCGTCCTCGCCGAGCGAGTAGCTCACCGGGCCGCGGTTGGACGCGACCAGTACCTGCCCCGCCGTCCGGGCGTCGGGGGCGGCCCCGGACCGCCGGTCGGAGGTACCGGGAACGTCGGTCGTCTGCCGCTGGGTCGCCATGCGCGAAAGCTTTGCCCGCGACACGGGGTATCAAACGTGTGTCCTGGTGCCGCGCGCCCATCGGGCCCCGCCGCCCACCTGCACGGGGGCGGTCCGCCGGCGGTCCGACGCCCGGGCCGGGCCCGGGCGCGGCGTCCGGCGGCCCGGCGCCGTGCACCGGAGCCGGCGGGCGGCTCCGGTGACGTCAGGCGGCGCGGCGGGTCGCGACGTACTCGGCGATCTCGACGGCGGGCGGCCGCTCGGTGGTGTCGACCCGGTGGTGCACCGGGGTGAACCCGCCGTCCGCCGCCCGGTCGAACTGGGTCAGCCCGGCCCGCAGCGGCGGCCCGCCGCCGGGCAGCCGGGCCTGCGCCGTGCGGTAGATCGCGGCGGCCATCCGCCCCAGGGCCTGCCCGTCCTGATGGCGGTGGCGGCGGACCCCGACGTCGACCTGGGCGATGGCGTCCAGCCCGGCGAGGTGCAGGGTGTCGACCAGCGTCCCGAGCTCCACCCCGTACCCGACGGGGAACGGCAGCCGCTCCAGGAGCGAGCGCCGCGCCGCGTACTCGCCGCCCAGCGGCTGGACCACCCCGGCCAGGCGCGGCCAGTGCAGGTTGAGCAGCGGCCGGGCGACCAGCTCGGTGACGCGCCCGCCCTGCCCGGCGCCCTCCGCGCCCCCGCCCAGGGGGCGGTCGTACATCGCCTTGACCAGCTGCACGCCGGGGTCGGTCAGCAGCGGCCCGATGATGCCGGAGACGAACCGGGTGTCGAACTCCCGCAGGTCGGCGTCGACGAAGCAGACGATCTCCCCGGTGGTGGCGAAGAGCGACCGCCAGAGCACCTCGCCCTTGCCGGGCAGCGCCGGCAACCGCGGCAGCACCTCGTCGCGGTGCACCACCTTCGCGCCGGCCGCGGCGGCCACCGCCGCGGTGCGGTCGGTGGACCCGGAGTCCATCACCAGCAGCTCGTCGACGAGGGGCACGCGCTCGACCAGCTCGGTCCGGATCGCCTCGGCGATCGTCCCGACGGTGGCCTCCTCGTTCAGCGCGGGCAGCACCACGCTGACCGTGCCCGCGGCGCCGGCCCGCCGCTTGGCGGCGAGCAGCCGGGGAAGCGGTCGGTCGTCGGCGGACCAGGACCGCCGGCACAGCCAGCTCTCGGCCTCTTCCAGCACGGTCTCGCTCCTCGCGCTCGGCGTGCGTCCCCCCGAACGGGTGTCTCGGAGGCTGGACAACCCGCCTCATTGTCCTAGCCGTCCGTTACAGTCTCGGACAGTGCTTGTGACCTCCGCATATCGGGGGCGGGGCACGGCTGGTGACAGTCACAACCACATACAGCTCATCCAGAGGGGCAGAGGGAACGGCCCGTTGAAGCCCCGGCAACCCTCCCGCCGGTCTCGCGTCCGAAGCGAGGTCCCCGGTCGGGGAAGGTGCCAATTCCGTCCTGCGGCGAGAGCCGCCGCGGGGAAGATGAGGAGAGGGCCTCGCACCCATGTCTCTGCTGACCGAGCACCGCTCCGGAACCGTCGACCTCGGCCCCGCCGCCGCGCTGTCCTGCCGCGAGTGCGGGCAGCGGTATCCGTTGAGCCCCATCTTCGCCTGCAGCGAGTGTTTCGGCCCGCTGGAGATCGCCTACGACCTCCCCGCGGGCGACCCCGAGGCGCTGCGCAGCCGGATCGAGTCCGGCCCCAACTCCATCTGGCGCTACGCGCCGTTGCTGCCCGTCCCCGCCGACGTGGCCGGCAAGCCCAATCTGAACCCGGGCGGCACCCCGCTGGTCAGGGCCGACCGGCTCGCCGCCGAACTGGGCGTCACCGGGGAGCTGCACGTCAAGGACGACTCCGGCAACCCCACCCACTCCTTCAAGGACCGCGTGGTGGCGTGTGCCGTCGAGGCGGCGCGCGCCTTCGGCTTCACCACCCTGTCGTGCTCCTCCACCGGCAACCTCGCCGGTGCGGTGGGTGCCGCGGCGGCCCGCGCGGGGCTGCGGTCCTGCGTCTTCATCCCGCACGACCTGGAGCACGCGAAGGTCACCGCGGCGGCCGTGTACGGCGGTGAACTGGTCGGTATCGAGGGCAGCTACGACGACGTCAACCGGTTCTGCAGCGAACTCATCGGCGACCCGGCGGGTGAGGGCTGGGGGTTCGTCAACGTCAACCTGCGGCCGTACTACGCCGAGGGCTCCAAGACCCTGGCCTACGAGATCTGCGAGCAGCTGGGCTGGCGGCTGCCGGATCAGCTGGTGGTCCCGATCGCCTCCGGTTCCCAGCTCACCAAGATCGACAAGGCGCTGCGGGAGCTGATCACGCTGGGGCTGGTCGAGGACAAGCCCTACAAGATCTTCGGCGCACAGGCCGAGGGCTGCTCGCCGGTGTCGCAGGCGTTCAAGAACGGTCACGACGTGATCCGGCCGGTGCGTCCGGCGACCATCGCCAAGTCGCTGGCGATCGGCAACCCCGCCGACGGCCCCTACGTGCTCGACATCGCGCGGCGCACCGGCGGCGCGGTCGAGGACGTCACCGACGAGCAGATCGTCGACGCCATCAAGCTGCTCGCCCGCACCGAGGGCATCTTCGCCGAGACGGCGGGCGGCGTCACGGTGGGCGTGACGCGGAAGCTCCTCGCCGACGGCGTGCTCGACCCCTCGCTCACCACCGTGGTGCTCAACACCGGTGAGGGGCTGAAGACGCTGGACGCCGTCTCCCCGACCACGGGCCCCACCGCCGTCATCCGGCCGGACCTGGCCGCGTTCCTCGACGCGGGCCTCGCCTGAGCCCGCTTGCCCGTCCGCCCGCCGTCGTCCGCCCGCCCCGGCCGGGCCCCGCGTGCCGTCCGCCGCCCTCGGGCGCGGACGCGCGCGGCCTGCCCGGCAGGCGGCGCGCGCCGACCGCCCTCGGCCCGACCGCTTCCGTGCCGTGCCCGCACGGCGTCCCACCCCGTCCGTGAGCGCACGGCGCCCGCCCGCCCCATCGCAGAAGGAGCCACCCCATGAGCGTCACCGTCCGCATCCCGACCATTCTGCGCACCTACACCGACGGCCGCTCCGAGGTCGCCGCCGAGGGGGCGACCCTCGCGGACGTCCTGGCGGACCTGGAGCGCAACCACGCCGGTATCGGTGCCCGCGTCCTCGACGAGGAGGGGAAGCTCCGGCGGTTCGTCAACGTCTACGTCAACGACGACGACGTGCGCTTCGCCGAGGGGCTGGGCACGGCGACGCCGGACGGCGCCGGGGTCTCGATCATTCCGGCGGTCGCCGGCGGCTGAACGGCCCGCTTCGGGGCCGCGACCGTCTGATCACGGTGGTCGCACCCGATCGTTCGCCGTTCCACGCGCCCGGCGCGTGAGCTGGGCGCGTACGCCCCAGCCGTCCGGCCCGATACGCACCGGCCCCGGCGTCACCGTGTGACGCCGGGGCCGGTGCGTATCGCGGTGTCCGGACCACGCTAGAGTGGCCGGAACACTCGCTTCCGCCTCACCCGGTCGGCGTGCGCGTTCGTGAAGCCCTCCGGAGACTGCCGAACTTTTACCCGGGTGATTTGTCCGCTTGGTGAGCTATGCCCCGGCGGATACGCTCTCATTTATGGTCACTTTGAGTAGTTTGACCGTTCTGATGCGTCAAGATTTCTCGCTCGTATGACCTGTTGCACAGGGCGTCCGGGCAGATACATTCAGCGGCGGTCGGTGCGTTCGGTGCACGCCCCCCTACTGTCTGGGTGCGTACTCGGAGCCTGACCCGGTCCGCGAAAAGCGGGGTCGTGAAAGGCCGGCAAAAGGGGAGTACGTAATGGCTCAGGGCACCGTCAAGTGGTTCAACGCGGAGAAGGGGTACGGCTTCATCGCGGTCGACGGTGGTGCGGACGTCTTCGTCCACTACAGCGCGATCCAGATGGACGGTTACCGCACCCTCGAGGAGGGTCAGCGGGTCGAGTTCGAGATTTCGCAGGGCCAGAAGGGCCCGCAGGCCGACATGGTCCGGGTGACTGCCTGAGCCGGCGGTCGTCCGGCCGACCGGCCTGAACCGGGGCCCGTTCCTCCTGGGTTGAGGAACGGGCCCCGGTGCGTGCCGTGGAGCCCCTCGTCCGCCGCGCGGGCCGTCGGTCGCCCCTCGGGCCCCGCTGTGCGGTGGTCCGTGCTCGCCCCCGTGCCTCGCCTCTCGCCGCTCCGTCCCGGGTGTGCCCCGTTCGTGGTGCCGTGCGGGCTGTGTCGCGTCCTCCCGTGCTCCCCGCGCTCCCTGTGTTCCCCGCGCCCCCGTGCTTCCGCGTTGCTCGCGCCGGCCGCCCCGGCGTACGGCCCCTGCGCGCCGTCCGCCTGCCGCCTGTTCGTCGCCGGGTCCGCTGCCGGGCCTGTCGCCGGGCGGGCCCGGACCCGGCGCTCGATTGCTGGTCCGCGCCGTCCGGCGCACGCCGATGCGCCGGTGGTCGATCCCTGGTGCCGCACGGGATCTCCGGGTTCAGGCTTGCACTCGTGGGGGTCGAGTGCTAATCATTGGGCATTAGCACTCTGAGGGTGAGAGTGACAGATTCAGGACCGGGTCGGTGAGGCCCGCCCGCTGGATGGAGCAGGGAACCATCCGCGTGGGCGTGCCGTCCGTCGCGGGCGCCAGCGCGGTCCGGAGCAATCCACCCCGATCCGGGAGGACCACTTCACATGGCCAAGATCATCGCGTTCGACGAGGAGGCTCGGCGCGGCCTCGAGCGCGGGATGAACCAGCTCGCCGACGCCGTCAAGGTCACGCTCGGTCCCAAGGGCCGCAACGTCGTCCTCGAGAAGAAGTGGGGCGCCCCCACGATCACCAACGATGGTGTGTCCATCGCCAAGGAGATCGAGCTGGAGGACCCGTACGAGAAGATCGGCGCGGAGCTCGTCAAGGAGGTCGCGAAGAAGACCGACGACGTCGCGGGTGACGGCACCACCACCGCCACCGTGCTGGCGCAGGCCCTCGTCCGCGAGGGGCTCCGCAACGTCGCCGCCGGCGCCAACCCGATGGCGCTGAAGCGCGGCATCGAGGCCGCCGTGGCCCAGGTCTCCGACGCCCTCCTGGAGCAGGCGAAGGAGGTCGAGACCAAGGAGCAGATCGCCTCGACCGCCTCCATCTCCGCCGGCGACACCCAGATCGGTGAGCTGATCGCCGAGGCCATGGACAAGGTCGGCAAGGAAGGCGTCATCACGGTCGAGGAGTCGCAGACCTTCGGCCTGGAGCTCGAGCTCACCGAAGGCATGCGCTTCGACAAGGGCTACATCTCCGCCTACTTCGCCACCGACATGGAGCGCATGGAGGCGGAGCTCGAGGACCCCTACATCCTCATCGTCAACTCCAAGATCTCCAGCGTGAAGGACCTCCTGCCGCTGCTGGAGAAGGTCATGCAGTCGGGCAAGCCGCTGCTGATCATCGCGGAGGACGTCGAGGGCGAGGCGCTGTCCACCCTGGTCGTCAACAAGATCCGCGGCACCTTCAAGTCCGTCGCCGTCAAGGCCCCGGGCTTCGGTGACCGTCGCAAGGCCATGCTCGGCGACATCGCCATCCTCACCGGTGGCCAGGTCATCTCCGAAGAGGTCGGCCTCAAGCTGGAGTCCGCCGGTCTGGAGCTCCTGGGCCGCGCCCGCAAGGTCGTCATCACCAAGGACGAGACCACCATCGTCGACGGTGCCGGTGACAGCGACGCCGTGCAGGGTCGCGTCAACCAGATCCGTGCCGAGATCGAGAACAGCGACTCGGACTACGACCGCGAGAAGCTCCAGGAGCGCCTCGCGAAGCTGGCCGGCGGCGTGGCCGTCATCAAGGCCGGTGCCGCCACCGAGGTGGAGCTGAAGGAGCGCAAGCACCGCATCGAGGACGCGGTGCGCAACGCCAAGGCCGCCGTCGAGGAGGGCATCGTCGCCGGTGGTGGCGTCGCCCTGCTGCAGGCCGGTGTCGTGCTGGAGAAGCTGGAGCTCGCGGGCGACGAGGCCACAGGTGCCGCCGCCGTCAAGCTGGCCCTGGAGGCCCCGCTCAAGCAGATCGCGGTCAACGCCGGTCTCGAGGGCGGCGTCGTGGTCGAGAAGGTCCGCAACCTCCCCGTGGGCGAGGGCCTCAACGCCGCGACCGGCGAGTACACCGACATGCTGGCCGCCGGTATCCCGGACCCGGCCAAGGTGACCCGCTCGGCGCTGCAGAACGCCGCCTCCATCGCGGCGCTCTTCCTCACCACCGAGGCCGTCATCGCCGACAAGCCGGAGAAGGCCGCCGCCGGCGCGCCCGACCCGACCGGTGGCATGGGCGGTGGCATGGACTTCTGATCCACCCGGATCGAGGTTCCGTCGCGACGCGCCACGACCGCGTCGACAGCGACAACCCCGAGGGCGGTGCCCCGGCTTCACGGCCGGGCACCGCCCTCGGGCGTTTTTCGGCACACCGTCCGCGCGTGGCGCACCCCGCGAGCGGGGTAGAGGGCGGTGGTACCAGCACGGCCGCCCCGGCGGCGGCCCCAGGAACGGAGGAGTCGCGGTGACGAGCACGGACAGCGGCGCGAGGGACGCCCGCGAGGCGGAGACCGGCCGGAGCCAGCGGGAGCGGATGCAGTCCGGGGAGCTGTACCTCGCCGACGACCCCCAGATCCAGGCCGATCTGGCGCGGTCCGCCCGGCTGATGCACCGCTTCAACACCGCCGACCCGGACGGCCCGGAGGACCGGCGGGCGATCCTGGCGGAGCTGCTCGGGGAACTCGGCGAGGAGACGGAGATCCGCCCGCCGTTCCACGTGGACTTCGGCTCCTACATCACCATCGGCCCGCGCAGCTTCGTCAACAACGGCGCGACCATGCTCGACGTCGCGCCGATCACCATCGGCGCCGACGTGCAGATCGGCCCCAACGTCCAGCTGCTGACGCCGACCCACCCGCTCGATCCCGAACTGCGCCGCGCCAAGTGGGAGGCGGCGGAGCCGATCACCCTCGGGGACAACGTCTGGCTCGGCGGCGGAGTCATCGTCTGCCCCGGGGTGACCATCGGCGAGAACACCGTGGTCGGCGCCGGGGCGGTCGTCACGCGCGACCTTCCTGCCGGGGTGCTGGCCGTCGGCAACCCGGCCCGCGTCATCCGCGAACTCTGAGACGGCTGCTGCCCGGTGCCGCTCGTGCGACCGCCGGGCGGGCCGCGGCGCCCGCCTCCCCCGTGGGGCGGGCGCCGCCGCACGCGCGGCGGGCCGGGCCCGGCGCGGCGTGTCCTGCGGCGGTCAGGCCGGCTTCGTCGCCTCGGTGAGGGCGGCCCGCAGATGCCCCCCGGAGGTGGCGAGCAGCTGCTCGGCGGTGGCGGCGTCGACCTCGCCGAGGATGGTGAGGATGGCGTTCTTCACCTCGCCGTCGGTCGCGACCAGGGCGGCCTCGATCGTCCGGTCGTCGGCGCCGGTCGCGAGCGACACGATGCGCCGCGAGCGCGCCCGCAGTTTCTCGTTGGAGGCGCGGACGTCGACCATCAGGTTTCCGTAGGTCTTGCCGAGCCGGATCATGCTGATGGTCGAGATCATGTTGAGCACCAGCTTCTGCGCGGTGCCGGCCTTCAGCCGGGTGGAGCCCGTGACCAGTTCGGGCCCGACGACCACCTCGATGCCGTGGTCGGCGGCGGCCGCCAGCGGTGACCCGGCGTTGCAGGAGAGGCCGACGGTGAGCGCGCCGAGGCGGCGCGCGTGCTCGACGGCGCCCACCGCGTACGGGGTGCGGCCGGAGGCCGAGATCCCGACCACGACGTCGTCCGGGCCCGCGCCGAGCGCGTCGAGGTCCGCGGCTGCCAGCTCCTTGCTGTCCTCCGCCCCCTCGACCGCGTTGACCATCGCGCCGGGACCGCCGGCGATCAGGCCGATGACCTCGCTGGGGTCGGTGTTGAAGGTCGGCGGGCACTCGCTGGCGTCCAGCACCCCGAGACGACCGGCGGTGCCGGCGCCCAGGTAGAGCAGCCGTCCGCCCCGCGCCATCCGCTCGGCGGTGGCGTCGATGGCCGCGGCGATCTGCGGCAGCTGGGCCGCTACCGCCGCGGGGACCGCGGTGTCCTCGCGGTTCATGGTGCGGGCGATCTCCAGCGTCGGCAGCTGGTCGATCTCCGCCAGCTCGGGGCGGTACGCCTCGGTGGTGAGGGTGCTGAGCTGTGCCTGCAGCTCGCCGTAGGGAGTGGGCATTCGGGTTCGGCTCTTTCGCGGGACGGGACGGGGGAGTGCGGCGGTGCCGGCCGCTGGGGTCAGCGCACGTCGCGCGGGGAGTGGCGGTGCGCCAGGGCCTCGTAGCTGGTGCGCAGCGCCGGGGCGGCGGTCTCGTAGGTGCGTTGCGCCACGCCTATGAACAGGCAGTCGATCACCAGGAGCTGGCTGGTGCGGCTCGACATCGCCGCAGGCCGCAGCTCGCTCTCCCGGGCGGTCGAGGTGGTGAGGACGTGGTCGGCGTACTGGGTGACCTCGCCGTCCGGTCGGCCGGTGATCGCGACGGTGGTGGCGCCGTGGTCGAAGGCCGCCTGGAGGGGCTCGATGACGTCGACGGTGCGGCCCGAGTGCGTGATCGCGATCGCCACGTCCCCGGCGCGCAGCTGCACGGCGTTGGTGACGGCGAGGTGCGGGTCGGCGTGGGCGTGGGCGACCAGGCCGATGCGGAGCAGCTTCTGCGCGAGGTCCTGGGCGACGAGGGAGGAGGCGCCGACGCCGTACACGTCGATGCGCCGCGCGGAGGCCATGGCACTGACGGCGGCCTCGACCTGGCTGATGTCGAGGGCGCCGGCGGTGTCGGCGAGGGTCTGCCGCTCGTCCTGGGTGAGCTTGGCGATGACGTCGGTCAGGGGGTCGTCCACCGATATGTCGGTGGTGATCGCGGGCGCGGCGCCGGACGCCTGCTGGGCGGCGAGCCCGGCGAGTGCGAGCCGCAGGTCGCGGTAGCCGGGGTAGCCGAGCAGCCGGGCGGTGCGGACCACCGTCGCCTCGCTGGTACCGGTGCGTTCCGCCAGACCGGTGACGGTGAGGGCGGCACACCCTGCGGGGTCGGCCGCGACGGTCTCCGCCACCCGCTGCATGGAGCGGGTCATGGAGGGGGCCATCGTGCGGACCTTGGCGGCCAGCGCCCCCGGCTCGGGCGGCGCCGGTCGCTGCTGCGCGGGGGCGGGGCGGACCCGGTCACCTCTCCGGCTGAAATTTTCCTTCATGCCATTCCTCACAAATGAAAGGTATTTTCGTCGCGGGTGCCCCGTCAAGCCCTTGGTGCTCCGAAGTCTGCGGGACTCTGGTCCAATGTGGGAAAGCCGACGCCGACCCGCGGAAGGGGTGACCGCGATGACGGTCTACATCGATCCTCCCGAATGGCCCGGGCACGGCCGCATGTGGTCCCACCTCATCAGCGACGCCTCGCTCGGCGAGCTCCATGCCTTCGCCGCCGAACTCGGCTTTCCACGGCGGGCCTTCGACCGCGACCACTACGACGTACCCGCCGAGTCCTACCGGGTCGCGGTCGACCACGGCGCGGTGGAGGTCGGCAGCAGGGAGGTCGTCCGCCGGCTGCACGCCGCCGGGCTGCGCCGCCGCCGGCGCAGCCCGCTCGCCCCGCCGGGGCCTCTCGGTCCGCACGGGTCCGGCTGAGCCCGGCCGGCCGCGGTGTGGGGTGCTGCTGTGCGAGGAGGTGCCCGCACCGCGCGCCGGGTGCCGCCGGAGGGCGCACCACTGGCGGTGGGCCCGGCTCCGGCAGAGGGCCCACCTCTGGTGGTGGCGACGCCGCGGCGGGCCGGGACGGCGGTCGGCCGGGGTGGGCGGGTGTCAGGCGGTCAGCAGCTCCAGCTCGGCCCGCAGGTTGAAGCGCGCGGTCGCCTCCCACCGGCGGCTGCCGTACGGCGTCCGGTACAGCATCGGCAGCGCCAGCAGCTGCCGCAGCACCGCGGCGCGCCCCTCCCGGAAAGCCGGCTCCGGGACCGCCGCGTACTCCTGCCGGACCGCCGCCGCGTAGTGCGCGTACTGCTGCGGCGACCCGGCGAGCACGGCGAGGTCCGCGTCGCACAGCGCCTCACCGTCCCGGTCGCCCGGCTCCGGGTCGTGGGTCGCGGTCAGCCGGACCAGGCGGGCCACGGCGGCGACCTGCCCGGCCGGGCAGTCGGCCGCCGGCAGCAGCGTCTCGGCCAACTCGGCGCTGCGCTCCTCGTTGTCGCCGCTCGCGGGGTCGTACACCGCGTCATGGAACCAGGCGGCCAGTGCGACGGCGGTCGGATCGGCCGGATGGTCCGCCAGTTCGTCCAGCCGGTCCAGGACCGCCGCCAGGTGGGGGACGGCGTGGTAGACCCGGTGGGGCTCCGCCCAGCGCGCCAGCAACTGCCCGGCCAGCGCCGCGGCGGTGCCGGGGTCGGGGAGGAGAGGCGTCAGCCGTGCCGTCAGGAGGGCTTCGAGCGGCGGTGGTTGGCCGTTGCCGGCTGCGGCGGCCCGGTCACCGCCGTCAGGGGTCCCACCTCTGTCGTTCCGGCCGTCGGCCGACTTCTCCGCACGCATACGGCCATTGTGGCGCGGACCGCGTCGTCCCGTCTTTCCTCCCGGGGGCCATCTGTGGCACTCTCTCGACATGTCTAGACCACTCCTCGAGGTCATCGCCCTCACCGTGCAGGACGCCGTCGCCGCCGAGACCGGCGGCGCAGACCGCCTCGAACTGGTCGCCGACATGGCGGCTGACGGGCTCAGCCCCGACGCCGCCACCGTCTCGGAGGTCCGCTCCGCCGTGGACCTCCCCATCCGGGTGATGCTCCGCCTCGACGACGGCTTCGCCGCCGGCGACGCGGACGCTGTCCGGCGGCTGCGGACCACCGCCGACACGCTGCGCGCCGCGGGCGCCGACGCCTGGGTCTTCGGCTTCCTCGACGAGGCGGGCCAGGCCGACCTGGCGGCGGTCGCGGCCCTCACCGACGTCATCGGCTCCGACCCCTGGACGTTCCACCGCGCGATCGACCACGCCGCCGACCGCGGCGCCCTGCGCAAGCAACTCGACGGCCCCGGCGCCCCCGACACCTACCTCACCGCCGGCTCGCCGCGCGGCGTCGACGACGGGCTGCCCGTACTGGCCGCGGAGGCAGCCCGGACCGCCGCCGGCGAGCCCGGCCACCAGCCCCGGCTGATGGCCGGCGGCGGGCTCCGGCTGGAGCACCTGCCGGAGCTGCGCTCCGCCGGGGTCGACGCCTTCCACATCGGCGGCGCGGCCCGCCCCCGGGGCTGGGACGGCCCCGTCGACCCGGACGCCGTCCACCGCTGGCGCGACGCCCTGGCCTGACCCCGGCCGGGCCGGGGTCAGCCCGGTTCGGTTTCGGTTCGGCGCGGGCGGGTTCGGTTCCGGCGGCGGGGCGCAGCGAGCGCCGGCGGGACGGACGGCTGCGGCCGCCGTCGCGGGCCACGCGCCGCCGCCACCGGCGACGGGG
>NZ_JAAVJD010000116.1 GCF_012033735.1 Streptomyces lonarensis | reverse complement strand
GCCGCGCCCGGCGGGTCGCCGGCGTCAGCGGCGGTGCCCGACGGCCGGTCCGCGGCGCCGCCCACCGCGGGGGTGTCGTCCTTCTCCATCGTGTACGGCGGCGGGGTCGGGGCGAGCGCGGCGACCGTGGCGCCGCTGGCCCGCGGGTCGGCCCGCATCTCCGCCTCCTGGTGGTAGGCCCGCAGGTAGCCGACGACGGTGTTGAGCACCGCCACCAGCGGCACCGCGACGACCGCGCCGGGGATGCCCGCGAGGAGCGTACCGGCGGTCACCGCGAGGACCACGCCCAGCGGGTGCACCCGCACCAGCCTGCCCAGGATCAGCGGCTGAAGGATCTGCCCCTCGATCTGCTGCACCACCAGCACCAGCGCCACCACCAGCAGCGCCGTGATCGGACCGTCCGTCACGAACGCGACCACCACCGCCAGCGCGCCGGAGACGAAGGCACCGACGATCGGGATGAACGCGAAGAGGAAGACGATGACGGCGAGCGGCACCGCCATCGGCACGTTGAGGAAGTACAGGCCGATCCCGATGCCGATGGCGTCGATCGCGGCGACCAGCACCGTGCCGCGGACGTAGCCGGTCAGCGTGATCCAGGCCCGCGGACCCGCACCCGCGACGCCCGGGCGGGCGGACGCCGGAAGGAACTTCAGGCACCAGTACCAGATGTTGCGGCCGTCGTAGAGCAGGAACAGCACGACGAACAGCGCGACACCGGCGCCGCTGAGGAAGCGGAAGAGATAGTTCGCGCCCTCCAGACCTGCGGAGGTCAGTTCGGCGCTGTGGTCGCTCAACCAGCGGTTGACGTTGTCGACCATCTGTGTCAGGTCGTCCTCGGAGACGGCGAACGGGCCGTCCACCGCCCAGTCGCGCAGCTCGTTGATGCCGTCGGTGACGCTCTCGACCAGGTTGTCGATGTTCTCCATCACCTGCCACACCACGAACCAGCCGACCAGGCCGATCACGCCGAAGCCGGTGAACGAGGTGACGGCGGTGGCCGCGCCACGCCCCAGCCCCATCTGCTTGAGTCGTCCGGTGAACGGCTGGAGCAGCGCGGTGACCAGCAACCCCGCGGCGAACGAGATCACCAGCAGGCTGATCGCGCCGACCACCTGGATGAGCACCCAGACGACCGCCGCCATGACCAGCAGGCGCCAGCAGACCTCGCTCGCCACCCGCAGCCCCCAGGGCAGCGCCTCCGCGGGCGGCGGCGGGCCGGGACGCACCCCGCCGTGGCCGCCGTCACCACCGTGGCCTGCGCCGCCCGTCCCCTCGATCCGCCGGTCGTCGGCGCCGGCCCGGGAGGCCGTCTCACCGGCCGCCAGCGGGGCACGCGCCGACACCGAGACCGACTGCGCGAGGCGGGCCCGCGCGGGAGCGTCGCCGTCGGGGGACGCGTGGCGGAGCGAGGGCTCGTCGTCGCCCACCACCCGCCGCTCGTGCTCCCGTTCGCGGCGCGCCACCTCCTCCTCGGCCGCCTGGCGGTAGGCCGAGACCCGCGAGCGCACCCGCGATACCTGGGCCCGCAGCCGTTGAAGTCGTGCTGCCATCGTCGTCCTCTTCCCCCTGGGTGTCCGCGCCGGGGCGCCGGGCCGTTCACCGCGCGCGGCCCGCGCCGCCCGACGTTACCGTGCGGCCGGGTGGGTGTCGCAGCTAACCCGATGGAAGGACACGGGCGGGTCGGTGAAGAAACAGAACGCGGCGAGCGTGCGAGGGAGAGGCGACGGTGCAACCGAAAACGGCGGTGGGGCGGTGACGCTCGCGCGTCACCGCCCCACCGCCGTCGAACCGCTGCGGACCGCGGCTGTCCCGGGACGACTCGGGAACCGAGGGACCGCCGGCAGGAAGCCGCCTCACACCGAGGTCAGTACCAGTGGTTGGCCTGCCAGAACTCCCAGGCGCCGCACGGGCTGCCGTACCGCTCGTTCATGTAGTTGAGACCCCACTTGATCTGCGTGGCGGGGTTGGTGCGCCAGTCGGCGCCGGCCGAGGCCATCTTGGTGCCCGGCAGCGCCTGCATCAGGCCGTAGGCGCCGGAGCTGGGGTTGGTGGCCGTGTGGTTCCACTCGCTCTCGCGCGTGACGATGGAGGAGAAGCACTGGTACTGGCCGCCGCCGACGATCTGCTGCGCCATGGCCTGGACCTCGGCCTTGGTGTAGCTCGCCTGCACCGGGGGGCTGATGTCGGAGCGCGCGGTGCTGCGGCTCGCGGCCACCTCCTGGGCCTCGCGCTCGGCCTTCTCCTTGGCCTCGCGCTCCGCCTTCTCCTTGGCGGCCTGCTCCTCGGCAGCGGCCTTCTCGGCGGCTTCCTTCTTCGCAGACGCCTTCTCGGCAGCCGCCTTGCGGGCGGTCTCCTCGGCGGACTGACGCGTCAGGGACTCAGCGGCGTGGTCCTGCGACTCGGCCTGGAGGCTCAGCGAGGCGGTGTGCAGCTGGGCGTCCCCGGCAGCGGGAATGTCAACGAGCAGCGAAGCATCGGCAGCGACGACCTCGAGGTCGTTCGCCGAGCTGTCCTCACCGGAGGCAACGCCGACGGCAGCACCGACGGTCGTGACCGCGGTAGCAGACGCCACTGCGAATCCCCGGACCGAAATCCGGCTCACACGGTTTCCTTCCACCATCGCCCGTCCGGGTGACCCCCACGGGCACAATCGTGCCCCTGGCACGGGTCTCCGCTGCGGATACGGTCACGGGAGACACTGGCCCGGCGGACACCCCGCGTCTTCGCAAGGGAGCCCGCGTGGTACTCGGGCGGCACACGGCGAGCGGCTGTTCAGTTGTGAGAGAGCTACTGCTGCCGACCACCCGGAGGTGAACGACGGTGCCGTGTGCGGGGCCTGACAGCTGCACACCCTGCCGGAGATGCGCGGCCGCTGGCAATTCAACGCGCTGTGGGAAAGGTCACAGGGCGTTTGGCCTGTGCGTTCACTGGAGACCGACACACGCGCGGATCGGCACGCTACTCTACCCCGCCTTCTCGCCCCACATGCGGAAGATGCGAAGACCGCACCCGATGTGGTGACTTGGGAGGCTGTGAGCCACCTGACAGGGCCCTCCGCCAGGGCCGACCCGGCGGAGCCGACGACGGTCCCACGCGGCCCCGGCGGACGAGCACCGGTGCCGCCGCCGTGCCCGCTGCGTGCACCGACCGGGGTGGTGGGCGCCGCGCACACCGCGGCGGTCGGCCGACGCCGGACAGCACCGGAGCACGACGGCGCGCGCACGCACGGCGGTTCGCCCGGTGGAGCGGCGGCGGCACGCGGTCGTGCGGCCCGGACCCGTGGCGAACGGGCCCGGGCGCGGGCCGCACTGAACGGGCATCGGCGACGGGCCGACGCGGCGGACGTGTGAGCGGTGGCTCGCGGGTGAGCGCGGTGAGCGGTTCGGGGCGGCGGAGAGCCGGGCGGGTTCCGGGGCGGTCACGCGCCCGCCCGGGACGCGGCGCCGACCGGGCGACCGCACCGCGCCCCGGTGCACCCCTCAGTCGGGCAGCCGCCCTTCCTCCAGCATCTCGGTGACCAGCGCCGCGATCGGCGACCGCTCCGACCGGTTGAGCGTCACGTGCGCGAACAGCGGATGGCCCTTGAGCTTCTCCACGACGGCCACCACGCCGTCGTGCCGACCGACCCGCAGGTTGTCGCGTTGCGCCACGTCGTGGGTGAGCACCACCCGCGAACCCTGACCGATCCGCGACAGCACCGTCAGCAGGACGTTCCGCTCCAGGGACTGCGCCTCGTCGACGATCACGAAGGCGTCGTGGAGCGACCGCCCCCGGATGTGGGTGAGCGGCAGCACCTCCAGCATGCCGCGGGCCGTGATCTCCTCGATGACGTTGCCCGAGCTGACGGCGCCGAGGGTGTCGAAGACCGCCTGCGCCCAGGGGTTCATCTTCTCCGACTCGGTACCCGGCAGGTAGCCGAGGTCCTGCCCGCCCACCGCGTACAACGGGCGGAAGACCATCACCTTGCGGTGCTGCCGGCGTTCGAGCACCGCCTCCAGCCCGGCGCACAACGCCAGCGCCGACTTGCCCGTGCCGGCCCTGCCGCCCATGGAGACGATGCCGACCTCGGGGTCGAGCAGCAGGTCCAGCGCGATGCGCTGCTCGGCGCTCCGACCGTGCAGGCCGAACGCCTCGCGGTCGCCCCGCACCAGCCGGATTCGGCCGTCGGGCGCCACCCTGCCCAGGGCGCTCCCCCGCTCCGAGGAGATCACCAGACCCGTGTGGACCGGCATCCCCTCGGCGACCGGGTCCCGGACCGCCTCGGTGGCGAACAGCTCGTCCACCGCCTCACCGCCGAGATCGACCTCGGCCATCCCGGTCCAGCCGGAGTCCGTGACGGCGAGTTCGGCCCGGTACTCCTCCGCCTGGAGGCCGACCGACGACGCCTTGATCCGCAGCGGCAGGTCCTTGGAGACGACGGTGACATCGTGCCCCTCGGCCTGGAGGTTCCGTGCCACCGCGAGGATGCGGGTGTCGTTGTCCGGGAGCCGGCCGTCCCTGCCGCGCATGGCGGGCGGCAGGACCGTCGGGTCGGAGTGGTTCAGCTCGACCCGGAGGGTACCGCCGACCTCACCGAGCGGGAGCGGCTCGTCGAGCCTGCCGTACTTCACCCGGAACTCGTCGAGGCGCCGGAGCACCTGCCGGGCGAAGTACCCCAGCTCGGGGTGGTGCCGCTTGGCCTCCAACTCGGAGATGACGACGACGGGCAGGACCACCTCGTGCTCGTCGAACCGGGTGATCGCGGACGGGTCCGCGAGCAGAACACTGGTGTCAAGGACGTACATGCGCCGGTCGTCGGGGCGCTTCTTGGTCGTCACCACGTGTGGACAAACCCCCTCGGATGAGGTTGGGAGCCGCGGCGCGCCATGGGACCGGGCGGTCCGGCGCGCCGGGGGTGGTGCCGGAGGGACCTCGCCGCGGGCGGGCCGCACTCCGGCCCTCAGCGAACTCCGTGGTGCTGCGCAAACGGGCCTCCCGGCGGGCCGGGTCCGGGCTCCGACCCGCCGTCAATATGCCCTTCCGCCCGTCGGGTCATACCTCCGATCACCCGGCTGACCCGTAAGGCGGAACCTCGCCCGTCCGTGTTCCGCCGGAGTTCGACGGCTGTGTGCCGGGGGTTTCCCGGGGCTGGGGTGACGGAGGGGGTCAGGTCACGCAGCGGTGCGGGGGCGGTGGCGGCGGCTGTCGCCGGGGCGTCCACGGGGAACGGGGAACGGGCAGCGCGTCGGCGCGGCGGCGCGGCGGCGCGGCGCGGCGCGGTGGTTCCGGCGGTCGGGCACGGCGGGTGGTGAGCGGTGGACGGCCGGGGCGGGCCGCGGCGGCCGGCGGCGCCGCGGAACGAGAACCGCCCGCCCATCCGGCGCGGGGCGCGGATCGGCGGGCGGCAAGCGGTCCCGTGGGACATCGTTCTCCGCGGCGGACTGCGGCGAACGGCCGTTGACGACCGTGAAGGGCCGCAAGGCCCGAACGGGCGGGTCGGCTCAGTGACCGAAGCGGCGGTGCCGGGCTGCGAAGTCACGCATCGCCCGGAGGAAGTCGACGCGGCGGAACGCGGGCCAGTAGACGTCGCAGAAGTGGTACTCGGAATGCGCGCTCTGCCAGAGCATGAACCCCGAGAGCCGCTGCTCACCGCTGGTGCGGATCACGAGGTCGGGGTCGGGCTGGCCGCGGGTGTAGAGGTGCTCGGCGATGTCCTCCAGGCGGAGGGTGCCGGCGACGCGCTCCAGGGTGTCACCGTCCGCGGCTCGCTTCGCCAGCAGCGAGCGGACCGCGTCGGTGATCTCCTGACGGCCGCCGTAGCCGACGGCGACGTTGACCAGTATCCCGTCCCGGTCCCCCGCGACGCGCTCCGCGTCGCGGAGCACCTGCTGGGTGCGCTCGGGAAGCGCCTCGATGGCTCCGACGTGGTGGACCCGCCAGCGTCCGTCCTCGGCGAGGTCGCGCACCGCGCCCTCGACGATGGTGAGCAGCGGGCCGAGCTCGTCCTCGGGCCGGTCCAGGTTGTCCGTGGAGAGCAGCCAGAGGGTGACGACCTTGACCTCGGTCTCCTCGCACCAGGAGAGCAGCTCGCGGATCTTCGCAGCGCCCGCCTGGTGGCCCTCGCGCGTGGTGTTACCGGCTGCCTTGGCCCAGCGCCGGTTCCCGTCGAGGATGACGCCGATGTGCTTGGGGACCTGCTCGGGATCGAGGTGTCCCTCCACGCGCCGCGCGTACAGCTTGACCGCCAGCTGGCGCAGCTTGTTCTTCATAGCGTTTGTTCGCCCCTCTTGCCGCACCGCGCCAGCGTACACGGGCCCGGAGGGCGTCCCGAACAGAAAGCGGGCCGGTCCGTGGGGGGGGATACGGACCGGCCCGAGGGGGGGGTTCCCACCGTAACGCATAGGTGCTCGGCGGGCCCGCACACTCGGCGGGAATCACCCGGCGAGTCCGGCGAGGACGAGGCCGACCAGAGCTCCCGCCGCCAGGAACGGTCCCATCGAGAAGGCGGTGCCCCGCCCGGCGCCCCGGAGCGCCACCAGGTGGACGGCGTGGACCGACGCCAGCAGGAAGCCGGCGAATACGCCGAGAACGAGGACGTCCCAGCCGTACCAGCCGAGGGCGACGCCGAGCGCGAGCGAGAGCTTCACGTCGCCCAGCCCCATGCCGCGCGGGTTGATCAGCGCCAGCACCAGCAGCGCGCCGGCGAGTGCCCCGCCGGCGAGCAGGGCGCGGGCCCAGCTGCCACCGGCATCGCCCCCGACCAGCGCGCACACCCCGAGGCCCGCCACCGCGAGCAGAGCCAGCGGGTAGGTGAGGACATCCGGGAGACGCAGCACCGCGAGGTCCACGGCAGTGACGGCGACCATGCCCGGCACGAGCAGCAGCCAGACCGCCAGGGCCGGTTCCGCGCCGAGGACCGACGCCAGCAGGGCGCAGACAGCCGCATTGACGGAGGCCGGCAGCAGACCGCGCGGCGGTCGCCGTTCGGCAGCTCCGGGCGCGGCGTCCGCGGTCGCAGATCGCGTGGCGTCAGGGGTGCCCTCCTCGGTGCCTGCGTCGGGGCCGGTGTCGGAGCCGCTGTCGGCGTCGATGTCGGAGCGGTGCTCGATCCCTGCGCTGCCGATGACACCTTCGTCGGTGTCCACGCGCCGGGCGGCGTCGGGAACGGCGCCGAACCCCGTCCGGCCGTCGAGGTCAGGCGCGCGCTCGGCGTTGCCTGTGGTCCCGGTCGGTGCGGCCGCAGGCCCGGCGTCCGCACCGCGACCGGGGTCGGTGTCGGGGTCCGCGGCGTGCCGGCGGTCCCTGGCATTCGCGCCCTGCGGCCGCTCCGAGTGGGGTCGGGCACCGGCCGGCCTTACGGCGGGGTCGATCGCGGGCGGGTCGACCGCCTCGTCGGCGGCGGACGTGACGGGGCTGCGGGGCGCGGTAGGCGCGTCGGGGGCGGGCGCCCCGATGTCGGCCCGGCGGAACGCGGCGGGACCGCGGCGGCAGGCCGGGCAGCGGGATGCCGGGCCGAGCCAGCCGCGGGCACCTCGCGGCCAGGGATGGCCCTGCGGGCAGTGCGGTCGCCACGGCTGGGAGGGCTCCACCGACAGCCGGTACACCCCCCGGGGCGACAACGCCCCGGCGGCGGCTCCGTAGACAGCGGCGGCGACGATCAGCGGCACAGACACGAGGCAAGAGCGTACGGGCTCCCCCGCCCCCGGGGCCCGGCTTCCCGCGCAAGCAGCGCAGACGGGTGCCGGCACCGGCCGCCTGAGCCGCACGGCGCGCCGGGGCGTCGCCCCAGCCCCGGGCGGGCGCCGACCGGGCCGGCGCGTGGGCGGGCCGCGGCTGGTGGATCGGTGGGCCGGCGGGTCAGCCGCTACTCACCGTCACCATGGCGGCCGGCGCGGCGAGCAGTCCGGCGGGGAGAGACGTGGGGGGGGGGGGGGGGGGGGGGGGGCGGGGGGGGGGGGGGTTGCTCACGTCCGGCCCAGCCAGCCGTCGCCGGGGTGGGTGTGACGACGCTGGCAGTTGGTGACCGTTAAACAATACCCCAAGGCTTCGCGGTCAGGAATGGCGACAGGGCGGCCCGGACCCGCACAGATGTGGGGGACGACACCCCTCCCGAGCAGCGGTGATGGTGCGTGATGAGCCCGTCATGGAGGGTGCCCGGCTGGTCAGCGAGCCGCAACCACTCGTCGCATGGTGCGACCACATCGTCGCGCGTAGTAGCGCTGCGCCGCACGTCCCAGTGACCCGGCAGCACGGGTGTACCAGACGGCGGGACGGCTGAAGGCGGTCACGGTGAGCCACACCTCGCCGGCTCCGTCCAGCTCGACGAGGAACGACTCCTCGCCACTGACGGGGTGCCCGGGGAGGGTGCCGTACCCCCATCCGGCACGAGCCCCCTCCTCGACCACCCAGACGATGCGGCAGGGGGCGCGGAGCAACCGCACCGGGCCGAGCCGGACCACCACGGTCACCGGCACGCCGGGCGCCGCCCGGGGGTGCCCCGCCTCGACCCCCACGCCGACGGCACGGTGCATCCGCCACTCCATCAGGGCACGGGAGGCGAACCGGAAGGCGTCGTCACCGGAACCGACCCAGGTGCGGACGCTCATGAGGTGCCGTCCGGGCGGGGGCAGATCGCCGGGCCGACGCGTCGCGCCGACCTCGTCGTAGGTGAGGACCGGCGACGACTCGACCACCTGTCGCTCGTCATTACCCATGGTCGGCAGGGTATCGAGCTGCGGTCCTGCTCGCCGCCCCTGGTCGGGAGCGGCCGCAGGTCAACCGTCCTGACCGGGACCGTGGCCCCGGTGCGGCGGCCGGGGGCGACGCACCGCCCGCCCGACGCCCCCGCCGTTGCGGTGCCGGTCCGCCGGAGAGTTCGACACCGGGCGGTTCCGTGGCGCCGGCGTCCGCGGCTGCGGCACCTCGGTCGAGGTCGGCCGGTGCGGGCCGCCGTCGGCAGGGGGCTCACCGGGGGACGCCTGGCGGGAGCCCCCACCGGCGCCGCGCCGGGAAGGGCCGGCGTCGGCCTCGTCGCCCCAGCGGGCCACCACCCGGCCGAGCAGTTGTTCGTGGTCGAGCTCGGCGACGGTCGGCGGCCGCGGCCCCGCCGGCGGCCCGGCGGCCAGCGCCTTCTCCTGCAGTCGGGTGGTGCGCCACAGCAGGGCGATGGTGGCGAACGCGCAGGCGATCAGCAGTCCGTCGGCGACGGCAAGCACCCGGACCGCATCCTCCAGTGGCGCCGCTGCCGGCACCTTCCCCTGGGCCAGCCGACCGCCCGCCTGCGGCGCCGCCTCCCACCACAACCAGAACGCGAGCGCGCTGACCGTCACCGTCGCGATCCACAGCAGCCACCACACGTGGAGGACGACGCGGCCGCCGCTGCTCCCCGGCGGGCGCAGCTCGGCAAGGGTCCGGCGCGGCACCACGAGGTTGGCGACCGGCAGCAGCCAACCCGCGTAGGCGAAGCTGCGGCGCACCGAAGGATCGACCCCGGCCAGCAGCCTCGCGTTGCTCCGGGCGCGGCGGAACCAGAGGAGGAAGAAGCCGGCTGTCAGCGTGCCGACGACCACCCAGGGGCCGGTCGCGTTCTCCATCAGCCCTGCTATCCGGGCGTCCTCCGGCAGCAGCGCCCGTTCCGCCGAGCGCCACTGCTCGACGGTCATGCCGGAGGGGTCGATGTCGTGCGACTGCGCGAGATAGGCGAGCTTCTCCCGGGCAGCGAGCAGCCGCTGCCACGAGAGCACCGCGCAGAGCACCAGCAGCGCGGAGGCGACGGCAGCCAACCGGCGCACCGACTTGAAACTGCGCAGCGGCCGGCATCTCACACAGACGCCCGTGGCGGCATCGGCCTCGCTCGCGCGGCACCTCCAGCAGCGCACGTGTCTCACCTCTCCCCGCAGCTCCCCCGCGGTCGACCCAGGATCGATCCGCGAGCACCCCGACCATTCGAACACCGAGAGTAACATCACCCACCAGGAATGTCACCCCCCGTACACGCCGGGGTTCCCGCCGCGGTACGACACCCTTCACTTCCGCGACAGGACCGGCGAGCCGGCCGGTGGGGCGAGCCGCCCGAACACGGATGCCCCGGCCCGCGCGGGCCGGGGCATCCGGAGTTGCACTCAGGGGCGAGAGCTACCCGCCGGTGGGCCAGGAGATCTCCACCCGCCGGTTCTTCTGTCGCCCCTCGGCGGTGCTGTTGTCGTAGAGGAAGTACTCCTCGCTGTACCCGTTGATGTTGAAGGTGATGTCACCCGCGTCGTCCATGAGGTCGATCAGCGCGAGCTGGGTGTTCTCCGCGCGTTCGTTGGAGAGCTGGACGCCGAACTCGTAGGAGCCCTGGCTGTCGGTGAACCCGAAGATGTTGACCCACTCGGGCTGCTCCTCCTCGATGGCGGACGCCACGGCCTCGAGCGCCGCCAGCGACTCCTCGCTCAGCTGCGCCTCGCTCTCCTCGAAGAGGACGCCGGCCTGGAGCACGAACTTGCGCTGCCCTCCGGTGCGTTCCTCCCGGGTCTCGCCCCCGCCGTCGACCGCCGCGCCGCCGCCCGCGTCCTCCTCCGGCTCGTCCTGCTCGTCCTCATCGGGCCTGCCGGGCTCCGGATCGGGGTCGGGCTCCGGGTCGGGGTCGGGCTCCGGGTCGGGGGTCGGCTCGGGGTCCGGCGCCCCCTCGCCCTCCTCGGGCTGACCGCCACCACCGATCTCCTCCACGACGAACTTGATGTCCAGCACGCGGGGGTCGGCCAGCGTCGCCCCGTCCCCGAGCTTGAGCCCGGGAGCGTTGGTGTCCACGTCGGGCGTGGCGGGCTGCTCGTACCCGGGGGGCTGCTCGTACGGCTCGTCGCTCTGGGCGAAGGCGGTCGGCGCACCGAAGGCCAGCACGGCGATTCCCGTCCCGACCCCCACCGCCGCCCGGGCGGCGGGACGCAGCTTCTCGCTCATGACCTCGTGTCTCCTCAGCGGATCTCGAAGGTGGCGGGGGGCAGCTTGCCGATCTGCAGATCGACCTGCGACGTCTCCGGCGCGGGCGCCGGGAACTGCGCGAACCAGTCGACCGTCTCACCGGCGGCGATGTTGAGGTCGAACCGCGTGCACAGGCAGCGGCCGCTGGTGTCGCGGAGGATGAGGTACTTCTTCCCCTCCGACTTGGCGGTCAGCGAAGCCCCGGCCATGGAGAAGCTGTTGCTCGCCAGCTCCTGCTCCTGCCCGGCCCAGGCCGCGTCGCTCCAGCCGCTGCCGCCGCCGTTGCGGATCGTGCCCTCGACCGTCAGGAAGCCGCCTTCTTCGCGCACGGCGCGTGTGACCGTCAGCGTGATGTCGCGCTCACCGGTGACCTGAGCCAGAGTCTGGGGGCCGTCGTTGTCGTCGACCTGTCCTTCGTCGGGTTCCCCCTCCCCCGTCTCGGTCGGGGAGGCGGAATCGTTCGCATCCGACGACTCCGGATCGCCTCCGCCGCTGCAGCCGACCAGCGTCAGGCTGAGCACCACGCCGAGGGTCAGGGCGACGAGCCCGCTACGTGTCTTGCTCTCACGCGTTTCCATCGAGGGCGTTCCCTTGTCGACTCGCTCTGGAATCTCAGTCTTCCAGCCGGATACGGAATAGATCTCTCGGTTCGGGGAGTTGGTCCGGATCTTCCGGATCAAGGGCCCATTCCCGTTCCTCGCAGTCCAGTTCGGTCCGCTCGTCGCCCGGGAGCGGACGGCAGAGCGGCAGGATCACGGCCACGGCGCTCGCCGTGGCCGTGGCGTTCGAGGTACCGGGGAGCACCGAGTCCCCGACGGTGTTCCTGGTCTCGATCGTCACCCGGTAGCCGGCCCGCCCGGCGACGGGCGCGCAGTCGGTCACCGAGGCGTTGTTACGGGCCGCCAAGTCGGCGGCGGCGGCGCACGCCGAGGCGGACAGGAAGCCGAGCCCGTCCAGGATCTCCGCGAGGTCGGCCTCCTCGTCCTCCAGCACCTCGCGGAACCGGTCGTGCAGCCCGTCCCGCGCCTCTCGCACGGCCGCCAGAGCGGCGGCATCCGCCGCCGACTGGCCACCGCCGCGCGTCACAGCTGCCTGGGCAAACACGAAAAAGATCATCGCGATCAGCAGCAGCCCGCTGACCATCCAGATGTAGAGCGGGAAGACTCCCCCGCGCTCGCCCTGGCGGCTCAGCCGGTCTGAAGTACCCTTCCCACCGCGCCGCTGATCGCATTGGCCACGGCGGTGTGCAGGTTCAGTGCCACGACGGCGACGACGATCGCGGAGATGAGGAGCAGGAGCCCCGCGTACTCGACGAATCCGGCGCCGCGGTCGCGGTCGGCGTTCTTCAGGCGGCTCGACAGAGTGAGCCCCCAACGCAGCAGCTTTGTGCCCATGGTCGTTGTCCTCTCCGGACGGTCCCGGTCGTACCGCCGGTTCCCTACCCCGGAGTACCGGCCCCGCCACACGGTACTGCGGACGGGTCGGTTCGGGCATCACACGGAGGCTGCGATTGGGCTTCGGAGGGCACGAGTTGGGTTCAGCTGCCGCCATGTCCTCGCCCCCTCCCGGCCGTCGCCGGCCCGCCTTCCTCGCCACTGACTGTCCCACATCCCCCACCCTCCGGTCACCGGGTAGTGCGTTACGAATGCGAATATCGGCCGTGAAGTCCGGCGCTGTCGCGCCGCCCGGGCTCGGGGCTACTTGTCCCAGCGGACGAACTACGCAGCCGGCGTCAGGGGTTGAGCACACCGAGCAGGTTGGTGCCCGAGCCGAGGATCATGCCGGTGACGATGATGATCATCGTGGCCGGCACCATGAAGACGAGCGTCGCCATGGTGGCCTTCGGGATGGCCTTGGCCGCCCGACGCCGCGCGTTCTGGGCGTCGGTGCGCCGCATGTCGTCGGCGATCTGGACGAGGGTGTCGGCGATCGGTGCGCCGAGTTCCTCACCCTGCTGGAGTGCGGTGACGAACTGGTTGACGGCCTCCGACCCGTTGCGGCGCCGGAGTTCGTCGAATGCCTGCCGTCGCGAGACCCCCATGTCCATCTGGCGCAGCGTGATGCGTATCTCGTCGGCCCACGGGCCCTCGTAGCGGAGTGAGACGCGGTCCAGGGCCTGGCGGAAGCCGAGGCCGGCGGAGACGACCACAGCGAGCACGTCGAGGAAGTCGGGGAGGGTGCGTTCGATGGCCTCCTTGCGGGCGCGGGCGCCCTGCCAGATCAGCGCGTCGGCGGCGAACAGGCCGAACGCCAGGCCCATCAGGCCGAACAGCGGCCAGCCCGCCGCGAAGAAGAGCACCGCCACTGCCGCGCCGAACAGCCCGTAGACGGCGCGGCGGGCGGCGTACCGGTCGACGGTGAGACCCTCCGGATTGCCTGCCTGGTCGATGCGGAGCCGTTTGCGGTCGACGTTCTGCGGCCCCATCAGCCGTAGGACGGTGGGGGCCATCCGGACGCCCATGCGGTCGACGGCCGAGCCGGTGGCCGTGGTCCGGGTGGAGCCCACCTCCAGCGCCAGCGCGAGGTCGTCCGGGAGCGGGGTGCCGCCGCGCATCATGCGCCAGCCGCCGATGAGGCCGAGCACGGCGAGCAGCATCGCGAGGGAGAGCAGCAGGGCGATCACGGCCGGCTCCAGGCAGGTCGGTGAAGGTCAGGTCGGTGGGAGTCGGGGCGGTGGGACGTGGGGCGGTGGGACGTGGGGCGGTGCGCGACCCCGGGTGCGGGTACGAGGCCGGGCACGCGTCCGGCGCGGAGCGGTCCCCGGCCGTCCGGCGCGGTCACACGTCCACCCGGCCGAAGCGGCGGACGACGACGAAGCCGACGACGTACAGCGAGATCGCGACGATCATGGCGATCTGCCCGGCGGCACTGCCGGTGACGCGACTGAGCGCGCCCGGCGCCATGCTGTTGATCATCAGCAGGGCGCCGAGGCCCAGCGCGGGGACGGTGACGGCGGTGGCGTTGACCTCGGCCAGCAGGGTGCGGACCTCCCGCCTGGTCTCCTTGCGCTGCTCCAGGGTGTCGGTGAGGTTGCGGAGCGAGGAGACGATCGCGCCGCCCGCCCGGTTGGCGAGGATCAACGTGGATACCAGGACGTTGAGTTCACGGGAGGGTAGGCGTTCACCGAGCTCGTCGAGTGCCTCCTCCAGGGAGCGCCCGACCGCCAGTTGGTTGGCGACGGAGGCGAGTTCGGTCCGTGCCGGGTCGTCCATCTCCTCGGCGGCCATGGCGAGTGCGGTGCGCAGCGCGAGCCCGGCCGCGGTGCCGTTGGCGATGAGGCGCGCGAGTTCGGGCAGTTGGGCGATGAAGCGTTCGGTCCGCTTGTTGCGCTGCCAGGTGAGGTAGACGTTGCCGCCCCACAGGGCCAGCGCGGCGAAGACCGGGCCGAAGAACGGTGCGAGCACCACGGAGCCGACGAGGCCGAGGAGCAGCACGGCGGCGGTGACGTAGACCAGGTACTCGCCTGCGGTGAGGTCGAGGCCGGTCGCCGCGAGTTTGTTGCGGAGCCGGCGGCCGAACCGGGTGCCCCGTACGCGGGCGTCGACGGTGGCGAACCGGCCGGGGCGAAGGTCGGCGCCGCGACGGGCGGCGCCCGGCACGATGGGGTCGGCCGGGGTGGGGTCGGGCCCGGACAGCCGGTGCATCAGGGAGCGCTGCCGCGCGCGGCCGGTGGCCCAGCTGTGGAGGCCGACGACGAAGACGAGCGCCGCGACCAGTGCCACGCCCAGGGTGAGTTGCGGCAGGTGGTCGACGGCCAGGACGGTGGCGTCGCCGGGCGCCGGGGGGCCGGTCATCGGTGTGCCTCCCCGGGGTCGGGTCGGCCGTGGTACGGGGGCCCCGCACCCGGCGCGGGGCCGAGGGCCGGCCAGGCCCCGGCGGGGTGGTGGCCGTCGGCGCCGTCGGCCGCCGCGGACGTCGCGCGACTCTGCGTGGGGAGGGCGGTGTCGGGGAGGACACCGAAGACGGGCGGGACGGTCTCGCCGGCCTGGTGCAGGCGTTCGGCGAGGGCGCGCGGCACCGGGTGGTGGACGAACCGCCCCTCGGCGGCGCCGCCCTGGGCGAACGGGGCGCTGTGGAAGCGGGTGACCGGCACCACGTGGAAGGGGTCCTGGCCGCGGCTGGCGAGTACCGCGACCTCGGAGATGCGCCGGGTCCCGTCGGAGTGGCGGGTCAGCTGGACCAGGACGTCCACAGCGCTGTTGATCTGGTCGCGCAGCGCCGCGAACGGGACCTGCAGCTCGGACATGGAGGCGAGGGTCTGGAGTCGGAGCAGTGCGTCCTCGGCGCTGTTGGCGTGGACGGTGGCCAGTGAACCGTCGTGGCCGGTGGACATGGCCTGGAGCATGTCGAGGGTCTCGCCGCCGCGGACCTCGCCGACGAGGATGCGGTCGGGGCGCATGCGCAGCGAGTTGCGCACCAGGTCGCGGATGGTGACCTCGCCGCGGCCCTCGACGTTGGGCGGGCGGGCCTCCAGGCGGACGACGTGCCGCTGCTGGAGCTGGAGTTCGGCGGCGTCCTCGACGGTGACGATGCGCTCGCCCTCGGGGATCAGACCGGAGAGCGCGTTGAGCAGGGTGGTCTTTCCGGAGCCCGTGCCGCCGGAGACGATGATGTTGCAGCGTGCGCGGACGAGCGCGGTGAGGAGGACCAGCAGGTGCTGGTCGAGGGTGCCGGTGTGGAGCAGTTCGCCGAGGGAGAAGGCCCGGGGGAAGCGGCGGATGGTGAGGGTGGCGCCGCTGAGGGAGAGCGGCGGGATGATGACGTTGACGCGTTCGCCCGTGGGGAGGCGCGCGTCGACCATGGGGTTGGACTCGTCGACGCGGCGGTTGACGGTGGAGACGATCCGTTCGATGGTCTGCATCAGTTGGTCCTTCGAGGCGAACCGCAGCGGTAGCTGCTCGACGCGGCCGTCCCGTTCGACAAAGACCTGGTCGGGGCCGTTGACCATGATCTCGGTGATGGAGGCGTCCTCGAGGAGGGGTTCGAGGATGCCGAGGCCGAGGGCCTCGTCGACGACCCGGCGGATCAGGCCGGCCCGCTGCTGGGTGGAGAGGACGGGGCCCTCACGGCTGAGGATGTGGCCGAGGACCCGCTCCAGCCGGTCACGGCGGTCCGCCATGGACATCGCCGACATCTCGGCGAGGTCGGTCTCCTGCAGCAGTTTGGCCCGATAGACGGCGACGAGCCGGCTGTCGCCCTGGTCGGTGCCGGTGGGTTCGTCGGGGGCGGCGAGCCGGGACCTCAGGCCCATGGGGTGCTCCTCCTCGCGGGGGTGGTGCGGCGGGGGTGGCCGGGGGCGCGGCCCGGCGGGGGCGTGGCTGTCAGTCGCACGGCATCGTCACCGAGCGGGTGGCGGAGCCGAAGCCGTCGACGAACGGCAGGACGGACGGGACCTGGACGCGGGCGGTGACGGTGGCGACGTCGGCGGAGCCGCCGCAGCCGGCGTCCAGCGCGTACCCGACGGTCAGCCAGTCGCTGACGGCGGCCCGGCCGGCGCTCTGGTAGCGGTCCGCGATGTCGTCCTGGGAGGCGACCCGGGCGGCGGCCCGGGCGCCGGTGCCGGCCTGCTGGACGGCGTAGCCGACCAGGCCGAGTTGCAGGCCGGCGAGGGCGACGATCAGCAGCACGGGCAGCCAGCCCGCGAACTCGACCGCGGTGATACCGCGTTGGCGGTCCCACCGGGGGGCGCCGACGGGTGGTGTGGCTGCGGGGGGTGTGGCTGCGGTCCGGGGCTGCACGGTCATCCCTCCGCGGCGGCGCCTGCGCGCCCGGGTACGTCGAACGGCAGGTCCAGGAGGCCGGGGAAGAGCGCCGGGACGCGGAGGGTGACATCTGCCCGGTAGATGTCGCCCTGCACTCCGCAGGAGGCGCTGACGGACCAGGCGTCCGGGACGTGCCGGGCGGCCGCCTCGGCGCAGGCTCCGGCTGCTCCGCCGCGGGCGGCCGCCCCGGCGCGGGCCGCCTGGTCGGCGGCGTTGCCGGCGAGGGAGAAGGTGTAGCCGATGAGGACGCACTGCCATATCACGGCGAGCATGAGCAGCACGTAGGGGAAGATGCCGGCGAATTCGACGAGGACGGCGCCCCGGTCGCCGCGCCGGGCGGCGGCGGGGGGCCCGGTCGGCTGTGCCGCGGGGCCGCGCCGCGCCGCCTCGCACGGGCCCTGATCACCCTGATCGGCCAGTTGCCCGACGCCGCACCCCTGCGGGCGGTCCCCGACTCCGGCTCACTCCTCG
>NZ_JAAVJD010000115.1 GCF_012033735.1 Streptomyces lonarensis | reverse complement strand
CGTCGCCGCCCGTGCCCCCCGCGGAGGCCGCGGCGAGCACCCCGGTGGCCAGCGCCGCGCCGAGCAGGGCGGGCGCCAGCCGGCGGGTGCGCTGACGGGGGATCTCAGGGCTCATGCGCCCGACGGTATCTCGCACGGGTGCACGAGTCAGCCGGCCGACGTCAAGAAAAGGTAACGCCGGGGGCGCGTCCGCGGGGCGCGCGCCGGGCGCGGTGGGGCGCGCCGAGGACGCCCCGTCGCCGCCGATACCCTCGCAGGGTGCAGCTCCACAACATCCCCCGGTCCCCATTCGCCGACGACGACGGCTCCGCCGACCCCGACCTGGTGGCGGCGCTGTCGCACTGGGCGGAGCACCGGGAGGACCCCGCGGCGCAGGATGCAGTGATCGCCCTGCTGACCGACGCCCGGCTACTGGTGCCCGTGGTCGCGGTGCTGGGTGAGGCCGAGACCGGCCCCGACGGCCTGAAGCGCGAGAAGAGCAGCGAGATGGCGGTCCTCACACTGGAGCGCCCGGGCGGCCGCAAGGCGCTGCCCGTCTTCTCGTCCACCGCCGCCCTCCTGCAGTGGCGGCCCGACGCCCGGCCGGTGGCCGTCACCCCGCAGCAGGCGCTCCAGGCAGCGGTGCAGGAGGGGGTCGGCTCGCTCGTGCTCGACCTCGCCGGTCCGGTGCCCTACGAGATCGCCGGGCGGGCGCTGCGCGCCCTGGCGACCGGGGGCGCGCCGGTGGCCGGGCCCGAGGTCGCGGAGGCGGTCCGCACGCTGCTGGCCGCCGAACCCGGCGTGGCCGCGGCGCAGCTCGTGCCCGGCGGGGAGACCGACGGCACTCTCGCGGTGGTGTTCGACGCCGGCGCCGGGGATCGCGAGGAGGTCACCCGCCTGGCGGGCGCACTCGCCGCCGACACCGTGCTGCGCAGCCGGCTGGTGCGCGGACTGCAGCTGGCCGTACTGCCCGCCGGCACCGCGCTGCCCGGCGGGGAGCCCCTCTACCGCCGGTAGTCCGCGTGCCCGGGGCCGCGCGGCGGGGGCCGGCGCCCCCGCCGCGCCGGCCTCGTCCGGTCAGCCCAGCACGGGGCCGGTGAACTTCTCGCCCGGCCCGGCGCCCGGCTCGTCGGGCACCACCGACGCCTCGCGGAAGGCCAGCTGCAGTGACTTCAGGCCGTCCCGCAGCGGCGCGGCGTGGAAGGAACTGACCTCGGTGGCCCCCGCGGTCACCAGGCCGGCCAGGGCGGTGATCAGCTTGCGGGCCTCGTCGAGGTCCAGGTGGTCCTCGCCCTCCTCCGACAGGCCCAGGTTGACCGCGGCGGCGCTCATCAGGTGGACCGCCACCGTGGTGATGACCTCGACGGCCGGCACGTCGGCGATGTCCCGGGTCTGGTCGGCGGCGGCGTCGGCCGGGGTGCCGGTGGGCTGGGTGCTGGCGTCGTCACTCATGGATCGTCGTCTCGTCCGCATCTCGTGGGTGGGCCGGTCCCGGGGCTGCCCGGGTGGCTGCCGCCCAGCGTAGCGAGCGGCCGCCGCCCGCCCCGGCGCCACCTGGGGAGGCGCGCGCCGGAGGGTGCGGTACGATGAACCTTGACCGGCCGGACATCAGTGCGCGCTCTCGCGCGTCACGGGTGAACCGGCCCGCAAGTGGAGGCTCCGTATCTCCCACCTGATCGACCCCTGGTCGGCAGGTCAAAGGTCGGACTCGTGTCGCCGCGTGCCTGCGGTGGTGCGGCCAGTCTGTGAGGAGCCCCGCCGGCGACGGTCGGGGCTCTTGTCGTGTGCCCGGCCGGCGGTCACCACAGACGAAACTCTCAGGCACGGCTGTCCGCCAGGCATCCGTGCGGTGAACCGAGGAGGCCCCATCAGCGCCGAGCCCCGCATCAACGACCGGATTCGCGTCCCCGAGGTGCGACTCGTCGGTCCCAGTGGCGAGCAGGTCGGCATTGTGCCGCTTGCCAAGGCCCTGGAGCTCGCACAGGAGTACGACCTCGACCTCGTCGAGGTCGCGGCGACCGCCAGGCCGCCGGTGTGCAAGCTCATGGACTACGGAAAGTTCAAGTACGAGTCGGCCCTGAAGGCCCGTGAGGCGCGCAAGAACCAGGCGCACACGGTCATCAAGGAGATGAAGCTCCGGCCGAAGATCGACCCGCACGACTACGACACCAAAAAGGGTCACGTCGTCCGGTTCCTCAAGCAGGGTGACAAGGTCAAGATCACGATCATGTTCCGTGGTCGTGAGCAGTCCCGTCCCGAGCTCGGGTACCGGCTGCTCCAGCGCCTGGCGGAGGACGTCCAGGACCTGGGGTTCGTCGAGTCGAACCCGAAGCAGGACGGCCGAAACATGATCATGGTTCTCGGTCCGCACAAGAAGAAGACCGAGGCCATGGCAGAGGCCCGGGAGGCCCAGGCCGCCCGCAAGGCCGAGCGTCAGGGCGAAGCGCGGGCCTGAGCCCCGCCGAACCCGGGCCGTCAGACCAGACAGCGAAGAGGCGCGCGCCCGTCCGGCGCCCCCGGCCCCAGCCGGGAGCAGCCGGTCGGCCGCGCGCCACCGACGAGGAGAAGAACGGCGACATGCCGAAGAACAAGACGCACAGCGGTGCCAGCAAGCGCTTCAAGCTCTCCGGCTCCGGCAAGGTGATCCGCCAGCGCTCCGGTCGCCGCCACTACCTGGAGCACAAGTCCTCCACCCTCACCCGCCGTCTGGCCGGTACCACGGAGACGGCCCCGGCCGACGCCAAGCGGATCAAGAAGCTTCTCGGCAAGTGATCCGGCTGCGCCCGGCCCCGCACCACGCGGGGCGGCCGGGCGCAGCGACGAGGCCGGGACCCAACCGTCACCGGGCCGCGTGAGTCAACCGCGGCCCTTCTACAAGGAGTTTTCACGTGGCACGCGTCAAGCGGGCAGTCAACGCCCACAAGAAGCGCCGGGCGATCCTCGAGCAGGCCAGCGGCTACCGCGGCCAGCGCTCCCGCCTGTACCGCAAGGCGAAGGAGCAGGTCACCCACTCGTTCGTCTACAACTACAACGACCGCAAGAAGCGCAAGGGCGACTTCCGGCAGCTGTGGATCCAGCGGATCAACGCCGCCGCCCGCGCCAACGGCATCACCTACAACCGGTTCGTCCAGGGGCTCAAGGCCGCCGAGGTCGACGTGAACCGGAAGATGCTGGCCGAGCTGGCCGTGAACGACCCCAACGCCTTCGCCGCCCTGGTCGAGGTCGCCCAGAAGGCCCTCCCGGCGGACGTGAACGCGCCGAAGGCCGCCTGAACCACGGCGCACACCGGCTGACGACGGACCCGCAGGCCACGCTGCCTGCGGGTCCGGCTCGTCCCCGGCCCCCGTCCCGGCGCCCGCCGGGCCCTCGCACTCCGCCGCCCACCCGCGCCCGCCGCGGCGCCCCGCACCCCTTCGTCATGGAAGCGAGCTGTGAGCATGCTCCCCGCCGAGCTGACCTCCCCGCGCTCCTCGCGCGCCGTAGCCGCCCGGCGGCTGGCCCGCCGCAGCGCACGCACCCGGGAACGCCGCTTCCTGGCGGAGGGCCCGCAGGCGGTCCGGGAGGCCATCGCCCACGGTGACGGCGAGGGCGCCTTCCTGGTCGAACTGTTCGCCACCCCCGAGGCGGCCGAGCGCCACGCCGACCTGCTGGCCGCCGCGCGCGCGGCGGGCGCGCGCACCGCGGTGGCGGCCGAGGAGGTGCTGGCGGGCATCTCGCAGACCGTGACCCCGCAGGGGCTGGTCGGGGTGTGCCGGTTCGTCGACCGCCCGTTCGCCGAGGTGCTGGCCTCCGGCCCCCGGCTGGTCGCCGTCCTCGCCCACGTGCGCGACCCGGGCAACGCCGGGACGGTGCTGCGCTGCGCCGACGCAGCGGGCGCCGACGCGGTGGTGCTCACCGACGCCTCGGTGGACGTGTACAACCCCAAGGCGGTCCGTGCGTCCGTCGGCAGTCTGTTCCATCTCCCCGTGGCCGTCGGTGTCCCGGTGGCCGAGGCGGTCGCCGGCCTGACCGGCGCGGGCGCCCGGGTACTGGCCGCCGACGGCGCCGGGGACCGCGACCTCGACGCCGAGCTGGACGCCGGGGCGATGGGCGCCCCCACCGCCTGGATCTTCGGCAACGAGGCGTGGGGGCTGCCCGAGGAGACCAGGGCGCTCGCCGACGGGGTCGTCAGCGTCCCCATCCACGGCCGCGCGGAGAGCCTCAACCTGGCCACCGCCGCCGCGGTCTGCCTCTACGCCTCCGCCCGCGCCCAGCGCGCCCCCGGGGGCTGCCGCCGGAACTCCTGAGCGCTCCCGCTTCCCTGACGGGGTCTCAAACCCCGCTCGGTCCTAGTAGGGTTACGGAGCGGATACAGGAGGGGACGGGCGGGAATGGTGAAGCGGCCCGGGGCGGGAGAGCTGGACGTACCCCCCGACGACCTGCCCGACGGGCTGGTGATCGCCGACAACCAGGGGCGCGTCACCTGCTTCAACGCGGAGGCCGCCCGGCTGACCGGCACCGATCCCGCCCAGGCGCTCGGCTCCACCCTCGCCGAGGCGCTGCCGTTGGAGGACCCGGACGGCCGCCCGTGGTGGCAGCTGACCGACCCGTACCGCGGCCTCGCCACCCGCGCCGGCCAGCCCGAGCGCAACCTCCTGCTGCCCGGCGGCCGGGAGGTCCTGGTGGCCGCCCGGTACGTGCGGGTCCGGCCCGCCGGCCCGGTGCGGCAGGTCGTCATCACGCTGCGCAGCACCGAGGCCCGCCAGCGCATGGAACGCTCCAACGCCGAGCTGATCGCGACCGTGGCCCACGAGCTGCGGTCGCCGCTCACCTCGGTGAAGGGGTTCACCGCCACCCTGCTCGACAAGTGGGACCGCTTCACCGACGAGCAGAAGCGGCTCATGCTCCAGACCGTCGACGCCGACGCCGACCGCGTCACCCGGCTGATCACCGAGCTGCTCGACGTCTCCCGCATCGACTCGGGGCGGCTGGAGATACGGCGCGAGCCGGTGCGGCTGGACGACGCGGTCCGCCGCCAGGTCAAGACGCTCGTCACCGCGGGTGCCGACCCGGACCGCTTCGACCTGCGGCTCGCTCGGGGTCTGCCGGTGCTGTGGGCCGACCCGGACAAGATCGCCCAGGTGCTCGGCAACCTCCTGGAAAACGCGGTGCGCCACGGCGCGGGAACCGTCACCATCGAGGTGGAACCCGTACCGCACACCGACGACCGTTCGGAGGGCACCGCCGTGACCGTCAGCGACCAGGGAGCAGGCATCCCCGAGGACGTCATGCACCGGGTCTTCACCCGCTTCTGGCGCGGCTCGACCCGCGGCGGCACCGGCCTCGGCCTCTACATCGTCAAGGGCATCATCGAGGCCCACGGCGGTACCGTCACCGTGGGCCGCTGCCCCGGCGGCGGCGCGCGGTTCCGATTCATCCTGCCCGCGGGAACCCCGGCCGTCCTCGTCTCCTGACCGCCCCGCGCGCCCGCCGGGCGCCGCCGGAACGACGACACCGCCCCGCGGGCGCCACCGCCACCGTGCCCGGAGCACCGGGCACCGGACCGTCCACTGCCGCCGCGGTACACCCCGCCGCCTCCGTCCCGCCGCAGGCCCGCGGGGGCCACGGGGCGCGACGCGGGGCGGGCGCGCCGTAGACTCGGCACCCGGCACCACCGCCGCCGCCGAGCGGGCGCGCCAGGCACACCGGAAGTAGGGAACACCGAGAAGCGATGTCGGCACCCAATAAGTCATACGACCCCGTCGAGGTCGAAGCGCTGAAAGCCGAAGTGATCGACCGGGCGCGCGAGGACGCGCTCGCGGCGATCGCCGCGGCCGACAGCCTCGACGCGTTGCGCGAGGTGAAGGCCGCGCACAGCGGCGACCGCTCGCCGCTCGCGCTGGCCAACCGCGAGATCGGCGCACTGCCGCCGAAGGCGCGCGCCGAGTCCGGCAAGCGCGTCGGCCAGGCCCGCGGCGCCGTCTCCAAGGCGCTCGCCGCGCGGCAGGAGCAGCTGGAGGAGGAGCGCGACGAGCGCGTGCTGGTCGAGGAGGCGGTGGACGTCTCCCTGCCGTACGACCGCGTCCGCCCCGGCGCCCGCCACCCGCTGACCACCCTCATGGACCGCATCGAGGACATCTTCACGGCCATGGGCTACGAGGTGGCCGAGGGCCCGGAGCTCGAAGCGGACTGGTTCAACTTCGACGCCCTCAACATCGGACCGGACCACCCGGCCCGCACCACGCAGGACACCTTCTTCGTCCGGCCGCCCGGCGGCGGCGAGGTCGGCCCCGACGACGCGGGCCTGGTGCTGCGCACCCACACCTCCCCGGTGCAGATCCGCTCGCTGCTGGACCGCGAGCCGCCCGTCTACGTGGTCTGCCCCGGACGGGTCTTCCGCACCGACGAGCTGGACGCCACCCACACCCCCGTCTTCCACCAGGTGGAGCTGCTGGCGGTCGACGAGGGCCTGACCATGGCGGACCTCAAGGGCACCCTGGACCACATGGTGCGCTCGCTGTTCGGCGAGGGGATGGAGACCCGGCTCCGCCCGGACCACTTCCCCTTCACCGAGCCGTCCGCCGAGATGGACATGGTCTGCTACGTCTGCCGCGGGGCCTCCGTCGGCAACCCGGACCGGCCCTGCCGCACCTGCTCCAGCGAGGGCTGGATCGAACTGGGCGGCTGCGGGATGGTCAACCCGCGCGTCCTCACCGCCTGCGGTGTGGACCCCGAGCGGTACAGCGGCTTCGCCTTCGGGTTCGGCATCGAGCGGCTGCTGATGTTCCGCCACAACGTCGAGGACATGCGAGACATGGTCGAGGGTGACGTCCGGTTCACCCGGCCCTTCGGGATGGAGATCTGATGCGGGCCCCGCTTTCCTGGCTGCGGGAATACGTCGAGCTGCCGGCCGAGGTCACCGGCCGCGACGTCGCCGCCGCGCTCACCGCCGCCGGCCTGGAGGTCGAGACCGTCGAGCGCACCGGCGGCGGCCTGACCGGCCCGCTGGTGGTCGGCCACGTGCTGGCGATCGAGGAGCTGACCGAGTTCAAGAAGCCGATCCGCTACTGCCAGGTGGACGTCGGCGACGCCAACGGCACCGGCGAGCCGCAGAACATCATCTGCGGCGCGCGGAACTTCTCGGTCGGCGACAAGGTCGTCGTCATCCTCCCCGGGGGCGAGCTCCCCGGCGGCTTCACGATCTCCTCGCGGAAGACCTACGGCAAGGTCTCCGAGGGCATGATCTGCTCCGCCTCCGAACTCGGCACCAGCGACGACCACGACGGCATCATCGTGCTGCCGCCGGAGTACGAGCCCGGCACCGACGCGGTGGAACTGCTGGAACTGGTCGACGAGATCCTCGACATCTCCGTCAACCCCGACCGCGGTTACTGCCTGTCGCTGCGCGGGCTGGCCCGCGAGACGGCCATCGCCTTCGACCTGCCGCTGCGCGACCCCGCGCTGCTGGACGTGCCGGTGCCCAACGGCGACGGGTACCCGGTGGAGGTCGCCGACCGCGCGGCCTGCGACCGCTTCGTCGCGCGCACCGTCACCGGCGTCCGGCCCGACGCGGACTCCCCGGTGTGGCTGCGCCGCCGCCTGGAGAAGGCCGGCATGCGGTCCATCTCCCCGGCGGTCGACATCACCAACTACGTGATGCTGGAGCTCGGGCAGCCGCTGCACGCCTACGACCGGGCCCGGCTGGAGGGCCCCGTCGGGGTGCGCCGCGCACAGGCCGGGGAGAAGCTGACCACGCTGGACGGGGTCCGCCGCACCCTCCACCCGGAGGACCTGGTCATCACCGACGGCCGCGGCCCCATCGGCCTGGCCGGCGTGATGGGCGGTGCCGAGACCGAGATCATCGCGGCCGACGCCGCCGCGGAGGGCGCCGGAGCCACCACGGACATCGTCATCGAGGCGGCGCACTTCGCCCCCCGTGACATCGCCCGGACCGCACGGCGCCACAAGCTCTCCTCCGAGGCGTCGCGCCGGTTCGAGCGGGGCGTCGACCCGGAGGCGGCGGCCGCTGCGGCGCAGCGCGCCGTCGACCTGCTGGTCCTGCTCTGCGGCGGCACCGCCGACCCCGGTGTCACCCACGTCAGTTCGGTCGCCACCCCGCGGACCGTGCTGATGCCCGCCACCCACCCGGGCCGGGTCGCCGGCGTCGACTACGACCGTGAGACGGTCGTCCGGCGCCTGCAGTCCATCGGCTGCGACGTGTACGGCAGCGACGAGCTGACCGTCACCGTTCCGACCTGGCGCTCCGACCTCCAGGCCCCCAACGACCTCGCCGAGGAGGTCATCCGGCTGGAGGGCTACGCCCACCTGCCCTCGACGCTGCCGCGGCCCCCGGCCGGCCGCGGCCTGACCGAGACGCAGCGGCTGCGCCGCCGCACCGGGCGCGCGCTGGCCGGCGCCGGGTACGTGGAGGCGCCGAGCTACCCCTTCATCAGCGCCCGCTCGCTCACCGACCTCGGCATCCCGGAGGGCGACCCCCGGCTGCGGACGATGACGCTGGCCAACCCGCTCTCCGACCAGGAGCCGGAGCTGCGCACCACGCTGCTGCCGGGGCTGCTCGCGACCCTGCGCCGCAACGACCGCCGCGGCAGCCACGACCTGGCGCTCTTCGAGTCCGGCACGGTCTTCCTGCCCACCGGCGAGGAGCCCGCCCCGGTGCGTCCGGGAGTGGCGGCCCGGCCGAGCGACGAGGAGCTCGCCCGGCTCGACGCGTCGCTGCCGCACCAGCCCCGCCACGTCGCCGTCGCGCTCGCCGGCGACCGCGCCGCGGCCGGTTGGTGGGGCGCCGGCCGCCCGGCGGACTGGGCCGACGCGGTGCAGGCCGCGCGGCTGGTCGCCGCGCAGGTCTCGACCGAGCTGGAGATCGTCTCGGCGCAGCACGCGCCGTTCCACCCGGGCCGGTGCGCCGCGCTGTACGTGACGGTCGAGGGCGAACGCGTCCTCGCCGGCCACGCCGGCGAGCTGCACCCGCGTGTGGTGAAGGCGCTGTCCCTCCCTGAGCGCAGCTGCGCCATGGAGCTGGACCTCGACCTGGTCGAGTCCGCCGGCGCCGGCCCGCTGCGCGCACCCCGGGTGTCGGCCTTCCCGGTCGCCACCCAGGACCTCGCGCTGGTGGTGGACCGCTCCGTCCCCGCGGCGGCGGTGGAGCGGGTGCTGCGGGACGCCACGGGCGAGCTGCTGGAGTCGCTGGAGCTGTTCGACGTCTACACCGGCGAGCAGATCGAGGCGGGGCGCAAGTCGCTCGCGTACACGCTGCGGCTGCGCGCCGCGGACCGCACGCTCACCGCGGAGGAGGTCACCGCCGCCCGCGGTGCCGCCGTGACCGCCGCTGCCGAGGAGCTGGGCGCCGCGCTGCGCGGCGCCTGACCCGGCGCACGGGACGACGGGCCCCCGGGCCGCACCTGACGGTGCGGCCCGGGGGCCTTCCCCGCTCCCGGCGCCCTCGGTCGCGTCCTCCGCGGGCCGGTGCTCGCCGCACCGGACTCCGCCGCAGCCGCCCGCCCTGCCGCTCCCGCCCCCTGCGGCCGGTCACGCCCGCGGTCGGCGGACCGCCGGCAGCGGCCGGGCGCGGGCGGCGTTGAGAAGGCCGCCCAGCAGATCGCCGTGGGCGGCGATACGGTCCGGGACGTCGGCCAGGGTGAAGGCCAGCTCCCGGGGGTCGGCGCAGCCGGCCACCTCCTCCCAGGTGACCGGCGTCGACACCTCCGGGCTCTCCCGGGCCCTCAGTGTGTACGGAGCGGCGGTGGTCTTGGCGGCGGCGTTCTGGCTCCAGTCCACGAAGACCTTCCCCGGCCGGGCGGCGCGGCGCATCACGGCCACCGCGAGCTCCGGCAGCTCGGCCGCCGCCAGCTCCGCCAGCGACCGGGCGTAGGCGGACACCTCCGCCGCCGGGGCGGGCACCAGCGGGCAGAGCAGGTGCAGTCCCTTGGAGCCGGAGGTCTTCACGTAGGACGCGAGCCCGTCCTCGGCCAGCCGGTCACGCAGCCACCGGGCGAGCACGCAGCACTCCACCACGGTCGCCGGGCTGCCCGGGTCGAGGTCGAGCACGAGCCGGTCGGCCTGCTCCGGCTCGGTGGCGCGCCACTGCGGCGTGTGGAACTCCACCACCAGGTTGGCGGCCCACACCAGGCTCGGCAGATCCTGCACCAGCACCTGCCGGGCCGGCGCGTCCCCGTGGCGGGGCACCTCGGAGCTCTTCACCCAGCCGGGCGTACCGGGCGGCACGTTCTTGGTGAAGAACCGCTGCCCGCCCGGCCCGTCCGGGTAGCGCAGGAAGCTCAGCGGCCGGTCGTGCAGGTGGGGCAGGAGCGTCCCGGCGTTGACCGCGTAGTGGTGGACCAGCTCGCCCTTGGTGGTCCCCGTCGCGGGGTGGATGACCTTGTCGAGATTGGTGAGGGTCAGGCGGCGCCCCTCGACCTCGGTGACCGTCATACTCGAAGAGTGGCACGAAAGGGGCAGCACATGCGATCCATCTGGAAAGGTGCCATTTCCTTCGGTCTCGTCACGATCCCCATCAAGGTGGTCGGCGCCACCGAGAACCACAGCGTCTCCTTCCGCCAACTGCACGTGACCGACGGCGGCCGCATCCGCTACCGCAAGGTCTGCGAGATCGACGAGCAGGAGGTCGGCGGCGAGGAGATCGGCAAGGGCTACCAGGCGCCGGACGGCTCGGTGGTCATGGTCAGCGACAGCGAGCTCGCCCAGATGCCGCTGCCCACCGCGCGCACGGTCGAGATCCTCGGCTTCGTCCCCGTCGACTCGGTGCAGTTGATCCAGCTGGACCGCTCGTACTACCTCGCCCCGGACACCGGCGCGGACAAGCCCTACGTACTGCTGCGGGAGGCGCTGGCGCGCTCCGGCAAGGGAGCGGTGGCCAAGCTGGCGATGCGGGGCCGGGAGACGCTGGCCCTGCTGCGCCCCGGGGAGGACGGCGTCCTCGGCATGCACACCATGCTCTGGCCGGACGAGATCCGCCCGGCCGCCGGGATCGCCCCGCAGGGGAAGGTCACGGTGCGCGACGCCGAGCTGGACCTCGCCGACACGCTCATGGACTCGCTGGGCGAGGTCGACCTGGAGGAGCTGCACGACGAGTACCGCAGTGCCGTCGAGGAGCTGGTCACCGCCAAGCTCAACGGCGTCGAGCCGGAGCAGGCCGCTCCCGCGCCCACCGGCGGGACCGTCGTCGACCTGATGTCCGCGCTCCAGGACAGCGTCCGCGCCGCCAAAGGGGCCCGGGGCGAGGACGTCGACGAGCAGGACGCCGACGAGGCCGATGGAGCCGGGGAGGGCCGCAGCGCGACCGTCACCGAGATCACCGACGGCGGGTCGCGGCGGTCCGGCGGCACCCGCGGCCGTTCGGGCGGGGCGGCGAAGAAGACGGCGAGCGGCACGGGCCGGGCCTCCGGCAAGAAGACCGCCACCCGGAAGACCGCCGCGAAGAAGACAGCGGCGAAGAAGGCCGGGGCCGGGACGAAGGCCACCGCGGGGAAGAGGACCGCCGCGCGGAAGACGGCCGCGAAGAAGTCCGCGGCCAAGGAGGGCGCGGCCCGCAAGAGCGCCGCCGGTCCGGCGAAGAAGGCCGCCGGCGGCCGCAAGTCCGCCTGAGCCCCGGGCGGCCGGGCGGGGCGGCCAGGACGGGAGCCCCGCCCGGCCGCCCGCCCGTCACTCCAGGTCGGCGACCTCGCGCAGCGTCCGGTCCCAGTCGGTGAACCGGACCGCACGGTCGTCGATGTACGCCGAGGCGGGCAGCTTGCGGCTGGTCACGAGCAGCTTGCCGCGGCCGTTCCAGAACCGGCGCCGGGCGGTGTGCCGGTCGACCACCGTCTCGAAGCCGTGGTCGTCGAGCCACGGGGCGACCTGCTCCGGGTCGCGGCTGGTCAGCACGAAGACCGCGTGCTCGGACATCAGCGTCCGCAGCGCCTCCAGTGCGCCGGGCACGGGCGGGTCGTAGATCGTGCCATCCGCCCAACCCCGGCGGTAGGCGTGGATCACCCCGTCGAAGTCCACCGAGACGGTGCTCATCGGTCGACCTCAGCCGTAGGTGTAGAAGCCCGCGCCGGTCTTCCGGCCGAGTCGACCGGCGGAGACCATGCGCTGGAGCAGCGGGGGAGCGGCGTACAGCGGCTCCTTGTACTCCTCGTACATCGAGGCGGCGACGGAGACGACGGTGTCCAGGCCGATCAGGTCCGCCAGCTTCAGCGGTCCCATCGGATGGGCGCACCCCTGCTCCATCCCGTTGTCGATGTCCTCACGGGCCGCGACGCCCGCCTCGAACATCCGGATCGCCGAGAGCAGGTAGGGGATCAGCAGCGCGTTGACGACGAAGCCGGACCGGTCCTGCGCCCGGATCGAGTGCTTGCCCAGCACCCGCACCACCAGGTCCTCCGACCGGCGGAGGGTCTCCTCGGAGGTGGTGAGGGCGGGGATCAGCTCGACCAGGTTCTGCACCTGGGCCGGGTTGAAGAAGTGGATGCCCAGCACCTGCTGCGGGCGGGTGGTGGCGACCGCCAGGTTGACCAGCGGGATGGAGGAGGTGTTGGAGGCCAGGATCGCGTCCGGCCGGGTCAGCACCTGGTCCAGGACCTGGAAGATCTCCAGCTTCACCTGCTCGTTCTCGACCACGGCCTCGATGACGAGGTCCCGGTCGGCGAGCTCCCCCAGGTCGGTGGTGAAGGACAGCCGCTCCAGCGTGGCGTCGCGCTCGGCCTCGCTGATCTTGCCGCGCTCCGTGACGTGGTGGAGCGAGTTGACCAGGCGCGACCGGCCCAGCTCCAAAGCCTCGCCCGTCGTCTCCGCGACCTTGACGTCCAGACCGGCCCGGGCGCAGACCTCTGCGATCCCGGCGCCCATCTGGCCGCAGCCCACCACTCCGACCCGTTCGATGTCGGTCACACCGTGCCCTTTCGCCGAGACAGCACTGCCGGTGGCGCGGCTCCCTTGCCGCGCGACCGCCCCCCGGCACCGACCGTACTCCCGGACCCGTTCCCCACCGGCGGCGGGGGGTCACCCCCGTGCCAGTGCCGGTGACGGAACGCTGCGGGGCCTTGCGGAGCGCGCAGGTCCATCGTGCGCCCCAGTGGGCCGCGTGCGCGCTGTTCGACACGAACTTTTCGCAGAACCCCCGTGTCAGGCGGGTGCCGATCTGGTCATCTTGATAGAGCTGGCCCGACGAAGCGGCACAGACCCGACCGCGCCGGCCCGGAGACCACCGGACCGAGCACCACCGAACCCGACAAACGGAGTACCGCGTGGGACACCTCACCCGCAGAACCTTCACCGCCGTCGCGGCCGGTGCGGCGATCGGCTCGCTCGCCCTGACCCGCGCCGGCGCCGCGTCCCCCGGGGGCGGCGGCACCCCCGATCCCGCAGCCGACCCCGGCCCCCGTGCCGCGTGGCGCCCGGAAGGGGAGCTGCGCGGCGTCTGGATCGCCTCCGTCAACAACGGGGACTGGCCCTCCAAGCCGGGCCTGTCGGCGGACCAGGTGCGCAGCGAGCTGCGCGCCCTGTTGGACGACGCCGCCCGCTGGAACCTCAACGCCGTCTTCCTGCAGGTCCGGCCCACGGCCGACGCCTTCTGGCCCTCGCCCCACGAGCCGTGGTCGGCCTGGCTCACCGGGGTGCAGGGCGCGGACCCCGGATGGGACCCGCTGGCGTTCGCCGTCGAGGAGGCACACGCGCGCGGACTGGCGCTGCACGCCTGGTTCAACCCCTACCGCATCGCCAACCACGACGATCCGGCCCGACTGGCCGCCGACCATCCGGCCCGCCGCAACCCCGAATGGGTCGTCCGCTACGGCGGCGGTCTGTACTACAACCCGGGAATTCCGGCGGTACGCCGATTCACCCAGGACGCGATGATCCACGCGGCGGAGAACTACGCCATCGACGGGGTGCACTGGGACGACTACTTCTACCCCTATCCGGTGGCGGGTGAGGAGTTCGACGACGCGGAGACCTACGCCGAATACGGCGGCGATTTCGACAGCCTGGCCGACTGGCGCCGCAACAACGTGAACCTGCTGGTGCGGGAGATGCACGAGCGCGTCAAAGCGGTGCGCCCGGACCTCGCGTTCGGCATCAGCCCCTTCGGTGTCTGGCGCAACCGCGGGACGGACCCCGCGGGCTCCGACACCCGGAGCCTGCAGGCCTACGACGAGCTCTTCGCCGACACCCGCGGCTGGGTGCGCAACGGCTGGATGGACTACGTCGTCCCGCAGCTGTACTGGCACATCGGCCTCGCCGCGGCCGACTACGCCAAGCTGGTCCCGTGGTGGTCCGAGGTCTGCGCCGGGACGGGCGTCCGGCTGATCGTGGGCGAGGCCATGTACAAGGTCGGTGACGCCGCCCAGCCGGACGCGTGGCAGGACCCGGCCGAACTCTCGCGGCATCTCACGCTGGCCGCGGAGGACCCCGAGGTCACGGGCCATGTGTTCTTCGCCGCAAGCCAGGTGAAGGCCGACCCGCTCGGCGCGATGTGGCGGGTCTACGAGGACCACTACCGCTGAGCCCGCGCGGCCGTGCACGAGCGGCCGCACCCGCGCGGCGTGGGCTGGCGGACCCGCGCCGCGCCGAGCCGCCGGTCCCTGTCGTCCGCCACCCGTCGTCCGGACGGCCCGTCACCCGTCGTCCGGGCCGCGGCGGACCGTCGTGTCGGGGCCGGGGGAGACCACCGTCTCGTGCCCGGTCTCGTCCCGGACCCGGTACGGGGGAGCGCCGTCCGGACCCAGGACCTCCACGACCCGGGCGACCCGGTCGGGGTCACCGACCGTCCTGCCGTGGGTGACCATTCGGTCTCCGTTGTGGGCTCGCATCGTCGACCTCCCGCCGTTCCAGGGGTGTGAGCAGGCCCTTTCCATTTTAGGTCGGTCCGCGTCGACGGGCGCCCCGACCGGATCGCCCGCGGCGCTGGTCCGGTCCGTTTCCCGGGAACGCGAAAAGGGCCGGGCAATTCCTCGCGGACCGTGGTGCCGGAATACGAGTGCTCGTACGATTCCGCCATGCTGGTCACGCTGATAGCCGCTGCCCGCAGTTCCTCGCTCGACGATGCCCGGTTCGGGGACAACCGTCCGCTCGACGCCGCCGGTTGGGCGAGTGTCGAACGCGCCGTTCCGGCGCTCGCCCCGCTGGCCGCCGCGGAGCTGCGGTACTGCTCGCCCACCACGGGCTCGCGTCAGACCGGCGACGTTTTGGGCCTGGCCCCGCTGGCCCAACCGGCCCTCCGGGACTGCGACATGGGGCGCTGGCAGGGGCTCACACTACGGGAGGCCACCGCCCGGGAGCCCGCGGCGGTCGAGTTCTGGTTCGGGGACCCCCGCTCCGCGCCGCACGGCGGGGAGACCCTCATCGCCTTCGTGGGGCGGGTCGGCGGCTGGCTCGACACCCGGCCCGCCGGCCCGCACGGCCGTGTGGTCGCGGTCACCGAGCCCTCGGTGATCCGTGCCGCCATGCTCTACGCGCTGAAGGCACCGCCCTTCGCCTACTGGCGCACCGAGGTCCACCCGCTCTCCGTCGTCAGCCTCTCCGGCGGCGGCGGGCGGTGGAACCTGCGGCTGGGCTGAGGCCCGCCGCGCCCCGGCCGACCCCCTTCAGGCGTCGGCCGCGAGCAAACCTGCAACCGGTTGCTTCCGAGGCTGGTGGAAGCGCTTGCTTCGCACTGTCGAACGCACTGGTGGTGTGGGGTGCTCGCCGTGATCGTCCGGCTGTGCAACAGCTCGCATCGAGGCCCCTAGGGGCAACATCGTTGGCCGGTACGCCAGTTGACGTCCGTGCGCAATGGGTTGACAGTCCCGGGTGCCTTCGGGAGTCTGTTTCCAGAACGTTACTGCAAACGGTTGCAACAAGTGGGCCGTAGCCGGGGATTCCGAGGCGCCCCCACCCCTCGCGCAGTCCGTGTTCCCCCACACATCCCCGGCCGAGAGGAGCCGCACCATGTCCGTGAAGAAGAAGACGCTCTTCCGCTCAGGAATCGCCGGAGCCGGCGCCGCAGCGCTCTTCGCCGGCAGCTGGGCCGCAGGGCTCGGCGGCGCCACCGCCGGCGCGGCCGAGCCGGCCGCCCCCCAGCAGGCAGCCGCCCCCACAGCGGCCGACCCCCACAGCGACGTCCCCCTCGGCTACGCAGCCGAGGCCGGCGGCACCACCGGAGGGTTCGGCGCGGACGTCGTCCACGAGTACCTGCTCAGCGAGTACGCCGCCGAAGCCGGCTACAGCGACCCCGGCGAGGCCATGTACGACCTGCTCAACCAGCACCGCCGCGCCGACGCCGACGAGGGGCTGGTCATCCACGTCGACACCACCGTCGAGCCCGACAACCTGACCGGCAACAAGATGGACGTCAAGGACGTCTCCAACGTCTCCATCCTCGGAGTGGGCGACTCCGCGGAGTTCGACGGCGCCGGCATCAAGGTCACCCGCGCGGACAACATCATCATCCGCAACCTCGACATCCACCACGTGCGGCTCGGCGACGGCGACGCGATCACCGTGACCGAGGGCAGCCACCACGTCTGGATCGACCACAACACCTTCAGCAGCACCCTCGACGTCGACAAGGACTACTACGACGGCCTCGTCGACATCACCCACAACAGCGAGTACGTGACGGTCTCCTGGAACCACTTCCACGACCACTGGAAGGGCATGCTCGTCGGTCACAACGACAGCGCCGGCTCCGCCCCCGACAAGATCACGTACCACCACAACCACTTCGAGCGGCTCAACACCCGCATCCCGCTGATCCGCCACGCCGACGTCCACTTCGCCAACAACCTGCTGGAGGACATCGACGGCTCCGCGATCAACGCGCGGATGGGGTCGCAGGTCCTGGTCGAGGGCAACTGGTTCGAGAACGTCGGCAGCGGGGAGGACGACTCGCACGCCGGCTACCCGGAGGGCCCGGTCGGCTGGTGGTACGGCTCCAACTCCACCGGCTACTGGAACCTCGTCGACAACGCCTTCGTCGACAGCCCCCACGAGCACCTGGAGTCCACCACGGACTTCACCCCGCCCTACGCCTTCGACGCCGACAGCCCGGCGGACGCCAAGGCCGCCGTGGAGCAGTACGCCGGCGCCGGGGTCATCGACCCGACCCCCTGACCGAGGCTCCGCGTGCCGCCGGCCACGGGCCGGCGCGAGCCGACCGCCACAACGGTGCCCCGCCCCCGGACAAGGGGGGGGGGCACCGCCCGTGCTGCGGGTCCGGACGGCTGCGGGCCCCTGGGGTGTCGGGGCGCCGCCGCCGGAGAGGCTGACGACGGAGAGCGGGTGGACCTCGGTGCGCCAGTAGGCGAAGGGCGGTGCCTTCAGCGCGTAGAGCATGGCGGCACGGATC
>NZ_JAAVJD010000114.1 GCF_012033735.1 Streptomyces lonarensis | reverse complement strand
GTCCGGGGCCGGCCCCGGAACCCACCGTCAGGTGCCGGCCGATGCGGGGAGCGGGCGCGTCGGATCGACGGCGCCCGCCCCGCACGGCGGGGCCGGGCTCAGCGCTCGCGGACGACGATGAAGTCGGCGAGGGCGAGCAGCTGCTCGCGGGTGTGGTCCGGCATGGTCAGCCCCTCGATCGCGGCGACCGCCGTGTCGTGCTGGCGGCGCGCCTCGTCGGCGGTCCACTCCCGGCCGCCGGCCTCCTCGATGAGCGCCGCACGCTCCGCGAACTCGGCCTCGTCGAAGTCCTCGAACTCCTCGGGCGACTTCTTCGCGTCCGCGGTCAGCAGCCCGGTGAGCCGCTGCGCGGCGGGGTTGTCGGCGGCCAGCGCCGCGACGACGGGGAGGGACTTCTTGCGCTGCCGCAGGTCGCTCCAGGTCTGCTTGCCGGTGGAGCGGGAGTCGCCCCAGATGCCGAGCAGGTCGTCCACCGCCTGGAAGGCGAGGCCGAGGTGGTGGCCGTAGCGGTCCAGGGCGTCGGCGGTGGCCTCGTCCGCGCCGCCGAGGACGGCGCCGATGGACGCGGCGCAGGCGATGAGGGCGCCCGTCTTGTTGCCCGCCATCTCCAGGCACTCCGCGACGCCGACCGTCTCGCGGTGCTCGAAGCCGATGTCCTGCGCCTGTCCGTCGATCAGCTTGCGGGCGGCGACGGCGAGTCGGCGGGCGGCGGCGGCCGCGTGCGGACCGCCCTCGGCCAGCAGGATCTCCCCGGCCAGGGCGAAGAGGGCGTCGCCGACGAGGATCGCCTGCGCCGGACCGTGCACCTTCCAGACGGTGTCGCGGTGGCGGCGCTGCTCGTCACCGTCCATCAGGTCGTCGTGGAGCAGGGAGAAGTTGTGGACCAGTTCGACCGCGACGGCGCCGGGCACTCCGGCCTCCGGCCGGGCGCCGGCGACCTCCGCCGAGACGACCGCGAGGGCGGGGCGCACGGCCTTGCCGCCGTCGCCGTCAGCGGGGCGGCCGTCCTCGTCGATCCAGCCGAAGTGGTAGGCGGCGACGGTGTCCATGGGGGACGCCAGCCGTCCGACGGCGGCGCGCAGCGCGGGGGCGGCGAGTGAGCGGCCGCGTTCCAGCAGGTCCGCCACGGCGTCGGGGTCGGGAAGGGGGGCGTTCACGGATGCTCCTCGCGCTGGGCGATCGGGGTGCGGGCGGGGGTGTGCGCGGGGGCTCCGGCGGCGGCGCGGGCGGCGGCGTGGCCGCTGCGGACCGCGCCCTCCATGGTCGCGGGCCAGCCGGTGTCCGTCCACGCGCCGGCCAGGTAGAGGCCGGGCGCCCGGGTGGTGGTGCCCGGGCGGAGCCGGGCGGTACCGGGGGCGGGTGCGAAGGTCGCGGTGCGCTCCCTGGTGACGAAGAAGTCCCGGACACCGGCGGTGCGGGCCGCGGGCAGCAGCCGTTCCAGTTCGGGAAGGTAGCGGCGGCGCAGTTCGGCCGCGGGCAGGTCGATCTCGTCCGTGGCGGCGGACTGCGACAGCGCCAGGTACTGCGACGCTCCCGCCCCCGGCAGGTCGGCGAGGCCGGAGTGCGGCGTGCGGTCGAACACCCACTGCACCGGGCTGCCGAGCGCCGCGAGGAACGGTCGGCGCAGCACCGGCCGGTCGTAGACGACGTGGACGTTGAGGATCGGGGAGTCGGCGAGCCGCAGCAGGCGGTCCGGCGCCTCCAGCGCCCCGGGCGGCAGCAGCGCGTGGGTCTGCCCCTGCGGCACCGCGAGGACCACCGCGTCGGTGGTGAGGTCGACGGGGCCGCCGCCATGCTCCAGGGTCGTCGTCCATCCGGCGGTGCCCTCGGCCGGGCGAGCGACACGGCGGGCCCGGGCGCGCAGCAGCACGGTGACGCCGGCATCGGCGAGCGCCCGCCCGGCCAGCGTGCCGTGGAGCTCGCCGAGCGGGACGGCGGGCAGGCCGATGTCGGCGCCGCCGGGGGTGGTCAGCAGCCCCGTCCGGAAGACCTTGACCGCCAGCGCGAGGGAGACGTCGTCGGCGCGGGCGTTGAGCGTGGCGACGCCGACGAGGTCCCACAGCGCCGCCGCGCTGCGCGGGTCCTGCCCCTGCTCGTGGAGCCAGTCGCCGAAGGAGCGGGCGTCGAGGGCGGGGTCGTCGGGGTCCAGCGACCGCAGCGCCCAGGCGGCGCGCGCGGCGCGCAGCCGCTGGCCGCTGTCGAGGTGGGGGTAGCGGGCCAGCGCGGCGGAGAGGTGCAGCGGGACGGGCAGCCCGGTGCGGGTGAGCCGCCCGGCACGGCCGGTGTCGGCGTCGAGGACGGGGACGTCCAGCCGCCGCTGGATCGGTGCCAGCCCGCTGCCGCCGATGCGTTCCAGGAAACCGCGGTAGGCGGTGCAGCACCGCAGGTAGACGTGCTGGCCGTTGTCGACGGTGAGGTCGCCGACGGCGGAGGCCCGGCGGAAGGAGAAGGCGAGGCCGCCGAGGCGGGGCCGGGTCTCGGCGAGCGTCACGCGCCAGCCGCGGTCGGCGAGGTCGAGCGCGGCGGTGGTCCCGGCCAGGCCACCGCCGATGACGAGGGCGGTACGGGTCACGGGCGCTTCCGGACGGCGCGGCGGGCGTCGAGGCCGGCCAGTCCGCGGACGGCGACGAGGGCCTTCTGCGGGGCGGGCAGGGAGACCCGGCCGCGGAGCACGGCGGCGGGTTCGGCTGCGACGTGGTCGAGCAGGCGGTGGTAGATGCCGGCCATGGCGGCGACGCAGGCGCCGGAGCGCCGGTCGAGCATCGGGAGCAGCCGGTAGCCGTCGGCGAACAGTCGCCGGGCGCGGTGCACCTGGAACCGCACGAGGCCGTCGAAGTCGGCGCCGCGCTGGGGCTGCGACCGGTTGAAACCCTCGGTGCAGCCGTAGGCCCGCAGGTCCTCCTCGGGGAGGTAGCTGCGACCTTCGGCGGCGTCCTCCCGCAGGTCGCGGAGGATGTTGGTGAGCTGCAGCGCGAGACCGAGGGTGTCGGCGAACTGCGGGGCTCGCTCGGCGCCGGGCGCGCCGGGGACGGTGCCGAAGACGCCGAGGGAGAGTCGGCCGACGGCGCCGGCGACACAGCGGCAGTAGTCGCGGAGCTCCTCCCAGGTCTCGTAGGTGCGGCCGTGGACGTCCATCAGCACGCCGTCGATGAGCTCGTCGAGTCCGTCGAGCGGGATGGGGAACCGGTCGGCCGCGTCGGCGAGCGCCAGCGCCACCGGGTCGGTCGCGTCGTCGGCGATCTCGCCGGCGCGGACCTGCTGCAGCAGGTCGCGGGTCTCCTTGAGGCGGGACTCCTTGGTGGCGTCGTCCAGGGGGCCGTCACCGATGTCGTCGACGCGTCGGGAGAAGGCGTAGAGGGCGGACATCGCCCGGCGTTCGGCGGCGGGCAGCAGCCTGATGCCGTAGGCGAAGTTCCGGGCCTGCTGGCCGGTGACGATCTCGCAGTAGCGGTAGGCGGCCGTCAGGGAGGGAGAGAGCGGGGGGCTCGTCGTCACGGTGGACAGCTCACATTCCTCGTCGCATGGTGGACCCCGCCGCGCGGAGCAGACCGGTTCTGGTGGGCCGGGGGGTGCCGGCGAGAACGTCGTACCGGGCGTCGGTGATGGCCGCCAGCGCCGCTCTCCCGCCGCCCACGAACCCGGCGAGCAGCATCCGGAGCCTGCCCTGGACGCTGCCGACGAGCGGTGCGCCGTCGTCCAGCAGCCTACGTGCCCGGTCCGCCTCGGAGGCGACCAGGGCCCGCAGCGCGGCTCCGGCGGTGGGCGCCGCGAGGTCGCGCTCGGTGACGTGGAACCGCCGCATCTCGGTCGCGGGCAGGTAGATCCGGTCGCGCGCCAGGTCCTCGGCGACGTCCTGGAGGTGCTCGATCAGCTGGAGCGCGGTGCAGATCGCGTCGGAGCGCCGGACGCGTTCGGGGGTCGTGGTGCCGGTGACACCGAGGACGAGCCGCCCCACGGGGTTGGCGGAGAGTTCGCAGTAGCCGAGCAGTTGGTCGCGGTCGGCGTAGCGGCTGACGCGCTGGTCGACGCGGTTGGCCTCGATGAGGTCGCGGAAGGGCTGCGCGGTGAGGCCGGTGCGGCGGACGGTCGGCAGCAGGCCGCGCACCAGGGGGTGCCGGGGCGCTTCGGCTCCGGGGGTGAAGACGCGCTCCAGGTCCGCCTCCAGCGCGTCCAGCAGCGCCGCGGGCTCGTCGGCGGCTTCGGCCTCCAGCCCCAGCAGCACGGCGTCGGCGCCACCGGGGGCGAGGTCCCCGTCGCCGGCGTCGTCCACCAGCCGGGCGTAGCCGTAGACGGCCATGAGGTCCTCGCGCCAGGCCGCAGGCAGGAAGCGGGGGGCGACGGGGAAGTTCTCTCGGGCGGCCTTGGCCAGCGTCGCGGAGACCTGCTGGTGACCGGGGTCGGCGGCGGCGGTGGTCGTCATACCGTCATTTCTACCTTGTCGGGGCGCCGATCCCCTCGGACACGCCCTTCCGCGCCCGGGTCGGGCCCGGGCGCGGGAGGGGCACGGCCGTTGTCAGGAGGCGGTCTCGGCCTCGTAGGCCTTGAGTACCTCGTCGGTGGGTCCGTCCATGACCAGTTCGCCCTTCTCCAGCCAGAGCACCCGGTCGCAGGTGTCGCGGATGGAGCGGTTGCGGTGGCTGACCAGGAAGACCGTTCCGGCCTCCTTGCGGAGTTCCCGGATGCGGGCCTCGGACCGCTTCTGGAAGCGTTTGTCGCCGGTGGCGAGCGCCTCGTCGATCATGAGGACGTCGTGGTCCTTGGCGGCGGCGATGGAGAACCGGAGCCGCGCGGCCATCCCGGAGGAGTAGGTGCGCATGGGCAGGCTGATGAAGTCGCCCTTCTCGTTGATGCCGGAGAAGTCGACGATCCCCTGGTAGCGCTCCTTGATCTGCTCCCGGCTCATGCCCATCGCGAGGCCGCCGAGTATGACGTTCCGCTCGCCGGTGAGGTCGTTCATCAGGGCCGCGTTGACGCCCAGCAGCGAGGGCTGGCCGTCGGTGTAGACCTTCCCGCTCTCCGGGGGCAGCAGGCCGGCGATGGCCCGCAGCAGGGTCGACTTGCCGGAGCCGTTGGAGCCGATCAGGCCGATCGCCTCGCCGCGGTGGGCGGTGAAGCTGACGCCGCGGACGGCGTGGACCTCGCGGACGCGTCCCGAGGGTTCGCGCCGCATGACGCGGCGGAGCGCGGCGGTCGCGTTGCCGCGCTGCCGTCCGGCGGTGACGCGGTAGACGATGTGCAGGTCGTCGGCGATGACGGTGGGAACCCGCTCCCCCGCCGGCGCGGTGCCCGCTGCGGTGTCGGTGGTGTTGTCAGCCACGGCCGTACCTCTCCTCCGCCTTCCAGAAGTACACGAACCCGGCGACGAGCGCGAGGAGCGCGTAGCCGACGGCGAGCAGCCAGAAGTAGCCGGCCAGGTCGCCGTGGTGGGGGCCGTCGGTGATGGTGGCGTGCCGGAACAGCTCCATGTAGACGGAGATCGGGTTGGCCAGCGCGACGTCGGCGACCCAGGACGGTACGTCGCGCCCGTCGAGGATGTGGCCGATGGGGAAGAGCACGCCGGAGCCGTACATCGCGGTGCGCAGCACGAAGGGCATCAGCTGCGCCAGGTCGGGGACGGCCGCCCCCCAGCGGGCGAAGACCAGGGCCAGCCCGGAGTTGAAGACCAGCTGGAGCAGCAGGGCGGGAACGACCAGCAGCCAGGTCCAGCTGGGGTAGTGGCCGAAGCCGATGAGGACGACCAGGATGACGACGGTGGAGAAGAGCAGCTGCTGAAGCTGCTGGAGCACGAAGGAGATGGGGAGCGAGGCGCGGGGGAAGTGGAGCGCCCGGACCAGCCCGATGTTGCCGGGGATCGACTTGACCCCCGCCATGACCGACTGCTGGGTGAAGGTGAAGAGGAAGACCCCGATGACCAGGAACGGGATGTACTCCGGCATGTCCATGCCGCCACGCCCGCCGAGCAGGTACCCGAAGATCAGCAGGTAGACCGCGGCGTTGAGCAGCGGCGTCAGCACCTGCCAGACCTGGCCCATCTTGGCCTGGCTGTACTGCGCCGTCAGTTTCGCCTGCGAGAACGACAGGATGAAGTGCCGGCGTCCCCATAGTTGCCGCACGTAAGCGGGGAGCGACGGCCTGGCTCCGCTCACCGCCAGCCCGTGGCGGGCCGCGAGTTCGGCGGCGCTGAGGTTCTCCCCGGGCGGGGGTGGGGCGGCGGAGGTCGCACGCTCGTGCGTTGTCTCGCTCACATCGACACTTTCGTCTCGCGGGCCAGCTGTGGAGAGCCGCGGACGGACCGGACGCGTGTTCGGCGCCCGGTCCGCTGTTCGCTCGTGAATGATCTCAGGGTGGAGCTTGTCAGATGACCGGCGGGCGGCCCAGCCGGGTCAGGCGCCACACGGTACGCCACCGCATCGGCCGCCGGGGACCGCAGGGGGTGCGCCAGCCCTCGACGAATCCGCCCGCCCAGGCGCGCAGCGCGGAACCGGAGGGACGCCTGAGCAGGGTGAGCAGCAACCAGGTGCCGAGGTAGAGCGGGATCAGCGGCAGCGGCAGATTGCGGCGGGCCAGCCAGACACGGTTGCGGGCCACCAGCCGGTGGTAGAGCGCGTGCCGCGCGGGCGAGGTGGTGGGGTGGTGCAGCACCAGGTCGGCCCGGTACTCGATGCCCCAGCCGGCGTCCAGCGCCCGCCAGGCGAGGTCGGTCTCCTCGTGCGCGTAGAAGAAGCTGTCCGGCAGTCCGCCGACCTCGGCGAAGACGGCGGTGCGCACGGCGTTGGCCCCGCCGAGGAAGGTGGTGACCGGCGAGGAGCGCATCGGGTCCGAGGCGCGCAGCCGCGGCACGTGCCGGCGCTGTGTGACGCCCGTCTCCGGGTCGGCGATGCGGAAGGAGACGATGCCGAGCCGGTCGTCGGCGGCGAACGCCTCGCGCACCAGTTCGCCCACGTCGCGGCCGGGGAGGTCCCCGTCGTCGTCCAGGAAGAGCAGCACGTCGACATCGGTGCCGCCGGGGCCGAACGCCTCGATGCCCGCGTTGCGGCCGCCGGGGATGCCCAGGTTCTCGGGCAGCTCCATCGTGCGGACGCCCTCGGGCAGGTCCGGAAGGGCCGCGCCGTTGCCGACCACCACCACCTGCACCGGGTCGCCGGCCTGGGCCGCGACCGAGTCGAGCAGCCGCTTGAGCTCCTCGGGACGGTTCCCCATGGTGATGATCACGGCCCCTAGGGAGAGGCCGGGGCGGCCTGCCGCCGGGCCCGGGGTCACCGCAGCCTGCTGGAGGCGAGGATGGAGACCAGGTGGAGCAGGGTCTGCAGGACGGCGATCGCGGCCAGCACCGCGACGCCGAGTCGGCTGAAGAAGAGCCCGCCGGCGATCAGGTCGGCGACGGCGACGGCGAGGATGAACAGCGACGCCTCGACCCCGCCGACCAGGCGGTGGAACTTGAGCGCCGCGGCGGCACGGCGGGCCACCGCCAGGCCGGACGAGCGGGGGGTCGCCGCCGACTCCTGCACGGCCGTCATGCCGCTGCGCAGTCGCGCCACGTCGACCAGGTCCGTCTCGGCCTTGATCAGGATCGCACCGAGGGCGGCGACGGTGCCGAGGAAGGCCCACAGCCAGTTGGCGGCGGCGCCCTCCAGCGCGAACACGTCGGCCGCCCGTACGCCGAAGCCGACCAGCAGCGCGGCCTCGGCCAGGTAGTGGCCGACGCGGTCGAGGTAGACGCCGGTGACCGAGGTCTGCTTCCGCCAGCGGGCCACCTCGCCGTCGACGCAGTCCAGCAGGAGGTAGAGCTGGATCAGCAGCGCCGCCAGCACCGCGCCGGCGATGCCGGGGATCAGCAGCGCGCCGCCTGCGGCGACCCCGGTGAGCACCATCAGGTAGGTCAGCTGGTTGGGGGTGACGCGGCTGTCGACCAGGTGCCTGGTCCAGCGCAGCGAGACCTCGCGCATGTAGAGCCGGCCCGCCCAGTGCTCCCCGCTGCGGCGGTCCTTGATCCCCTCGGGGTGGACGACGGGGCGGAGTTCAGCTACCGAAGGTTTTGACATAGTGCGCGTACGCGTCCCTGATCTCGTCGGTGGACAGCTGGAGGTGTTCCAGGATGGTGAAGCGCCCCGGCCGGGTGCGCGGCGCGAACTCCAGGACCTGGACGAACTCCTCGCCGCTGAAGCCGATGTCCCCGGGGAGGACGGGCAGCCGGTGACGCCGGAGCGTCTCCACCATCAGTGCCGCCTGCTCCGTGGCGCCCCGCAGGTGGGTGGCGAAGGCCGCCCCCAGGCCGCACTGCTCGCCGTGGGGGGCGCGGCGGCGGGGGAAGAGCAGGTCGAAGGCGTGGTTGATCTCGTGGCAGGCGCCGGAGGCCGGGCGGCTGTCTCCGGCGATCGACATGGCGATGCCGGTGAGGACCAGTCCCTCGGCGAGCACGGTGAGGAACGAGTCGTCCTCGCACCCGCCGGGGTGCCGCAGCACCGCCTCGCCCGCCTGCCGGGCCATCGCGGCGGCCAGACCGTCGATCGGCTCGCCGGTCACCTTGTGGGACAGCTCCCAGTCGGCCACGGCGGAGATGTTGGAGATGGCGTCCCCGACCCCCGACCGCACGAAGCGCGCGGGGGCCTGCCGGATGACGTCGAGGTCGATGACGACGGCGATGGGCGTGGGCACGCCGTAGGAGCCGCGCCCCGCGTCGTTGTCGAGGGTCGCGATCGGGGAGCACAGCCCGTCGTGCGACAGGTTGGTCGCCACCGCCACCAGCGGCAGCCCGACCCGGGCGGCGGCGAACTTGGCGCAGTCGATGATCTTGCCGCCGCCGAGGCCGACCAGGGCGTCGTAGCGGCCCGACTTGACCTCGCCCGCCAGGCGGACGGCGTCGTCCAGCGTGCCGCCGCCTACCTCGAACCAGTCGGCCCCCGGCATGGCGTCGCAGAGCCGGTCGCGCAGCGCCCGGCCGGAACCCTCGCTGATGGCGAAGGCGAGCTTGCCGGTCGGGGCGATGCGCTGGTCGGCCAGGAGTGAGGCCAGGTCGTCCAGGGCGCCCGCCCTGATGTCCACCGACACCGGGGACGGGATCAGCCTGGTCAGTAGAGGCATGCGATCCCCCGGCCGCGGGCGAGGTCGTCGTGGTTGTCGATCTCGACCCAGGGCACGTCGCCGATGGGGGTGGTGTCGATGGTGACGCCGCGGTTCACCAGCTCCTGGTAGCCGTCCTCGTAGTAGAGGTCGGGGTCCCGCTCGAAGGTGGTGCGCAGCGCGTCGGCGAGGTCGGCCGCGGCGCTGCCCTCGATGAGGGTCACGCCGATGTACTCGCCGGTCGCCTCCGACGGGTCCATGAGCTTGGTGATCCGCCGGACACCGCGGCCCGGCTCGGTGATCACCTTCATCTCCTCGTCGGCGAGCTCCTTCACCGTGTCCAGCGCGAGGATGATCCGGCGGTCCCCGCCGCGGGCGGCGAGCAGCGAACGCTCCACCGAGACCGGGTGGACGGTGTCGCCGTTGGCGAGGATCACGCCCTCGGCGAGCACGTCACGGGCGCACCAGAGGGAGTAGGCGTTGTTCCACTCCTCGGCCCTGTCGTTGTCGATCAGCGTCAACTTCACGCCGTAGCGGGACTCCAGCGCCGCCTGGCGCTCGTGGACCGCTTCCTTGCGGTAGCCGACGACGACGGCGACCTCGGTGAGGCCGACCTCCGCGAAGTTGCCCAGGGTCAGGTCCAGGACGGTGGTGCTCTCGTCGTCCCGGGAGCCGACCGGCACCAGGGCCTTGGGCAGGGTGTCGGTGTAGGGACGCAGACGCCGTCCGGCGCCGGCCGCCAGCACGAGGCCGATCATGTGGGTTCTCCTGTCTCGTCGTGTACGGCGGGGGCCTGGGAGGAGACCCAGAACCGGATGCTCTCGGTCAGCACCAGGACGGTCAGCGCCCCGGCGAGGGCCGTGAGCGCGACGGGGAAGCCGGAACCGCCGAGCCAGAGGGCGGCGGCGAGGACGACCAGCAGGGTGCGTCCCTCGTGCCCGCCCGCGGCGAGCACCAGGCCGCGGGGCGGGGCCCCGGCGCCGCCGCGCAGGCGGTACACCGTGTCGTAGTGATGGTAGGCGCAGATCGCCACCAGCCCGAACGCCGCCGGGAGCGCGGCGGGGCTCTCCGCGTGCAGGGCGAGGATCAGCACGGTGCCGTACTCGGCCACCCGGAACAGCGGCGGCAGCAGCCAGTCGAGCCGGTGGCTCAGCGGCGCAGCGACGGCCCGCCCGGCGCACAGGGCGTACCAGACGGCGGCGGCGACCACGGCCCAGGTGCCGGCGGCACCGGGCAGCAGGAGGGTCCCCAGCAGGACCACCACGCCCGCCGCGGCCCACAGCGGCGCGCCCAGGGCGGCCCGGCCGGTGGCAGGGGTGCGGGCGGCGGACTCGGCGAGCGGTCCGCTGTCGACCAGGGCCGCGAGGGCCGGGGCGCCGCCGTCGCCGCCGCCGGAGCGGCGGATGGAGCGCAGCACCCGGCCGGCGGTGGTGTAGCAGGCGGCGAAGGCCCCGGCGGCCAGCAGCACCACGAAGGTGATGCGCGGGGTCGTCAGGGCGGTGAGGACGGCGATCAGCGCCCAGCGCTCGCCGATCGGCAGCACGATCATGCGTCGCGCCCAGACGGTCCAGCCGACCGCGTCCAGTCGCCCGGAGAGGGCGGCGGCGCGGCCGGCGCCGGTCTGGGCGGTCGCGGTCTCGTTGAAGGAGAAGTCGACGATGTGGCGGGCGGTCTGGAGCACCATGGCCGCCAGCGCCAGCCCCCAGACGTCCTCGCCGCCGCGCGCCGCTCCCAGGGCGAGTCCGGCGTAGAACGCGTACTCCTTGGCGCGGTCGAAGGTCGCGTCGAGCCAGGCGCCGAGGGTGGAGTACTTCAGCGCGTAGCGGGCGAGCTGGCCGTCGACGCAGTCCAGGACGAACGAGGCGAGGAGCAGCAGGCCGGCGGCGACGAACCCGGCGCGGGTGCCGGTGGCGGCGCACCCCGCCGCCACCAGCGCGGTGACGAGGGAGGCGGTGGTCACCTGGTTCGGCGTCAGTCCCCGGTCGGCGCACCAGCGTGCGATGTACCGGGAGTAGGGGCTGACGCAGTGGGTGGTGAAGAACCCGTCGCGGCTCTTGACCGCGTCGGCGAGGCGGATGCGCTCCCCGTCGACGGCGGCGACCGCGGCGCGGGCCTCCTCGGTCTCGGCGGGCGAGTCCGGCACCCGGGCCTGGAGGCTGCCGAGGGCGGGCCGGTGGACGGCGGTCCCGGAGGCGTCGACGGCCTCGGCGAGACGGTCGGTCAGCGGCACGTCCGCGGCGGCGGTCGGCGCGGTGGGGACAGTGGCGAGAGCGGCGGTGAGTGCCGCTCGGCCGGCCGGTCCCACGGCCAGCGCGCCGGGCACGGCCGCGGCCGGGAACCGGGGGTCGGTGAGGGCGAGCCGCAGGCTCTGCCGGTGCCCGGTGAAGCGGGCGTCGACGACGGCGATGCGTGCGCCGGTCGGCACCCGGCCGAGCTCCTCACGCAGGGCCGCGGGGTCCTGCTGGGCGCGGACCGTGAAGCCGAGGGCCCGCAGGTCGGCGTCGAGCGGTGACCCGGCGACGGGCCGGCCGATGACGATGGCGGTCGACAGCTGAACTCACTCCTCGGGGCGGCGCCGTGCCGGCCGCGCCGCGCGGCGGGCCACGGGCGGGCACGAGGGCAGAGGTTATCCGATCCCCCGACGGGTCGTTCACCGCGGTTCACCCGGGGTTCGCACCGGTCACGGCCGGGAGGTCTCGCACAGCCGACCGAGTGGTGACGGAATACCGGCGCGAGGTCTCGCCCGGGCGGCGTCGGCGGCATGTCGCCGCAGGTGGGCCGGGCACCCCTCCGGTAGCGTAAAAGCCCAGCTCAGAGGCAATGACAACGGTGTTCACTGCCGCGTTGCCACATACCCCCCACCCGTAGTTCACTGAGGGGGTGCGGGTGCCGCGGCGCCCCGGTTCCCCGGTGGTTTCGCGCCACCGGGACGGGCGCCGCGGGAGTACCCGCGGACCGGACGACGACGGGAGCGGAGCGCCATGGGAGCGGGACACCAACACGGCGGTGGGAGCGGGCACGCGACCGCCGGCGCGGCGCACCGGGGCCGGCTCTTGATCGCGTTCGGGATCGCCGCCGTGCTGCTGGTCGCCGAGCTGATCGGCGCCGCCCTCACCGGGTCGCTGGCGCTGCTGGCCGACGCGGGCCACGTCGCGACCGACCTCGTCGGCATCGGCATGGCGCTGACGGCGATCCACTTCGCCAACCGGCCCGCGGCGGCCGGCCGGACCTTCGGCATGGCCCGGCTGGAGATCCTTGCCGCGCTGATGAACTGCCTGCTGCTGCTCGGGGTGGGCGGCTACATCGTCTTCGAGGCGTTCCGGCGCATGCAGCAGCCGGCGGAGATCGAGGGCGGCCTGACCATGGTCTTCGGCGTGGTCGGCCTCGCCCTCAACTGCGTCTCGCTGCTGCTGCTCATGAAGGGCCAGAAGGAGAGCCTCAACGTGCGGGGCGCCTTCCTGGAGGTGCTGGCCGACACCCTCGGGTCGGTCGCGGTGATCGCCTCGGCGCTGGTGATCCTGCTCACCGGCTGGCAGCAGGCCGACCTGGTCGCGTCGCTGCTGATCGCGGCCATGATCGTGCCGCGGACGTTCAAGCTCGGCCGGGAGGCGGTCGAGGTGCTGCTGGAGTCCGCGCCCCGGGACGTCGACATCCACGAGGTGCGGGAGCACATGCTCGGGGTCGAGGGCGTGTCCGACGTGCACGACCTCCACGTGTGGACCATCACCTCGGGGATGCCGGTGGTCTCGGCCCACGTGGTGGTCGACCGCGAGGTGCTGGACGCGGTCGGCCACGAGCGTGTGCTGCACGACCTCCAGGACTGCCTGGGCGGCCACTTCGCCGTGGAGCACTGCACCTTCCAGCTGGAACCGGACGGGCACGTCGCGCACGAGTCGCGCGTCTGCCACTGATCCCGCGTCAGCCGATCGTCGCCCCGTGGGCCGGTGGTGCGCCCGGACGGGTGACGCGCCCGCGGGGTCCGCTACGGCACACTGGTGCCAGGCCCCAGCACGGCGGGCCGGTCCCCCGGGCGGCGTCCGGGGCGACGTGCACATCCCGAAAGGCGCCCATGCCCCAGCGAACCGACGTCACCACCGGCAGCCCCGAGCAGACCGGGCCCGAGCCGATCCTGCTGGAGCTGGTGGACGAGGACGGCACGACCATCGGCACGGCGGAGAAGCTGTCGGCGCACCAGGCACCGGGGCGGCTCCACCGGGCGTTCTCCGTCTTCCTCTTCGACGCCGAGGGGCGGCTGCTCCTGCAGCAGCGGGCGGCCGGCAAGTACCACTCCCCCGGGGTCTGGTCCAACACCTGCTGCGGTCACCCCTACCCGGGCGAGCCGCCGTTCCTCGCCGCGGTGCGGCGGACCGCGGAGGAACTGGGCACCGCGCCCTCGCTGCTGCGCGAGGCGGGCACCGTGCGCTACAACCACCCCGACCCGGTCTCGGGCCTGGTGGAGCAGGAGTACAACCACCTCTTCGTGGGGCTGACCGGCGCCCCGGCCGCGCCCGATCCCGAGGAGGTCGGCGCGACCGCGCTGGTCACGGCCGAGGAACTGGCCCGCCGCCACGCGGTCGACCCGTTCTCCGCCTGGTTCATGACGGTGCTCGACGCCGCCCGACCGGCCATCCGGGAGACCACCGGCGGTGCCGGCGGCTGGTGAGGCGGGTGCGGTGACGGCGCCGGGCCGGCTCTTGTCGTCCGGCGCTCCGGTGGCGGCCGGTGGCCGGCGGCAGCTCAGTACAGCGGGAACGTCGCCCAGATGACCTTGCCGCCCCCGGCGGTGGGGGTCACCCCGCAGTCGCCGCCGGCCTCCAGGGCCACGGCCTTGACCAGGAGCAGCCCCCGGCCGCCCGTCTCGTGCTGGTCGGGCACGGCCTCCAGGGCGCGCGGCCGGTAGGGGTGGCCGTCCTCCACGCCGAGCCGCAGCCACCCGTCCAGCAGGGTCACCTCGACGCCGATCTGCGGTGTCAGCAGCGCGGCGTGGCGTACGCCGTTGGTCACCAGTTCCGAGAGCACCAGCTCGACGGCGAACATCAGGTCGTCGCCGACGGGGGCCCGCCGTCGCCGCAGGAGGTCGCGGACGGCGTGCCGCACCCAGGGGACCGAGCCATCGACGGGTGGAACGGTGAAGCGCCAGGTGCCGTCGGGCCGGTGCCGTGCGGGCAGCACGTGCTGCGTCGAGGCGTGCGATCGGCTGTCCATTCTGTCCGGCACCGGCCCCTCATCTCTCGTGTCATGCGCTTCGGAGGGCGGCGCGAGGGTGCGCCGCATGTCTCCGAGTGTTGGCATGTGCCAGCGCCCTGTGACCGACTGCACGGAACTCACCGAATAAGCGTGCTTCTCTTTCGCCAATGAGAGACCAGCTTCGATTTCCGACCGCGAAGTGAACGTTCACTGCCGTGGATCGGCGGGGAGCGACGGTTCCACGCCACCGGCCCAGGCAGCCGCCCCGGGTCACGGCCTCACCGCGCGGGTGGGGACCCGGCCGGCGGCTCGCCGGGGTGCGGTGGCGCCCCGTGCGGCGCGTCACCGCCCGCGGGGACCGACCCGCCGCCGGCCTCGCGCCCGCCGCCGATGCCCGCGCCTGTTCCCGTTCCTGTCCCTGTTCCTGTTCCTGTTCCCGTCCCCGCACGTGTGCTGCCGACCATGGCGAGGATGCGGCGCCCGGCCATCCCGGTCGCCAACAACCCGAGCCCGTCGAAGAGCAGCGCCAGCGACAGGAACGTCCCCAGGACGTACCAGGTGGCGGTGGGCCACTCCAGCAGCACCATCAGCCCGAGCACCAGGCCGAACGCGCCCTGCACCACGGTCCACATCATCTGGGGGCCGCGCACCACGAGCCCGCCGACGAACCGGAAGACCCCGCCGGTCAGCAGGAGCAGGGCCACGAACAGACTGAGCCCGGCCGCGGCCACCTCCGGGTGCCGGATCAGGATCACCCCTGCCGCGAGGTTGAGCGCCGCGGCGATCAGCCCCACCCACACGAAGTTCGACCCCCGCGAGAGCACCGCGTGCAGCAGGCCCACGACGCCGCCGACCAGCAGCAGCCATCCGAACAGCACCATCGACTGGAGCGTCGCGGCGCCTGTGTACACCAGCCCGACCAGCCCCGCCGCCACCAGTACGGCACCGAGGGCGGCGAACCGGCCGAGGCTGCGGTGCAGCTCCCGTCCCGGGTCCTGCGGCTGCTGCGACTCCCTGTGGCGCATGGCGGCACCTCCTCGCTCGCCAGGTTCCTCCCTCCCGGCGCTCGGCGCCGCTGTTCCTACGCCATCCGGGCACCCGGTTCCGGACATCCCCGTCGGGGGCCTACCATCGCCCCTCATGGAACCTGCCGTGCTCAGCAGCGTCGTGGACGGCGTCGCGACCGTGACCCTGCGCAACCCGGCGAAGCGGAACGCCCTGACGCCCGGCATGTGGCGCACGCTGGCCGCAACGGTGGCGGAACTCGCCACCGAACCCGACGTGCGGATGCTGGTGCTGACCGGCCACGGCGGGACCTTCAGCGCCGGGGCCGACATCACAGGCCTGCGGTCCGGCACCGCCCCCCGGGAGCTGGCCTCGGCCGCCGAGGAGGCGCTCGCCGCTTTCCCCGGCCCGACACTCGCCGTCGTCCGGGGCCACTGCGTGGGCGGCGGCTGCCAGCTCGCCGTCGCCTGCGACCTGCGGCTGGCCGCCCAGGACGCGGTGCTCGGCATCACCCCCGCGCGTCTGGGGATCGTCTACCCGCCGGGCGCCACGGCCCGGCTCAGCCGTCTCGTCGGCCCGGCCACCGCCAAGTACCTGCTCTTCTCGGCCGAGCTCATCGGGGCCGAACGGGCGCTGACCTGCGGCCTGGTGAACGAGGTGCACCCGGCGGAGGCCCTGGACGACCGGGTGGCCGCCCTCACCGCCACCCTCACGGCGCGCTCCCGACTGTCCCAGCAGGCGGCCAAGGCGTTCGTCGACCACGGACCGGAGGGCGACCACGCGGAGCGCTGGTCAGGGCCGCGCAACGCGGAGCACGAGCTGGCGGAAGGGGTCGCCGCCTTCCTGGAGCGGCGGGAGCCGCGGTTCCGCTGGCCCGGTTGACCGCCCGCCCACCCGGCGCGTCCGCGGCCGGCCGCCGACCGGGCGGGGCCGGGCCCCGGCGGGCGCGGTCCGGGCACGACCGCGGACTACCCCCGGTATATACCGCTCGGTAATGTGACGGGCATGACCTCCCCGCCTTCCCGCGCCGGCAGGCGCTGTCACGCCGCACTCAATCCACTGCACTCGCTGCTGTACTTCTCCCCCGAGCTACCGCGTGAGATGGCCGCGCTCGGCATCGGCGAGCAGACAGCCGCCTACCTCGCCACCCGCGCCGCCCCGATGGGCCGGGTCGGCGCCGGCGCCGTCTCCGCCGCGTTCTACTCCTTCCGCCCCGGCCTCGTCGCCCGCCATCTGCCCGCCGTCTGGGAGCGGCCACGGCCGGCGGCCGTGGTCGAGGCGCGGCTCCGCGCGGCCGACGGCGTCCTGCGCCGCCTGCTCGGCGACCGCACCGTCGAGTCGCCGCAGATGGCGGAGGCGGCCGAGCTCGCCCTGCGCGCCGCGCACGGCTGCCGCCCCCACGGACGCACGGTGTACGCGGCCAACGCCGACCTCCCCACGCCGCACGCCCCGCACCTGCGGCTGTGGCACGCCGCGACCCTGCTGCGCGAGCACCGGGGCGACGGGCACGTCGCCGTCCTGCTGCGGGAGGGGCTGGACCCGGCGGAAGCGATGATCAGCCACGCCGCGAGCGGCCACGGCCAGCACCCCGCCTGGCTGCGGGAGACCCGCGGCTGGAGCGAGGAGGAGTGGAACGCCGCCCAGGCGAGGCTCCGGGAGCGGGGCCTGCTGGCCGGCGACGGCCGGCTGACCGAGGACGGCGTCGCCCTGCGCAAGGCGATCGAGAACGAGACCGACCGGCTGGACCGCGCCCCGTACGATGCGCTCGGCGGAGACGGGACCGCCCGCCTCACCGACCTGGCAGCGGGCTTCGCCCTGACCGCCGCCAAGGGGGGCGCCTTCCCGTCCGAGGTGACGGGCTGAGACCCGCCGTCCGGCCGTGACGCACCAGGCGGCCGGACGGCCCCCGCGTCGGTACGTCCGCCGGTCAGGTGGTCCGGCGGCCGACGCGCGCCCGGTGCTGCTCCGGCCGGGGCCACCGCGCCGCGGGGGCGGTCGGGCAGAGCCCCGCTCGACACCGTCGGCGTGACCGGCGAGCGGTGAACGGCGTCCCGCGTCGCCGACCGCCCGAGGGCGGCCGCAGG
>NZ_JAAVJD010000113.1 GCF_012033735.1 Streptomyces lonarensis | reverse complement strand
CCCTCCTCCCCCGCCGAGGGGCTGGCCGCGCTGCTGGCCGAGAGCGGCGCGCCGGGCTCGCTGGCGGGCCCGGTCACGGGAGCGCTCGGCCCCCGCGCCGCCGAGGTGCTGCGTGCCGATCCCTGGGCGCTGCTGGCGGCGCCGGGGGTCCGGCCGGCGCAGGCGGACGACTTCGCCCGTGCCCTGCTGGGTGAGGGTTGCGGGCCCGACGACGAGCGGCGTACCCGCGCCCTCGCGGTGTGGCTGCTGGAGGGTGCGGCCCGACGTGGGCACACCGTCCGGACCCCCGAGGAGCTGCGCCGGGACCTCGCCGCCCACGCCGTCGCGGACGGCGAGGCGGCGCTGGAGGACGCGGTCGAGGCGGGGGCCGTGCTGGCCTTCCAGGAGCCGGTGCCGGGGGCTGAGCCGGACGAGGCGGGCGAGGTCCCGGCCCGCACCCTGTTCGGGCTCGACCGCTGCGCCGTCGCCGAGGAGGGGCTCGCCGACGGGCTCCTGCGGCTGCGCGCCACCTGCCGCGTGCCCGACCCGGCCGCGTCCGCCGACGTGACGAAGCCGGCGGAGCCGGCAGCGGACGGGGACACGGCGGACCAGGGCCAGGCCCCGGACCCGGCGGCGTCCCCGGCGGAGCCGGACGCAGGCGCGGTCGAGCTCGCGTCGGGCGGCGACGACGCCCCGCAGCGCTCGGACGGTCCCGAGGGGGCGGCGCCGGACGGGAGCGCCGGAGAGGCCGCGGAGCAGGCCGTCGGCACGGCGGGGACCGACCGCGCCGGCCGCCGAGGTGACCGCGGGGGTGACCGCGCGAACGCCGGCCGAGCTGCTCGCCGGCCCCGGGGCGGCCGACCGGGACGAGGAGGGGGCGCTGGCGCTGGAGCTGCTGGCGGTCCTCGACGCAGAGCAGTTGGACACCGAGGCGGCCGCCGCGCTGGTGGAGGCGATGCCCGACGGCTCCCGGCTGGTGCTGAGCGGCGAGCCCGGTCTCCTCGGCCCTGCCGGCTCCGGCCAGGTACTCGCCGACCTGCTCGGCTCCCGGATCTGCCCGCGGGTGGCCTCCCGGACGCCGGACGAGGGTCCGGTGGGCGAGCTGGTCTCGCTGGTCGCCGCCGGCGAGCTGGCGCGGGTCGACGCCCCGGGCAACGAGGTGGTCGTCGTCCCCGCGCACGACCCGGGCGAGGCGGTGCACCGCACGGTGCAGCTGCTCACGGAGTCCATCCCCCGGGCGTTCGGCGCCGGCCCCGCCGACGTGGTGGTGCTCACCACCGCCCACGGCGGCCCCTGCGGGACCCGCGCGCTCAACGCCGCGGTGAAGGAGCGGGTGAACCCGGGCCCCGGACGGTTCGGCGGCTTCGACCCCGGGGACCGCGCCGTCTGGTCCGCCGGGGTCGGGCGCACCGTCTCCGGGACGGTGCGGGAGGCCGACTCCGCGACGCGCAGCCTGGTCTGCGAGACCCTGGACGGGCGGGTCACCGTCCCGGCGGACGAGGTGTCGCTGCGACACGGCTGGGTGCTCACCGCGCACCAGGCGGCCGGGCGGTCCTGGCCGGCGGTCGTGGCGGTGGTGCCCGGCGACGCCGGCGCGCTGCTCGACCGGGCGTGGGTCCACACCGCGTTCAGCCGGGCGCGCCGCCACCTGTCGGTGGTGCAGGGCGCTGGACCGGCGCTGGCGGCCGCGGTCGCGGCGGCGCCCCGGCCTCGGGCCACCCGGCTGGCGGAACTGCTGCGCCAGGGCGCGGCGGACTCCGAGGAGGCGTGAGCCCCGGGCCGGCACGAGCCGCCCGGTGAGACGAGAGGAGTGAGGCGATGAGCAGCGAGATCCAGGTCACCTTCGACGCGCGGAGCCCTCGGGCGCTGTCGGTCTTCTGGCGGGACGTGCTGGGTTACGTCCACCCGGCGCCGCCCGGCGTGCAGCTGCCGGAGGGCGCCGACCCGCTGGTCGCCTGGGACGAGTTCCTCGCGGGGCTCGGCGTCCCGGAGGCGGAACGCGACACGCGGTCGGCTCTGGAGGACCCGACCGGGCGGGGGCCCCGGCTGTTCTTCCAGCAGGTGCCGGAAGAAAAGACGGCGAAGAACCGCGTGCACCTCGACGTCCGCGCCGCTCCGGGGCTGCAGGGCGACGAGCGGATGGCGGCGCTGGAGGCCGAGTGCGCCCGCCTCGTGGGCCTCGGCGCGACCCGGGTACGCCGCGACGAGCCGGAGCCCCCGATGAGTCCGGGTTTCATCGTGATGACGGACCCCGAGGGCAACGAGTTCTGCCTCGACTGAGCCCGGTGCCGGGCGGTCCGCTGCCGGGCCGCGGCGCGGCAGCGGACGGTGCGTTGCGGGCCACCGCGGGGGCGGTGGCCCGCGCCCTCACAGGCTGTCGAGATCGTCCTCGTCGAACGCCTCGCTGATGTCGAAGCGGCAGATCACCCGCTCCGGGTCGACGTTCTCGAACGGGGCGGGCAGCCACTCCCCCGGCTCCGTGGCGTCCTCGCCGGCGGCGACCCAGGTGGTGGCGTCCCCCTCCTCCAGGCCGAACTCGGCATGGCGGGTGGCGATCTCGTCCGGCTCGAACTCCCCGAAGAGCACCCCGATGGCGGCGTGCAGGCTGTGCCCGGCGCCCACCCCGACGGCCTCGTCCTCGTCCACGGACTCCGGGTCGAGGTCGGCGACCCGCTCGGCCTGCGCGAGCAGCCGTCGCGGCTCGCTGACGGTGTAGTCCCGGCGGATGTAGACGCTCAGCGTCTCCGGCTCCTCGGGCCCGTCGTACTCGGCCCGCCCGTCGGTGGCGGGCACCTCGAACGGGGTCACCTCGTCGTGGACCTCGTACAGCATCTCGTCGTACACCTCGCCGGCCGCGGCCAGCTCGTTGAAGGCGTTGAACACCTCGGCGTCCGCGGCGGCACCGGCACCGCCGGCGGCGCGCCGCTCCACGGCGTCCAGGTGGCGGTCCAGCGCCTCCTTCAGGGCTTCGGCGGCGGCTCGGACCTCGGCAGCGCTGGGCTGCGCAGCATCAGACATGGTGCAGACGGTATCGGCAACCGGGGCCTGCCCGCACAATGGATTCGATGCCGGAATACGAGTTTCGTGATGTCTTCGTGCCGCGCGGGGTCTCCCGTGCCGCTGCGACCCGCCTCCTGACCGAGCACGCCGAGTACGGCCACTGGGAACTGGACAGACTCCGGCTGTTTCCGGACGGCAGCAGACGGGTGCGGTTGCGGCGCAGGGTGATCCGCCAGGTGCGCGCCACCTGGTGACCCGGGCGTGGCGCGCAGGCGCCCGCCGGGGGCGTTCGCGCCGTGCGGATGGCGCGCAGTGCGCCGGTCTCGCAGCCGGACCGCCGGCGAGCCACCACACGCCCCTCTCCGCCCCGAGTGCCGGTGGATGCGGCGCGGGTGCGCTCCCCGCGCCGGACCGGTCCGGCGCGGCGGTACGGTGGCGCACGCGACGCGGGTGAGCCGCCGGCTCGCCCATGAGGGCGCGGCAGGCACGACGGGTACGACGAGGGCCGGGGCGGCCGCCTCCACGAGAGGCGGCCGTCCCGCCCCGTTCAGCTGCGGTGCCCGAGTGTCAGGCGTTGGCGCGGGAGCGCCGGTACAGCACCGCGCCGCCGGCCAGCAGGCCGGCCGCGAGCGGCAGGGCCGCCGCGGGCGCCAGGTCGCTGCCCGTCTCGGCGAGCGAGCCGCGGTCGGGCGACTCGCCCCGCGGGTCGTCACCGCGCGGACCCTCCGGGCCCTCGGGGGAACCGGGCGTCTCGGGGCTCTCCGGGGTGACCGGGTTGCCCGGCCCCTCGGGGGTCTCCGGGGTCTCCGGCGTCTCGGGGGTGACGGGGGTCTCCGGCTCCTCCGGCGTCTCGGGAGTCTCGGGCTCCTCCGGCGTCTCGGGGGTCTCCGGCTCCTCCGGGGTGACGGGCGTCTCCGGCTCGCCGGGGTTGCCCGGGTTGCCCGGGTTGCCGGGGGTCTCCGGGACCGCGCCGTTGCCGCAGGCGTTGCCGGTGGTCGGGTTCAGCAGGCCGACGACGGAGACGCCGTTGCCGCAGGCGTTCACCGGGACGTCGACCGGGACCTGCACGTTGTTGCCGGAGCCGACGCCCGGCGAGTTGGCCGCCACGCTCTCCGCCTCGGCGCCCCCACCGTGGCTGTGGCTGCCGCCCTTGCCGCCGTCCTTGCCGTGCGACGGCGCGGAGACGTTGGCGCAGCTGTTGCCGATCGCCGGGTTGAGCAGCCCGATCACGTTGACCGTGTTGCCGCACAGGTTGACCGGCACGTGGACCGGGACCTGCACGTTGTTGCCGGCCAGGACGCCCGGCGAGTTGGCCGCTACGCTCTCGGCGCCGGAATCGGCGAACGCCGTTCCCCCGGACAGCACCAGCACACCGCCGGCGGCCGCGACGGAGATCAGGCCCTTCCTGGTGACCTCACGCATTGTGGTTGTTCCCCTGCCTAGATACCTCGTGGAAGAGGCGGAGGTGGAACTCGTCACGCCCTCCGCCCCAGGGAACCAGGCGACTCCGGAGCGCTGTGCGCTCCGGAGCCGCCCGGCGTCAAGCCCTCATGTCAGTGAGGCGCAACGTCACTTGTTGATGCAGGTGTTGCCGAACGTGGGGTTCAGCAGCCCGATCACGGAGACGGTGTTGCCGCACAGGTTCACGGGCACGTGGACCGGGACCTGGACGACGTTGCCGGAGAGGACACCGGGGGAGTTCAGGGCGGCACCCTGGGCACCCGCGTCGGCGACGGCGACGCCCGCACCCGCGAGCACGAGACCGCCGGTGGCAGCCGCGGCGGCGACAACCTTCTTGATCATGCTTCCTCCTCATTGACACAAGCGATTCCCCGGTAGCGGGAACCGCCGCGACCCCCGGTAAGGGATCGCCATCGTCAGTAACGAGGGCAGGCCAACGAAGCTACGAACCCCGGCGGGGTTTCACCCGTCCGGAGGGTTTCGTACGACCGGGCGATTACCGGCGGGGGTACGGACGGATCACCGACCGCACCCCCGCCGGGGTGCCGTCAGCTGGCGTCGAGGAAGCGGTCGAGCACCCGCACGCCGAACTGCAGGCCGTCGACGGGGACCCGCTCGTCCACGCCGTGGAACATCCCGGCGAAGTCCAGCTCCGGCGGCAGCTTCAGCGGGGCGAAGCCGAAACCGCGGATGCCGAGGTCGTCGAAGGACTTGGCGTCGGTGCCGCCGGAGAGCATGTACGGGACCGCGCGGGCCACCGGGTCCTCCGCCAGCAGCGAGGACTGCATCGCGGCGACGAGGTCGCCGTCGAAGCTCGTCTCCAGCGCCTTGTCGGCGTGGACGTCCTCGCGGCGCACCCGGGGGCCCAGCAACCGGTCGAGGTCGGCGAGGAACTCGGTCTCGTGCCCGGGGAGGAAGCGGCCGTCGATGTGCGCCGTGGCCTGGCCCGGGATGACGTTGACCTTGTACCCGGCGCCGAGCTGGGTGGGCGAGGCCGTGTTGCGCAGCGTCGCGCCGATCAGCTTGGCGATGCCGCCGAGCCGGGCGAGGGTCTCGTCCATGTTCTCCGGATCGAGCTCCACCCCGAGCGCGTCGGAGAGCTCGTCGAGGAAGGACCGCACCGTCGGGGTGACCCGCACCGGGAAGGTGTGGCGGCCGACGCGGGCGACCGCCTCGCACAGCTCGGTGATCGCGTTGTCGGTGTTGGTCATCGAGCCGTGGCCAGCGGTGCCGTCCACGGTCAGCCGCATCCAGTGCATGCCCTTCTGGGCGGTCTCGATGAGGTAGAGCCGGAGGTTCTCGTTGACGGTGAAGGAGAAGCCGCCCACCTCGCTGATGGCCTCGGTGACGCCCTCGAACAGCTCGGGGTGGCGGTCGACCAGGAAGCGCGCGCCGTGGGCGCCGCCGGCCTCCTCGTCGGCGAGGAACGCCACCACCACGTCGCGGGGCGGCTTCCGGCCGGACCGCATCCGCTCGCGGATGACCGCCAGCGTCATGGCGTCCATGTCCTTCATGTCGACCGCGCCGCGGCCCCAGACGCAGCCGTCGGCGATCTCGCCGGAGAACGGGTCGTGCGTCCAGTCCTCGGCGTTGGCCGGCACGACGTCGGTGTGACCGTGGATCAGCAGTGCGGGCCGCGAGGGGTCCTCGCCCTCGATGCGGGCCACGGTGGAGGCGCGGCCGGGACGGGACTCGAAGATCTTCGGTTCGAGGCCGACCTCGGCCAGCTGCTCGGCCACGTACTCGGCGGCCTTGCGCTCACCGGGGCCGGAGTCGTCGCCGTAGTTGCTGGTGTCGATACGGATCAGGTCGCGGCACAGCTCCACGACCTCCTGCTCGGCGGTGCCGAGATCCTGCTCGCTCAACGTTCCCTCTCCCTTGGCTCGTTGCGTCGCCGTCGCACGCGCGCCGCGGTGCCGTCACGCGACCGGGGTCGGCCGTTCCGGGGCGGCCGGCGGCGGGTGCCCGTCTCCCCATCCTCTCCCCCGCGGCACCGCTGCGGCGGGCCGTCCCGCCTCCGAGGGGCGCGCGGCGCCGCCCGCACCCCGCCGAGGTGATCGGCACGCCCGGGCTTTGCTATGGTTTCCCACGTCGCCGGGCCCGCAGGGCCGCAGGCGGCAGCCCTGTCCGGGTGGCGGAATGGCAGACGCGCTAGCTTGAGGTGCTAGTGCCCTTTATCGGGCGTGGGGGTTCAAGTCCCCCCTCGGACACTGACACAGCCGCGTGGAGCCGGAGGCACAGCCTCGGCACCACGCGGTTTCGTCGTTCACGTCACCCGTGCCACCGCTCACGCTGCCCGCGGTGGCGGACGAGCACCCTCCGACCCTCGGCGCCACCGGCACCGCCGTGCCGCTGCGCGAGACCACCCCGAGCCACCGACCCCGCCGCCTCGCCGGGTCGCGCGGGAGGCATGGCGTGTGCCCGAGTGACTCGACAGGTTGCGGTGAGCCGTTCCGACATGCTGCTGAGCTGGTGAGATGCAGGGTGAGGACGGCTTGGACGTGGGCGGCGACACGGTCGACCCGTAGGAGTGTCCCGTCCAGCATGACGAAGGCCTTCGCCGAGGCGATCCGGGCGGCCTCGGCCAGGGTGGAGGCGAGAGCGGCCAGGAGGCCGATGACCTCGGCGACGTAGCGGTGGCCGGTCGTGGTGCCGACAACGAATCCAGCCACGAGCTCAGCGACGGCGTGCCCGTTGCGCAGGTGAGCGAGGGCGAGGAGAGCCTGACGACCCGCGCTGGGCCTTCGCCACAGAAAGCTGATCGCCCGGTTACTCCCGCACGCTCGGCTTCTCGGCTGGCCGCACGGCGGAGGACACCGTGCGGATACTGGCCGACTCCGGCATGTGGGTCTCCTCCACGCTGCTCTTCGCCAACGAGCTCTTCCTGGACTCCACCGACCTCGTCGAGGACCGTCGGACCCGGGTCCTCTTTCCCGAGTGGGAGTACCGCAGGCTGTGGGATAAGGTCCGTCAGGCGGAGGGCCCGGGCAACGCGTTGAACCAGGCGTGGACCGAGAACGACGTGGACCTCCTGCTCCGCGTGCACCGTGCCGGGGGGGGACGGTGGTGGCGGGCACCGACGCGCCGTTGGACGACATCGGGATAGGCATCCACCAGAATCTGCGCGCTCTCGTCACGTACGGCTTCACCCCGGTCGACGCGCTGCGGACGGCCACGGGCAACGCAGCCGCCGCGCTGGGGGCGCGCGGGTCGCTCGGCGTCGTCGCGCCGGGGGCCAGGGCCGACCTCGTCGTGGTCGAGGGCGACCCGCTGCGGCGGGTGGCGGATGCCGCGCGCGTGGAGCACGTCCTCGTCGACGGGCACATCCACCACGTGCCGGAACTGTTGGAGCCCTACGCCCGCACCGCCGCCCCTGGCGGCGTCCGTCCGGAACCCGCCGTGCGACCGACGGGATTCGGACGAGGTCCGAGCTGCTGCCGCACCGGGCCCGCCGCGGCCCACCACCGGTGAGCGCCGGACCCACCGCGCCGCCGCACCGCTGGACTCCGGAGCCGATCAGGGCCCCGGTACACCGCACCAACCGATCCACAGGGACGAACCGGCCTCCCCGGTGAGACCAGGAAGAGATGAAACACATGATCGAGATCTCCGAGCCGATCACGACCGAACGACTCGTGCTGCGGCCGTACACCGCGGGCGACGAGGCGGACATGCTGGAGTTCGAGTCGCGGCCGGACGTGGCACGCTACCTCTTCAACGAGCCCCGCACCCCGGAGGACAACGCCAAGGAGCTCGCGGTCCGGCAGGGGCAGACGGCGCTGCGCAAAGAGGGCGACACGCTGCTGCTCGCCGTCGAGCTGGAGGGCAAGGTCATCGGCTACGTGCTGCTGATCTGGCTCAGCGAGCAGAACCGGCAGGGCGAGTTCGGGTACGTGATGCACCCGGAGTTCCACGGCCGTGGCTACGCCACCGAGGCGGCGCGGGAGATGCTGCGGCTGGGCTTCGAGCAGCTCGACCTCCACCGGATCATCGGCCGCTGCGACCCCCGCAACGCGTCCTCGGCCAAGCTGATGAGCCGTCTGGGCATGCGGCAGGAGGCGCACTTCGTGGAGTCCGAGATCTTCAAGGGCGAATGGGGTGGCGAGCTGCACTACGCGATGCTGGCCCGTGAGTGGAACGCCGAGCAGTCCACCCCCTGACCACCGGCACCGCCTCTCCCGGCCGGCCATCGTGCCGGGAGGGAGCCGCCCGGTGCGTCCGCCCCGATGTTCGGGGGTGGACGTGCCGGGCGGCGGCATCGAACGACATCGGATCGGACGGCCCCATGGACACGCGCGTCAGCCACCTCAGCCCGCCCCAGCTGCACTCCACCCCGGGGTACCACCACATCACCGTCGTGCAGGCGGGCCGCACCGCCTATCTCGCGGGACAGTGCCCCCTCGGGCCCGACGGCGCGCTCGTCGGGGCGGGTTCCCACGAGGAGCAGGTGGACCAGGTCGTCGCCAACGCCATGACCGCGCTCGCGGCGGTGGGGGCGACCCCGGACCAGGTGGTGCGTTCGACCATCTACGTCCGCAGCGACGACACCCCGGTCCTGGCCGCTGCCTGGCACCGGCTGCGGGCCTCGGCGCTCGGCCCGGCCCTGGCCGCGGCCAGCACGCTCGTGGGCGTCGCGCAGCTGGGCTACGCGGGGCAGCTGGTGGAGGTCGACCTCACCGTGGCCCTCCCGGAGCAGGACTGACCGGACACGCGGTGTCCGGGCGAGCCGGGCCCGGCGTGCAGCGGGCGGCCGTGCTGCGCGCGGCGCGCTCAGGCCGTCCGGTAGCGCTTGGCGTAGGCGGTGGGCGACAGCCCGAAGTGGCCGGTGAAGACGCGTCGGAACGAGTTGACGTTGGTGTATCCCACCCGGTGGGCGACGGCGTCGAGGCCGGTGTCGGTGCGCAGCAGCGTGGCGGCGGCTTCCATGCGGTGGCGGATGCGCCACTCCCGCAGCGTCATCCCGGTCTCCGCCCGGAAGGCCCGCTCGACGGTGCGGGAGGTCGTGTGGGCCGAGGCTGCGAGTTCCTCCACGGAGCGGGGGTCGCCGGGGTTGAGGCGCAGCGTCTCGGCGATGTGCCGGGCCGGCCCGCCGGCGGGCAGCGGGAGCGCGGTGGAGAGCGCGGGCCCGGCCTCGACCAGGGCGAGGATCTGCCGGGCGAGGTTGGCCTCGGGGCGGACCTCCGTGTGCAGGGACACCGAGTAGGCGAGCATCAGCGGCCGCAGGTCGCGGTGGACGGTGACCACGGTGGGTTCGCGCAGGGTGGTGGCGGTCCGCTCGGCGGGGAAGAACAGCGGCACGGTGACCGAGTTGGCGCGGGTGGTGAAGCCGTGGTGAGTGCCCCGGGGCACCCAGAGCGCGTGGCCGGCGGTCAGCGAGCGCTCGGTGTCGCCGACGTGGAACTCGGCCTCCCCGTGGACCAGCCAGAGCAGGACGTGCAGGTGGTCCTCGCGGCGGTGGGAGAGGGATGTCGGCGGTATCCAGGTGCGGTGCCGTCCGGCCTCCGCCGCCCGCTCGCACGTCTGCCGTGCCATCCGCCACCTCCGTCGACGCCCGCGCGGGCCGGCGCGCCGGCAGATGTCGGGAACTGTGCACCTTGTGTCGAATACAGAGAATACAGTCAGGGTAGGCTCACCTAACCTCTGGGGTAGATCATCGGGCGCGGCCGCTGCCGTGGGCGCCCGGGCCGCGTGTGCGGCCGACCCACGAGGAGGAAACGTATATGACCAGGGCTGTGCTCCCCCGGAGAGGCACCCGGGGACTGCTCGCCGCGACGGCGGCGCTGGTCGTTCTCGCGGGATGCGCCGGCGGGTCCGACGACACGGACGGTTCCGGCGGTGCGGACGGCGGCTCGGCGGACACGCCGGACGGGGGCGAGGGCTCCGGCGGCGCCGAGGGGCTGCTGCCGGCGGCCGAGGGCACGACGCAGTACCCCCTGACGGTGCAGTCGCGGTCGGAGGCGGTCCTGGAGGAGCGCCCGGAGCGGATCGCGGTCATCGGCTTCTCGACCAACCTGGACGTGCTGGAGGTCATCGGGGTGACCCCGGTCTACACCCAGACCGAGGAGCAGGAGTGGGAGTGGCGCGACCAGGAGTGGTTCGACGCCATCGAGACCATCGACACCGCCACGCGCCGGGACCCGGTCAACGTGGAGGGCATCGCCGCGGCGGACCCCGACCTGATCGTCGCGCTGAACTTCCCCACCGAGGACGCGGACTACGAGCGGCTGAGTTCGGTGGCCCCGGTGCTGGAGGTCGAGGAGGAGCTCTCCGGCGACCAGGCCGACTGGCGTGAGCTCCAGCGGCAGGTCGGCGAGGCGCTGGACCTGAGCGCCGCCTCGGAGACCGCGATCACCGACGCCGAGGAGGCGGTCGCCGCCGTCGCGGCGGACCACCCCGAGTACGCGGGCCGCACCATCACGATCGCCACCGAGTACACGACGGGGGTGGAGTACTACACCGTCACCGGCGGTACCGCGGAGACGTTCGTGACCGACCTGGGCTTCGACCCCAACCCGCTGGCGGCGGACTTCGTGGACGACCCCAAGGTCGCCGACGAGAACGTGAACCTGCTGGACGCCGACGTCCTGGTGCTGAGCTACATGGACGCCCCCACCCGGGAGGCGCGCGAGGCGGACGAGCTGTTCCGGTCGGTGCCCGTGGTGGCCGACGGCCGCTACGTCGCGGTCGTCAGCGACGAGGAGGGCGCCGGCGGCAACGCCACCTGGGTGATGCGACGCGGGGCGAGCGCGCTCAGCCTCCCCTGGGCGGCCGAGGTGATCGCGGACACCTGGCTCGACGGGGTGGAGTTCGACTGACCGACCGTCCCTCGGACGGCGGCACGGAGGACGACCCGCACCAGGGGCCGGGCACCGCGGTCGGTGGCCGGCCCCAACGGGAGGCGGGCGGAACGGAAGAACAGTGATGGCTACCAGCGTCGAGGGGCGGACGCGGCCCGCGGCACCGGGGCGCGAGAGCGGGCGCGATCCGGAGAGCGGGCGCGCCCCGGACGGCGGGCGGACCGGGCGGTTCTCCGGTGGACCGGCGCGGCGGCGGGCCGTCGGCCTGGCGGTGACCCTGCTCGCCCTGGTGGTGTCGGTCGTGCTGAGCGTCGCGGTCGGCGCCAACCCGCTGCCGGTCGAGGCGGTCTGGCGGGGACTGTGGCACCGCGACGGCTCCGAGGCGTCCCTCATCGTCTGGTCGCAGCGGGTCCCGCGCACCGTCGTCGGCCTCCTGGTCGGCGCGGCGCTGGGGGTCGCGGGCGCGCTCATCCAGGCACTCACCCGGAACCCGCTGGCCGATCCCGGCATCCTCGGCGTGAACGCCGGGGCCGGGTTCGCCGTCACCCTCGGCGTCGGGGTCTTCGGGCTGTCGGACATCACCGGGTACGTCTGGTTCGCCTTCCTCGGCGCGGCCGCCGCGACCGTCCTCGTCCACCTCATCGGGTCGGCCGCCGGCGGCCTGGTGCCCGCGGTGACGCTGGTGCTGGCCGGGGTGGCGCTGGGGGCCGTGCTGAACGGCTTCTCGACCTTCCTGACGCTGATCGACCCCGACACGTTCCGGTCGATCCGCAACTGGGGCCTGGGGTCGATCGCACGGACCGGGGTGGACGACGCGCTGAGCGTGGCGCCGTTCCTCATGGCGGGGCTGGCGATCGCGCTGGCGCTGGCGGGGTCCTTCAACTCGATCGCCCTCGGCGACGACCACGCCGCCTCGCTGGGGGTGAACGTGGCCCGCACCCGGGTGCTCGGCATCGTCGCCATCACGCTGCTGGCGGGCGGTGCGACCGCGCTGACGGGCGGGATCGCCTTCGTCGGGCTGATGGTCCCGCACGTCGTGCGGTGGATCGTCGGACCGGACCAGCGGTGGATTCTGGCCGGGTCGGCGCTGGCGGCGCCGGTGCTGGTGCTGACCGCCGACGCCCTGGGCCGGGTCCTGGGGCGGCCGGGCGAGATCGAGGTCGGCATCCTCACCGCGGTGATCGGGGCCCCGGTCCTGATCGCCCTGGTGCGCCGCCGGAAGGCGAGCGGACTGTGACCCCCCGCAGACCCCCGCGCCGGGGCGCCGAGGGCGAGCTGGGCGGCGTGGCGTTCGGCTACGCCGTCCGCACGCTGCGCGGCCCGTGGTTCTCCGGCCGCGTGCCCGCCCGGGGCGTGGCCGTCACCGCCGTGCTGGCGCTGCTCGCCGCGGCGAGCGCGCTGGTGGCGATCTCGCTCGGCAACTACCTGATCCCGGTCGAGCAGGTGGCCGCGATCCTGGTCGGCGGCGGCGAGGAGTTCGAGCGGATGATCGTGCTCGACTGGCGGCTGCCCGTGGCGCTGGCCGCGGTGGTCTTCGGTGCGCTGCTGGGCGTCGGGGGCGCGATCTTCCAGTCCCTGACCCGCAACCCGCTGGGTTCGCCGGACATCATCGGGTTCGACGCCGGGTCGTACACCGGCGTGGTGATCACCATGCTGGTGGTCGGCACCACCGGCTACTGGCCGGTCGCGGCCGCGTCGCTGGCCGGCGGGCTGGCCACGGCGTTCGTGGTGTACGTGCTGGCCTACCGGCGCGGCGTCCAGGGGTTCCGGCTGATCATCGTGGGCATCGCCGTCTCGGCGGCGCTCGGCTCGGTCAACGCCTATCTGATCACCCGGGCGGAGATCAACGACGCGATGACCGTCGGCTTCTGGGGCGCCGGATCGCTCACCCGGGTCTCCTGGACGAGTATGCTGCCCTCGCTGGTCGTCGCGGCGCTGATCGTGGTGGCGGCGCTGCTGCTCTCCCGGGACCTGCGGCGGCTGGAGCTGGGTGACGATGTCGCCGTGACACAGGGCGGGCGGCCGAACCGCGCCCGGTTGGCGCTCATGGTGACCGGGGTGGCGACGGTCGCCCTGGTGACGGCGGCGGCCGGCCCCATCGGCTTCGTCGCCCTGGTGGCGCCGCAGCTGGCGCGCCGGGTGACCCGCTCGGCGGGTGCCGGGCTGTGCGGCGCAGCCGCGATGGGGGCCGCGCTGCTCTCGGGCGCGCACCTGCTGTCCCTGCTGATCGACCGGTTCTACCGGCCCGTCCCCGTCGGTCTGATCACCGTCTGCCTGGGCGGCCTCTACCTCATCCGGCTGCTGGTCCGCGAGACGCGCCGGCAGTACGGACCCCCCCGTTGACCGACGCCCGGAGAGCACCGATGCCGAGACACGACCGCGACACCGCCCCGCCGACCGCCCCCGGCGGGCCGGCGCGGCTCGCCGTCGAGGGCGCGACCGTCCGCTACGACAAGCGGGTCGTCTCCGAGGAGTTGACCGTCCGCATCCCCGACGGCTCGTTCACCGCGATCATCGGCCCCAACGGCTGCGGCAAGTCGACCCTGCTGCGGGCGCTGGCCCGGGTGATCGAACCGAGCGCGGGCCATGTCCTGCTGGACGGCCGGCGGATCGGCGAGTACCGGGCGAAGGAGGTGGCGCGGCTGCTGGGGCTGCTCCCCCAGTCGTCGGCCGCGCCGGACGGCATCCGGGTGGCGGACCTCGTCGCGCGGGGCAGGGCGCCGTACCAGAGCCTGCTGCAGCAGTGGCGGGCGTCGGACGAGGAGGCGGTGGCCGCAGCGCTGGAGGCGACGCGGCTGACCGGGCTGTCGCACCGGTTGGTCGACGAACTGTCGGGCGGGCAGCGGCAGCGGGTCTGGGTGGCGATGCTGCTGGCCCAGGAGACGCCGGTCGTGCTGCTGGACGAGCCGACCACCTTTCTCGACATCGCCCACCAGTACGAGCTGATGGAGCTGTTCCGCGGCCTCCACGAAGCGGGCAGGACGATCGTGGCGGTGCTGCACGACCTCAACCAGGCGGCCCGCTACGCGCAGCACCTGATCGTGATGCGGGACGGGCGGGTGGTGACCACCGGGACGCCCGCCGAGGTGGTCACCCCCGAACTGATCGAGCGGGTCTTCGGGCTGCGCGCCCTGGTCGTGCCGGACCCGGTCACCGGCACCCCCTCCGTCGTCCCGCTGGACCCGCGCACCGCGCGGCCGTGACCGACCTCCAGGAGACCGCACATGAGCAGCCGAGAACTCCCGACCTTCACCGGCCCGAACCTGACGGGCGAACAGCAGGTGAGCTTCCTGCCGGACATCGAGCGGCGCGACCTCCGGGTGGCGCGGGTGTCGGCCGTCACGCCCCGGTACCGGCGGATCGTGCTCACCGGCGACGACCTCGCCGCGGGCTTCCCGTTCGTGCGGTTCGCCTGCGGCGACCACGTCACGGTGTACTTCCCGGCGCCCGGCAGCGACCGGGTGGTGGCCTACCGCCGGACGCCGGACGGCGGGTGGGAGGTCGACAGCACCGAGGGCGAGCCGGTCCGCCGCGACTACACCCCGCGGGCGTGGGACCCGGTGGCACGCGAGCTCACCCTGGACTTCGTGGTGCACGACCACGGCGTCGCGGGGGTGTGGGCCCGGGACGCGCGGCCCGGTGACCCCGTGGTGGTGATGGGGCCGCGGGCCAACTGGCTGCTGCCGGAGAACTATCCCCGTTACCTGGCGGTGGGCGACGAGACCGCGCTCCCCTCGATCTCCCGGCTCGTCGAGGAGGCGCCCGCGGGGGCGCACGTGACCGCCGTGGTGGAGGTCGCCGACGCGGGCGAGGAGCAGCCGCTCCGGCCCGGCGACGGCGTCGGGCTGGAGGTGCTCCGGGTGCACCGGGACACCGCCCCGGTGGCCGCGGGGCACAGCGGCGCCCTGGAGACGGCGCTGCGCGGTGTGCCGCTCCCGGACGACACCGGGGAGCTGTTCGTCTTCGCCGCCGGCGAGGCGGGGGCGATGCGGGGGGTGCGGCGGTACCTGCGCGGGGAGGTGGGACTCCCCCGGCGGCAGCTCAGCGTCGACGGCTACTGGAAGGCCGGGACGGCCGACCACGACCACCACACCGGTGTCGACGAGGAGCCCGACGAGCACGAGGGGTGACGCCTCCGGCGGACGCGGCTCCTCGGTCCGCGGCGATCGCCGCAGCGTTGTGCCCCTGTACGTACCGAGCTGTCCTCTCCGGTCATGAAGTTGGTACCGCCGATCCGTTCGCGTTGTCGGCGGTCTGCTTTACCGTGTTGGCGCATGGGCCCCCACACCGGCCCGGCGCGGCTCCGCCCACGGACGCCGCGACCGGCGCTCCCCGCTGCTCCCCGCGCGCTCGGCGCGCCGGGGGACCCGGGACGCGGGCGGGGCCCCGGCGACACGCGGGCCGGGCCACCCGGGCCGTGACACACCGCTGGTGATCCAAAGCTCGGTGCTCGGCGCCGACGGGGGACTTGGATGTGCCGCGCGCCGCTGTCGAGCGGCGGCCTACCTCACTCCGGGCGCCCGCGGGCGCCGATTTGGACCATGCGCGGCATCGTGCGCAGTCGTGGGTTCCAACGATCGACAACGGGGTGACGATGATGCTGAAGCAGGGTGAGAACGGGTCCGACACCAGGACCGGCCGAGCGGCCGCCGCGCGGTCTCCGGCCGCCGCACGGCTGGTGGGCCACGGCGGTGAACTGCGCGAGATCCTCGAACTGCTGGACCTGCCCGGGGAGCGGCTGCTCACCCTCACCGGGTTCGCGGGCGTCGGAAAGAGCACACTGGCGCGGTGTGCGCTCGGCGCGACGGCCCGGCCCGGCCTGGACCGGCTGCTGGTGCTGGAGATGTCGGACCTGGCGGACGACACGGAGGCGTGCGACCGGTTGAGCGCGCTGGTGCCGGGCGGCCCCGCGGGGGCGGTGCCCGACGTGCCGCCCGGGGGACGGCTGCTGGTGCTGGTCGACGACTGCGACGTGGTGGTACCGGGTGTGGTCGCCGGGGTGCTGCGGTTGCTGGCCGCCCGCCCGGAGGCGGCCGTGGTGTGCGCGAGCCGCCTGCCGCTGGACATCCGGGCCGAGCACATCCATCCGGTGCATCCGCTCTCGCTGGGCCCGGACGGCGAGGCGGTCAGGCTGTTCACCGAACGCGTCAGCCCGCACTACCGGCACGTGGTCGCCGCCGAGCAGGCGGCGGTGGTGCAGATCTGCGAGCACGCGGAGGGCATCCCGCTGGTGGTCGAATGGGCTGCCGAGGCGGTGGGGCCGCTGACGCCGCGGGAGTTGCTGCACCGGCTGCGGCTGGGGCGCTACGGCCACGACCGCCGGCTGCGCGATCTGCCGGAGCGGCACCGCTCCATCGACCACGCGCTGGCCTGGGGCGAGGCGGCACTGACGGCCGAGGAGACGGAGCTGCTCAAGCGGCTCTCGGTGTGCGACGCGCCGGTCGACGTCGCCACGGCCCGGCGGCTGCTCGGCACCAGCTCGGAGCAGACGGTGCTCGGACTGGGGACGCTGGTCCACAAGAGCCTGCTGATGAGCGGCGCGGGGGCCCGGGGCGACTACCACTTCACCATGCCGCGCGTGATCCGCGACCACTACCGGAGGGAGCTGGCGCAGGAGCCGCAGGTGATGTCCGCGGTGCGGGGCCGGCACGCGGCCACCACGATGGCGCTGCTGGCCCAGGTGCGCCGGGACTTACGAGCATCGACCACCGCGGGACGGGCCGACCGCGGCCGGGGTGTGCTGGCGACCGCCCGCTCCCGGACGGCCGACGTGCACGCCGCCGTCCGCCACCTGCGGGACGTGGGCGAGCACGCGGAGGCGCTGCGGCTGCTCACCCTGTTGGAGGAGCCGCTGCTGCGCCACGGCCTGGTGCCCCGGTGCACCACCTTCGAGGAGTACCTCGACGCGGTCGAGTCGGCCGCGCAGCGCGTGGCGGAGCGCCCGCAGGGCCGGCGGCAGGCGGCCGAGGCGATGGTGATGGTCGCGGGGTGGGCGATGACCTGGGGGCGGACCGACCGCGCCCGGTCCCTGCTGGCGCAGGCGGAGGCGCTCGGCCCGCCGGACGCACCGGGGGCGTTGGCCGCGAGGGTGGCGGCGGGCCGGTGCGAGCTGCTG